>CAYVUM010000108.1:0-11499 GCA_964454795.1 uncultured Rhodospirillaceae bacterium
GCGGCTCGGCGGGGGTTTGGGATAGGCTTCGATGCGGAGGCGCTCCGCTACCAGCGTGTGATCATCATGACCGACGGCGATGTGGACGGCGCCCACATCGCCGCGCTGTTGATGACCTTTTTCTTCCGCGAGTTGCCGGAGCTGATCCGCCGCGGCCATCTGCATCTCGCCGTTCCGCCGCTCTACCGGCTGACCCGCGGCGCCGACTCCGTCTATGCCCGGGATGACGCCCATAAGGAGGCGCTGCTCTCGGGCGGCTTCGGCGGCCGCGGCAAGGTCGAGGTCAGCCGCTTCAAGGGCCTGGGCGAGATGCCGCCGGCCCAGCTCAAGTCCACCACCATGGACCCGCGGACCCGGTCGCTGTTGCGGGTAATCCTGCCCGAGGACGGCGAGGCCGGTTCCGGAGGCGGCGACCTGCCGGAGACCGCCCGCCTGGTCGAAACCCTGATGGGCCGCCGCCCGGAATTGCGGTTCGCCTGGATCCAGGCCAACGCAAGGTTTGTGGCGGAGGTGGATGTGTAGGCGGGGGCGCTTGGCGGCGGTCAGGTCGCGGAGTACCCTGCGTCAACCGGGTCTGAGAGGAAGCCATGCTGCTGACCGCCGTTTTGTTGCCGGCCGCAGAGGGCGGGCTGACCGCCTTCAACCCCGAGACCGGAACCACGACGCAAGGGGAAACCGTGGAAGAGGCGCTGGCCAGTCTTCGCGAGGCGACCGCGCTTTATCTGGAGGAGTTCCCCCTCGCCGCGTCGGGGCACCCGCTGGTGACCACGTTCGAGGTGGAGGTTCGTGGGTAGGCTGCCGCGGGTCTCTGGCGCGGACGTTGTCAGACGCTCGAGTTGCTGGGGTTTGTTGTTGCCCGGCAACGCGGCAGCCACATCGTGTTGCGACGAGGCGCCGCCGGTTGCGTTGTGCCCAATCACCGGGAGCTGAAGACCGGAACGTTGATTGGTGTCCTGAAGCAAGCCGGTGTGACCCCGGAAGACTTTATCGAGGCATTTCGAGCGAACTGACCGCCCGCGTGGGGCTAAGCGGCATGCGGAGACGTCCTCGGCGACCGGTTGTCCCGGATTTCGCTCCGCTCCATCCGGACTACGCTTGCTGAAGCAAACGAACCGGCGGCCGAAGACCCGCCTTACATCTTTGTTCCATTATCTGCGGCGACCAATCAAAACGACTATTAAAATAACCATAATACCAAAAGCGGCTAAATACACTGGAACTGGAATATTTGTAGCAAAATCGAATAGGTTTGTAATTATTTCAGTCAGTAGTTGTCCAGGCCCTGCATTTTCTTGCGCATCCACTGTTAGGACTTGTTTTTGACCCACCGTGAAGTCATACGATATAGTTGCAGAAGCAGAAAAAGCCCCAAAATAGCGAGAAGAAACAATGATGCTCGAGTAAAATATTATACTGTATATAATCTCAAAAAATGCCCGCCCCCAATTTACGGGCACTGATTTAGAGTATCGATTGGCTTCATAAGGCGTCAATGTTCCGGTATTCTGCTGCTCATAATTGCCTTTGTCCCAGAAAGACCGTATAATCGCATTTAGGCCCTGTGGCCATATTGATGCGGCTTTTTCTATAACTTGAGCAGCTTGCCCAGCATCACCGTGACCAATTAGAGAAACGGTGATCTGAAAACTTGCAACCGCTATTACTCTGCATATAGCAGCGATCCAAACAGAAAGCCCTATTGTCAGCCTTGCACCGACAACAATTGTGAACGCAAACGATTTCACTATAAATATAACAACCTTTGCTAAATACATCGACGAAGTCATCTTTCGCTTTGACTTTTTGTTGACATTCCGATAAAAATACTTGATTTTTTTGCCGTCTTCATGCGTCGAGACCTCCTGTCCCGCGTAGGTCTGAATAGGCGTCTGGCTTAATCCGACGGATGTCCTCAGCTGCCGATTTGTCTGCTTCAGCATTCAAATCCTATTGCCTGCAAGGTGCCATGCCGCCTCGTGTGGCCCACGAACCGATTGGCTTCATGCGTCGGAATACAGCTACGGATTTTCCAAATTACCGCATTTCGCCGCAATCGGCAGTATAGCCGTCATTGCGAGCGAAGCGAATCCATCCAGGCCTTCGGCCTTACCGGTTTTCTCCCGCCCCCCCCTGGATTGCCGCGGCGGCTTCGCCGCCTCGCAATGACGGCAAGGGAGACCCTGTCGCCGCAAATGGCCGACGCAGTCCGCCTCGCCCGCCAGGGCTGGCCGCAGGGGCTGGCGGGCGGTGCTGAGAACGCGCACAATATGGATGCGGGCGGGGTCCGGGCTCTGGCCACCGGAGCCGGCTACGGGAGGTTTTGCGGGTGAGCGTCGCCGCGAAGACATCGATGACCGCCGACGACTTCATCGCCTGGGCGATGCGCCAGCCCGGGCCCGGCCGCTATGAACTGGTCGCGGGCGAAGTGGTCGGAATGGCACCGGAGCGCTCGGTTCATGCGCTCACTAAGGCGCGGATCTGGCGAGCCCTTGACGACGCGATCCGGAGCGGCGGTCTCGGCTGCCTCGCCTATCCCGACGGGATGGCGGTGGCGATCGACGCGACCACCGTCTGTGAGCCGGACGCCCTGGTCCGCTGCGGTGCGCCGCTCGACGACGACGCGGTGCGGGTCGACGACCCGGTGATCGTCGTCGAGGTGCTCTCGCCGTCCTCGGAAGCCCGCGATGCCGGCGCCAAGCTGGCCGATTATGCCCGGATGCCGACGATCCGGCATTACCTGATCGTCGATCCGAAGGGCCGGGTGATCGTCCACCACCGGCTCGACGGCGAGGCGGCGATCCGCACCACGATCGTCCGCGCCGGCACCCTCGCCATGGACCCGCCGGGCATTCAGATCAACCTGGACGCGATCTTCGCCTGAGGCCGCTGGCGGAGCCCGGACTTCATCCGTCGGCGGACGTCTGACGGCTCATCCGACCGACAGTTCATCCTCCCCGCCCAGCACCTCGGCCAAACTCAGCTCGCGGCGGTCGTCCAGGGAGACGTAGACGAACACCACGCCGGTGGTCCACTCGACCAGCTCCCCCGGCAGCGGCTGATAGGCGAGCTCGCGGATCCCGAACGCCGGCGCCGCCGCGCCGACCCTGTAGCTGTCGGTGATCCGGACCTCGAGCAGCCAGAGCGGCGGCCCGCCCCCCGGGTCGCGGCGGAACGGCACCCCGGCCAGCTCCAGGAACACCCGCTTGTCGGCGGCGGCGCGGAAGCCTTCGATGAAGGTCCGCTCGCGCCGTGCGGCCGCGTCCGCATCGCCGGCGACCCCGCCGCCCCGGCCCCCGCCGTGCATGTCAGTCGCTGACCGGGGTGTCGATGATCCCCCTGTGGGCGCCGAGCTTGCCGTGGGCGACCAGGGTGCCGAGCGCATCGACGATCACCCGCACCCCGAACAGCGCGGTGATATCGGAGGTGTCGTAGGGCGGGGAGACCTCGACCACCTCGATGCCGCACAGGCCTTCGGCCGCCACCTTGCCGACCAGCGACAGCGCCTCGCGGGGCAGGAATCCCCCCGGCTCCGGCCAGCCGGTGCCGGGGACGAAGCCGCAGTCGACACAGTCGATGTCGAAGCTCAAGTAGACGGCATCGGCATCCTTCCAGGCCAGCTCCAGGGCGATCTCGGCGGTGCGGTCCAGGCCCAGCTCCTCCACATCGCGCATGGTCAGCACGTTGGTCATCCGCTTGCGGATCTCGGCGACCGCCTCGCGCGGCACCTGCCAGCCGCCGATGCCGATCTGCACCAGGTTGCAGGCGGGGACGTTCGGCAGGTTGGTGGCGTGGAACCACGGGGTGGTGTGCATCCGCTCGTCCAGGTCCTTCTCCTGGATGTCGGCGTGGCGGTCGAAGTGGATGATCCCGATCCGTTTCGAGGTGCATTGGGCGATGCCGCGCACCGTCGCGAAGCCGATCGAATGGTCGCCGCCGAGGATCAGCGGCATGGCCCCGGAAGAGAACACGTGGCCGACGCCGCGGCTGATCTGGTCGAAGGTCTTCTCGATGTTGGCGGGGATGGTGAACACATCGCCGGCATCGCAGAGGCTCATCTGCTCACGCAGGTCGACGCCGAGCTCATAATTGTAAGGCGTATAGAGCGCGGAAATCCGCCGCATCGCCTGGGGGCCGAACCGGGCGCCGGGGCGGTAGGTGGTGCCGCCGTCGAACGGCACGCCGATGATCGCCGCATCATAGGCGCCGACCTGGCGGATGTCCTCCGCATAGGGCGCCTTCAGGAAGGTGTTGATTCCGGCGAAATGGGGCAGCTCGCCGCGGGCGAAGGTGGAAATCGAGCGGTCTGTAACGCTGTCGGCGGCTGGCAGGCCCCGGGCCACGGCGGTCTCGCACTCGGCCCGCCATTTCGTGGTGGGGATGTCGGCTTCCGCCTGGGCGGCTTTCCAGCCGCGGGCCTGGAGCGCCTCGAAATCGGGATGGTGGCGGCGGACGGCGCCCCGGAGTGGGGGCGCGGCCGGGCCGAACACGGGATCGGTCATGGTCTGGGTCTCCTGGTGCCCGGACGCTCAACGGCACGGGCCACCTCCTGCGGGACGGTGGCCGCCCCGGTCTTGCGGTCGAGCGGGATGTCATAGGTGATGGTCGCACCGTACCGGTTCGGTGCCGCCGGATCGAGCCGGACCTTATCGAAGACCAGCAGCCGGGTCCCGAGCTCAAAGCCCTCCGCAAGGTCGTGGGTGACCATGAACACGGTCATTTCGGTGGCGCCCCACAGCTCGAGAAGCAGGCCGTGCATCGCCTTGCGGGTGCCGGGGTCGAGGGCGCCGAACGGCTCGTCGAGGAGCAGCAGCTTGGGCTTGCGGATCAGGGTCTGGGCCAGCGCCAGGCGCTGCTGCATTCCCCCAGACAGCGCCGCCGGGTACTGATCGCGGGCAGCACTGAGACCGACCGCTTCGATGGTCGCCATCGCCTCCTCGGCCGCCCGGCGCCGCCTCGCCCCGAACAGCCGGCCGAGCAGCGGCGAGCCGGCCAGCTCCAGCCCGAGCATGACGTTCTCGGTCACCGTCAGGTGCGGGAACACCGAGTAGCGCTGGAACACCACCCCCCGCTCCGGCCCCGGCTCCGGCGGCAGCGGCACCCCGTCCAGGCGGATCTCGCCGCGGGTCGGCGTCTCCTCGCTCAGCAGCAGGCGCAGGAAGGTGGTCTTGCCGCAGCCGGAGGCACCGACGATCGCGCAGAAGGACCGCTCGCGGACCGTGAGGTTGATCCGCTCCAGCACGATGGCCAGGCCGTATTCCTTCCAGACGTTCTCGACCACGACGCTGGTCATGGCAGGCTCACCGGTCGACCTGAGAGGGACGCTCAGCCACGATACCAGGCAAACCGGCGTGCCTGCAGCCGCCGCAATCCCAGATCGGTGAGAAACGCCAGAAGGGTGATCCAGGCCACGTAAGGCAGGATCACATCCATGGCCAAGTACCGGCGAACCAGGAAAATCCGGTAGCCGAGCCCTTCGGTCGCCGCGATCGCCTCGGCCGCGATCAGAAACAGCCAGGCCGGGCCCAGCGACAGCCGCACCGCATCGATCAGCCGCGGCAGGACCTGCGGCAGCACCACCCGGGTGATGATCTGCCAGGTGGAGGCGCCCAGAGTCTGGGCCTTGATCAACTGCTCGCGCGGCAGCTCCTCGACCCGGAGGGCCAGGTCGCGAATGAGGAACGGCGCGACGCCGACGAAGATCAGCACCACTTTCGAGGTCTCGCCGAGACCGAACACGATGAACAGGACCGGCAGGACGGCCAGCGGCGGGATCATCGACAGCACCGCGATGAAGGGCGCCCAGCTCGCCCGCAGATAAGGGACCAAGCCGGTGGCAATCCCGAAGACGACGCCGGCGAGGGTCGCCGCCGCCATCCCCGCGAACAGCCGGGCGAGACTGGCGACGGTGTCGACCCAGAGCAGCAGGTCTCCCGACCGCCGGTCCGGCTCTGCGGCCATCCGGATCACCGCATCGAGGATCGTCGCCGGCGAGGGCAGCAGCTTGTCGTTGGGGTTTTCGGCAAGCCGGATCGCCGAGGCGACCAGATAGATGATGAGCACAACCAGGAACGGCGTGGCGGCCAAGTAGGCCGCCGTCGTCCGCGACGGCCGGCGGTTGATCGCCCGTTTCATCCCTGGGTCCGGCCAGCCGCGCCGCCGCGGTGACCGCTCAGAGCGTGCCGTCGGCAGCCATTGCCATGAACGCGGGGTCGAAGCGGAGCTTCACGTTGGACCCATCGCCGAGCACCGAGCCGTCGGGAAAGGCGATGCCGACGGCATCGACGCTCGCCGCGCCCTCGCCGAGCAGACCGTGATCGAAGGAGAAGATTCGGACCCGGTCCATGGTGCGGATCAGGTCCTCGCTGCGGGTAAAGGCGACCGCCTCGGCCGGAGCGTAGAACATCTGGGTGGTGGCCAGCTGGGCGTCATAGCCGGCCAGATCAGTTCCGGCGGCTGCCGCCATCTGGGTCCGCGCCTGACTGCCGACGTCATCGTCCCGGCGCATCCGCGCCATAATCTCGTACCACGCACCGGTGAGCGCCTTGCCGAATTTCGGGTTGGCTTCAAGGGTCTCAGTGTTGACGACCATCAGGTCGATGATTTCCCCGGGGATGTCCGAGGAGTCGAACACCTTCCTGGCGCCGGGCACCTGCACCACCTCGGAAAGCTGCGGATTCCAGGTGACCACGGCGGTGATATCGGAAGACCCGCTGAATGCGGCGACGATGTCGGCGTCAGATGTATTCACGACGCTCAGGTCGCGCTCGCTGAGGCCGACCGAGTCCAGGGCGCGGGCGAGCAGGTAGTGGGAGACGGACAACTCGACCAGGTGCACGTCGCGGCCGGCCAGGTCACCGACCTGATCGCCGTCCTTGAGGACAACCCCGTCGTTGCCGTTGGAGAAGTCGCCGACGATCAGCGCCGTGGAATCCACGCCGCCGGCGGCCGGAATGGTCAGCGCGTCCATATTGGTCATCACGCAGCCATCGAACGCGCCGGCGGTGTATTGATTGATCGACTCGATGTAGTCGTTGATCTGGACGATCTCGACGTCGATCCCGTACTTGTCGGCCCACTTCTCCATGATCCCGCTGTCGGCCGCATAGCCCCACGGCATCCAGCCCACGTAGATCGACCAGGCGACGCGGAACGAGGTCCGCTCCTCGGCGCGGGCATCGGTCGCCGGGACCTGGATGGCGAGGACGGCGGCGATCACCGCGCCGGCGAGGCGGATCGCGGTCGTCCGCAGTCCGGACAGGATTGTTCTGTTCATGGCTGACCTCGTCGTCCCCTTTTCGTCTTTCCATGGCAAACGGGTTGCGGACCAGCGCGCGGGCTTGCCGGTCCTCCCCGGTTCCCGGAGAGGGAAGCACGCGGCGTGCCATGGCCGGACTCAGTCTGCGACCGGCAGAAACGGTCGGTCGCGCGCGGGGCCGCTGCCCGCTCCAAAGGCAAATTGGGGAAACTGCACAGAAAACAGGCCGACCCGGCGGCCGGCTCAGAAGCCCAGGTCTTCGGGCAGGATCCGGTTGGGCGGTGCGTGGCCGTCCACAAAGGAGCGGATGTTGACCAGAACGCTCTCTCCCATGCCGATCCGCCCTTCGATCGTTGCAGACCCCATATGTGGCAGCAAGACCACGTTGTCGAGAGTCAGCAGCTTCGGGTTGAAATGCGGCTCGTTCTCGAAAACGTCGAGGGCAGCGCCGGCGATGTCGCCATTGCGGAGCATGGCGATCAGCGCGAGCTCGTCGATGATTTCGCCGCGGGCGGTATTGACGATATAGGCCTGCGGCTGCAGCAGCCGCAGGCGTCGCGCCGACAGCAAATGATAGGTCGCCGGGGTGTGCGGGCAATGGATGGTGATGATGTCCATCCGCGCCAGCATCTGATCGAGGCTGTCGTGATAGGTGGCCTCAAGCTCGGCCTCGATGTCGGGATGGACGCGGCGGCGATTGTGGTAGTGGATCGCCATATCAAAGCCGCGGGCGCGCCGCGCCACGGCTTGGCCGATCCGTCCCATGCCAACGATGCCGAGCCGCTTGCCGCTGACCCGATGGCCGAGCATCCAGGTCGGGGACCAGCCGGTCCAGCGGCCCTCCCGCAACAGCCGCTCGCCTTCGGTCAGGCGCCGGGGCGCAGCGAGGATCAGCGCCATGGTCATCTCGGCGGTGTCTTCAGTGAGCACGTCCGGCGTGTTGGTCACGGTAATGCCCCGCCGGACCGCGGCCGACAGGTCGATGTGATCGACTCCGGCGCCGTAATTGGCGATCAGCCGCAGGCGGTCACCGGCGGCCTCGATGATTCGCCGGTCAACGCGGTCAGTGACGGTGGGGACCAGGACGTCGGCCTCGGTCGCGGCCGAGGCCAGTTCGTCAGTGGACATCGGCGTGTCGGCGAGATTGAGGCGGACGTCGAACAGCTCCATCATCCGCGTCTCGATCACGTCGGGGAGCTTTCGGGTGACGAAAACCCTTGGTTTTTCCCTCGCCATTAGCGCCCTCCCCCGTGAGTCACAAGCCTGTGCCGATAGCACCGGGCGGGGCCGCTGTCCAGCCGCCGGGGGGACGCCGCCGGTCCCCCTGGCACGCCCGCCGATCCGCCCCCTTGACCACATCGGCCCCGGCCCGCAACAGTCGGATGGCCGGGCGGTCCTGCCCCCGGCCGAACGCACTCCGCCAAGGCAACCGATCGCCAGCCCTCTGCCGCAAGCCCCGTGCCCCAGCCCGCCGCCACCGCACCGATGCTGGCCTTCCTCCTGCTCATCGCGCTTGCCACGGGGGGAGGGCCGGCCGCCGCCGCCGACGGGATGGGCCCGGACGGGCTCGAGTTCGTGAGCCTGAAAGCCGATGAGGTTAACATGCGTGCCGGGCCGGGAATGCGCTATCCGGTGCGCTGGGTCTATCGCCGCCGCGGCCTTCCCCTGGAAGTGCTCGCAAGATTCGAGCACTGGCGCAAAGTCCGCGACCTGGAAGATACCGTCGGCTGGGTCCACCGCAGCCTGCTCAGCAGCCGGCGTACCGCGATCGTCATCGACAGCATCAGGCCATTGCGCGCCGGGCCTTCAGTGGCAAGCCCGGTCGTTGCCGAAGTGGAGCCGGGGGTGATCGGCGAAATCCGCGCCTGCCCGGAGGCGGCGGGCGCGTGCCGAATGGTGATCGACGACTACGACGGCTGGCTCGATCGCTCCGCCCTCTGGGGGATCGCCCCCCGCGAGGTCATCGAATAAGGCGCGCGGCCCGGTCAGTCCAGATCGTTGGCGAGCGCCGCCCGCACCCGCTCCGGCACGACCACCATGTGCTCGTATCGGGGATGGGTGATGCCGAGCAGCACCCGGGTGTCGGGTGTCTTGAACGCCGCCGCCTGGGACCCGCTCAGCGGAAACTTGAGGAAATGGATCGACGAGGTCTTCCCCTCCTCGGTGGTCCGTTCCACGTCCTGCTCCGCCACAGCCCGGATCGTATCGCCGTCCACTTCGAGAATCACCGTCTCCTCAACCCCGCCCAGTTCGCCCAGGACCCGAGCGCGCCGGCGCGCATCGTCAATCTCGAACATCAGTGTCGCCACCAGCTCCCGGCCCTTCGGGATCAGCGGGTTGTAGGCACGCAACTCGTCCTCGATCTGCTCCTCGCCGCCCCGCTCAATGCGCAGCATTTCGTGAATCTGATGCCAGATGGTGTCGTAATTCTCGAAATAGAACGTGGCATCCGGACCAACACCGATCCGCCGGTCCCGCTTCAGATCGGTCACCGCACGCTTGCGGTCGGACCGCACGGCCTCATAGTCGTCGAGCGACAGGATGTCGGCCCGGGTGATCTCTCGCTTGGCTCCCACTCAGCGTCTCCGTCTCTTCACAGCCCGTAGGCCCGGGCGATCAGCTGGATCGGATGATGAACCGGCTCCGGCGCGGCTGAAGCGCCATTGAGCTTTTCCATTCCCTGGAGGATGTGATCGCGGGCCAGCGGGCATTCGGACACCAAAAAGGCCGACTTCGCCTCCACCGCCTGGCGGGCCACCGGCCGCCCCACCTTGAGGGCGACCTCGAAATTGCCCTTCTTCACCCCCCACGACCCGCCGTGACCGGAGCAGCGCTCGATCACCGTCACCGGGGTGTCCGGCAGCAGCTTGAGGATTTCCGTCGCTTTCTGGCCCATGTTCTGAGCGCGCGCGTGGCAAGCGATGTGGACCGTCACGCCTCCCGGCAGCGGGGAGAGCCCGTCGCTCAGGCCCTCCTTGCGGGCAATATCAGCGAGGTACTCCGCGGCATCGAAAGTGGCGGCGCTCAACGCCTTGACGTTGTCGTCGTCGGGCTCGATCAGCGGCCACTCGAACTTCATCATCAGCGTGCACGACGGCACGAGGCCAACGATGTCGTAGCCATTGTCCACCCAGGGGCGCAGCGTTGCGGCAACGTTGCGCGCCTTCTCTGCGACCCGCTCCAGATCGCCGTGTTCCAGCTGCGGCATGCCGCAGCATTCGGGATAGATCACCTCGGTCTCGACACCGTTGCGGGCGAGAACGGCGAGGGCGGCCGTGCCGATCTCAGGATTGTTGTAGTTGCAGAAACAGGTTGCGTAGAGCACCGCCTTGCGCCCGAACGCCGGCGCATCCTGGTTCAACTCAGGCGGATTCGCCCGGGCCCGGGCGAGCAGGGTCTTGCCCTGGAATGGCGGCAGGTGGGCGTCGCGGTCGACGCCGGCCAGTCGTTCCAGCACCGGCCGCGTGACGGTGTTGCCTTGCTTTGAGGCCCAGTTGGCGAGCGGCGCCACGGGACCGGCCAACCGGCCGTTGCGATCGGTCTCGGTGAGCTGGCGGTCGGCGAAGGGCACCTTGCCCTGTTTTTTCTCCACCGCCCGGTAGCGGAGCATCAGGTGCGGGAAATCCAGATTGAATTCGTGCGGCGGCACGTACGGACACTTGGTCAGGAAGCACATGTCGCACAGGGTGCAGGCGTCGACGACCGGCTTGAAGCCGGCACTGTCGACGCTGTCGAGCTCCCCGGTCTCCGACCCGTCGACGAGATCGAACAGCCGGGGAAAGCTGTCGCAGAGATTGAAGCAGCGCCGGCAGCCGTGGCAGATGTCAAACACGCGGCGCAACTCGGCGTCCAGCTTCTGCGGATCGTAGAAGTCAGGATCGCGCCAAGCGATCGGATGGCGGATCGGGGCGTCGAGACTGCCTTCGCGCATGGTTTCCTCCGAAACGGTCCCGGGCCGCGGCCTTTGTGACGGCACCGCCGACCGGCGGTCGGACGGGGGTTGGTTCCCGCCGGGCCGCCCGGATCAGCGTCCGGACCTCAAGCCGGGAGCGAATAACCGGGGTGCGGACCCGGAGGCCCGCCCCCGCAGTCGATCGCAGCCGGACGGGTCAGTCGAGAGTGTCGAGGGCTTTCTGGAAGCGGCCGGCGTGAGACTTTTCAGCCTTGGACAGGGTCTCGAACCAGTCGGCGATTTAATCGAAACCTTCTACACGGGCGGATTAGGCCATCCCCGGAAACATGTC
>CAYVUM010000109.1:0-11419 GCA_964454795.1 uncultured Rhodospirillaceae bacterium
CGATGAGCATGAGCATGACGTCCTTGAGGGTCGTCTCGCTGATCGCCATGGTGCCGGACAGCGAATGAAGGACGCCGATCTTGATCGTCTCTTCGGCGCGGACGCCGGTCGCCGAAGCGATAACGGCGGCGAGCGCCAGGGACCCCGCGGTTGCGCGCAGACCTTTGAGCATGGGTTCAGTTCTCCCCGATTGGCAGGTTTGAGCGTTCGGCCGCACCGGCCGGTCGACGTCCGCCCCGAACCTGCGGGGCGGCACAACCGGCCAGACGCAGCGCGACCTTTGCAGCAAGAACCGGGCCACTCCCCGCCAGCCGCTTCCGCCGTGAGCCGGAGGGTCGGGCCACAGCGGCTTAGGCATGCCCGTTCAGCAGGCAGGCGGCCAGGCTTGGCTGTGAATAGTCGCCCTGTTTTTCGGCAATGACGGTTTTTTGCTCAAAGTGTGAGCAGATGAGCGGGCGCGATCCGCCTGGGCTCAGTCCGGAGAACGACCGGCCGCGGCTCAGGAAGCCGGGGCCAGAACCCGGCCGGTCCGCACAGTCGGTCTGGCGGCCGGCGGCTCTGGTTGCTCATCAGGCCAGGGTGCATAATCCGGCGGCAGCGGCCGCCAGCGGCCGCCGTCGCGGCCGTATTCGACCCCGAGGTCAAACAGCGCCCGCATGTACACCGGATCGAACGGTTCCTCCGCTTCCTTGTCGAAGTCGGCCGGGATCCAGACCACGTTCAGATCGATGCCGTCGCGCTGGGTGATCGCGAAAATCCGGTAGATGTCGCCGGTTCCCGAGCCGCTGATCAGGCTGCTCGCCGCCGTCTGAGCAATCGCCAGGACCCGCGGACGCACCGGATCATAGGGCTTCGCCAGCTTGTTGTTGATGACGACGTAGATCCGCCGGTCGAACGGAACGCCGATCGCCTCATCGACCCGCCGCATCGGGAGCTGGGGGCTGAAGAACATCACCTGTTGGGTCGCACCGCCGTCCACGTGCATTTCGTCGTAGCGCCGGCCGTCGGCGGTCTCGACGGGAATGATCACCGGCGGAAAGACCGCCGGGATCGCCGAAGAGGCCTGGATCACGTCGTGGATCAGCCTGCGTGCCTGCGGGTGACCGCTCGCGGCGATCCGGGTGATGTTCCAGACCATCGGCCGTGCCGCATCGAGATTGGTCGTGCCGATGAGCAGGGCCCGCCCCTTCCCGGACTCTTCGGCGAGCCGGGCGACAACGGCTTTATTGACGTACTTCTCGATCAACCGGCGGTAGCCACTGGTATCGGTGAACGCGGTCCCGCCGGTCAGTGCGGCAAAGATCGCCGGGGTCAGCAGCTGGTCGGTGGTGTAGGTGGTGTAAATCTCCTTCACGGTGTCGTCGTATTCGGGGCCGAGGAACGCGAACAACGCGACGATTGCGCCGGTGCTGATGCCGGTGACGATCGTGAACTCCGGGCGGTCGCCCCGATCGCTCCAGCCGTTCAGGAGGCCGGCGCCAAACGCCCCGTCCGGACCGCCGCCGGAAAGCGCGAGAACATACTCGCGGACCGGCCCCCCTGCCCTGATCGTCTCCGCATGCGCTTCGCGGATGAGATTTGTCCATCGCTCGAGCGCCAGAGCGCCGACTTCCTTGCTCAGGGTGTCACCCCAGGCGCGGAAGCCGCCGGCATCGATGCCGTAGGGGCGCGCAAAGTCGATTTCCTCCTCCGGGATCGGCGAGCGGGTCAGCACCGTGGTGCACGCGGGCAGAACCAGTATCAGGATCAGAAGCCAGAGACGACCCGCACACGCGCGTCGTGCGCCGCGGCCCCCCGCGGAGGAGCAAACGGTATGCATTGCCCGACATCCCACGATTCCCGTCAGTTATGGGCGTACCACACCAGCGGGGCTGAAAACAATGGCCGGCACTCCGGGCAACCGGGGCACAACGCCGGCCCGCGCCCCTCGCGGCTGGCGGAAGGCACGGCAGAGGCACGCCTTGCCGCCGCTGGCGAGTGTTTCTATTTTCCTTGCGAACCGTCCTGACGCTGCCGCCCGGCTGCGGGCGCCGACAACGGACCTGAGACCCCACCGCCAGCCCGGACCTCAGTTTGATGCTTGAAGCCGTTCGTAACTTTACCACCTCGCCGATCGGGAAGGTGGTCCTCGTCGTGGTCCTGCTGACCTTTGCCGGCGGGCTGTGGTACGTGGGCGATCCGATGGCGACCGGCGGCGGCGACTGGGCTCTCAAGGTCGGAGATCAGCCGATTCCCGCTGATACCGTGCGCATCGATTACCAGCGCGAGCTGGAATTCATGCGCCAGGAGACCGGTGAGACGATCACGCCGGAGGCCGCCCGTGAACTCGGCCTGCACCAGCGGGTCATCAATACCCTTGTCACCACTTCGCTCCTCGACCTGGCCGCGCGGGAACTGGGGCTCATTGCCAGCGATGACCTGGTCCGCCAGACGATCCTGAACAACCCGCGCTTCCACGGACCCGACGGCACCTTCGACCGCGAGGTCTACGGCCAGACCCTGGCCCTGAACGGCTTTACGGAAAGCCGCTATGAACAGGCGGTGCGCAGCGAGATCGTCCGCCGGCAATTGCTGTCCGGTCTGCAAAGCGGCGCCATCGCGCCACCGGCACTGACCAACCTGTATTACCGGGTCGCCGCCGAGCGCCGGGTGATCGAGTACATTCCGCTGGAGGCCGAGGATCCGGACAGCCTGCCCGAACCCGAAGAGGCGGCGCTCAGGGAGGTCTACGAAGACCGCTCGGCGCTGTTTTCGGCGCCCGAATACCGGACGCTGACCGTCGTCGAGATCCGCGTCGACGATCTTGCCGCTGAGGTGGCGGTCAGTGACGCCGAGGTGGCGAACGCGTTTGAAGATCGCGCTGGTGAGTTCACCACGCCCGAGAAGCGGACGGTCCGTCAGATCGTCGTTCAGGACGAGGCGACAGCCGGTCGGATCCACGAGCGACTGCAACAGGGAGCGGATTTCGCCAGCGTGGCCGCCGAGGAAGCCGGGCTCACCCCTGAGCTGCTGAGCCTGGGCACGGTCGAACGTGGCGAGATGGTTCCGGAGATCGGCACCGCAGCCTTTGCCCTTGAAGAGGGCGGCATCAGCGAGCCGGTCGAGACCCTGTTCGGCTGGACGATCGTCACCGTCGACGCAATCGAGCCGGCCGAAGTTCGTCCCCTTGAGGACGTCGCCGAACAGCTGCAAACGGATCTGGCCCGCGAGAAAGCGACCGAGGGCGTCTATGACCTCGCCGCCCGGCTTCAGGACAGCCTGGCCGCCGGAAGCTCCCTCGAAGACGCTGCCGCGGCGCTGAACCTGCGCCTGCGCCAGATCCCGGCTGTGGACGGCACCGGCATGGACCGTTCGGGGAAGGCCATTGCCGATCTTCCGCCCGAAATCGTCCGTGTCGCTTTCCAGACCGCCGAGGGACAGGAAAGCCCGCTGACCGACATGGGGGACACCGGCTCCTTCATTGTGCGGGTCGACCGGATTAACCCGCGGGCACCGAGACCGTTTGCCGAGGTCCGGGACCAGGCGGAGACCTTGGTCCGGCAGCAGCGGGCCAAGACCGCGTCGCGTGAGATCGCCGATGCCATCGCCGAGGAGATTCGGGCCGGAGCCGGTTTCGCCGCGGTGGCTGCCAAGCGCGGACTCACCGCCGAGGTTTCCGACCCGATTGATCGCAACGGCAACGACACCCGACTGCCCCGGCTCATCGTCGAGATTTTTTTCGATAAGCCGCGCGGCGAGGTCCTGGTCATTCCGCTCGGCCAGAACCACGTCGTCGGCCGGGTCCGGGAGGTTGTGTCAGCGCCGCCGGAGACCGCAAATCCCGCCACAATCGCCGCCTTGCGCGACACGCTGACCGAGCAACTCCGCGGCGAACTGGCCGAGCAGCTGGTCGCCGCCCTCCGCCGCCGCAACCCGGTGCAGGTCAACGAGGCTGTGCTCAACGAGCAGTTCTGAGGCCGGCCCGAAGCCGCCCGGCGGTCAGCGTTTCGACCGTCGGGTGGCCGCAGCGCACGACGGAGGGGAGTTGCCATGGACGTGTTTCCGGAATACGCGGCGTTTGCGCAGGTCTGGTCGGCGGGACGTCCGCAGGTGGCCTGGACCCGGCTGGTCGCCGACCTGGAGACCCCGGTCTCGGCGATGCTCAAGCTCGCCGACGGTCAGCCCAACAGCTTCCTGCTCGAATCTGTCGAGGGCGGCGAGATCCGCGGGCGGTATTCGTTCATCGGCCTCAAGCCCGATCTGATCTGGCGCTGTCGAGGCAACCGGGCCGAGATCAACCGTGAAGCGCGGATCGATGTGACGGCCTTCGCGCCTTGTCCGGTGGCCGAAACCAACGGGACCCTGGCCTCGCTGCGCGCCCTGGTGGCGGAGAGCCGGATCAGCCTTCCACCCGGGCTGCCGCCCATGGCTGCCGGACTGTTTGGCTATTTCGGCTACGATATGGTCCGGCTGATCGAGCGGCTGCCCGATGCCAACCCGGACGGCCTCGGCCTGCCCGACGGCCTGCTTCTGCGGCCGACGGTGATCGCGGTGTTCGACACCGTCGAGGATGTGGTCACGGTGGTCACCCCGGCCTGGCCCGATCCGCGGATCGATGCCGCGGCGGCCTGGGATGACATCCGCCGCCGGCTGGCCGACGTGCTCGCCGATTTCGCGCGCAGCCTGCCCCACCAGCGGGCCGGCGCCGGCGAGGTGATGCCCTGGTCCGAGCCCGAGTCCAACACCAGCCCGGAGGCCTACCGGACAGTGGTGATGCGGGCCAAGGAGTACATCTACGCTGGCGATGTCTTTCAGGTGGTGCCGTCGCAGCGGTTCCGGGCGCCGTTCCGGCTCGCGCCGATTGCGCTCTACCGCGCGTTGCGCCGGCTCAATCCTTCGCCCTTCCTGTTCCTCCTCGACTTCGGAGACTTTGCGGTGGTGGGCTCGAGCCCGGAAATTATGGTGCGGGTCCGCGGCGGCACGGGGACGATCCGGCCGAGTGCGGGGACCCGCCGGCGCGGGGCCACCCCCGAAGAGGATCGCGGGCTGGCTGCCGAACTGCTCGCCGACCCCAAGGAGCGGGCCGAACACCTGATGCTGCTCGACCTCGGTCGCAATGATGTGGGCCGCGTTGCCGATGTGGGCAGTGTCCGGGTGACCGAGCAGATGGTGATCGAACGCTATTCCCACGTCATGCACATCGTCTCCAACGTTGAGGGCCGGCTGGCCAGCCGCTTCGATGCGGTCGATGCGTTGTTTGCCGGATTTCCTGCCGGAACCGTGTCCGGGGCCCCCAAGGTGCGGGCGATGGAGATCATCGACGAACTGGAAGTGGAGCGCCGCGGCATCTATGGCGGCTGCATCGGCTACATCGGTGCCGATGGCCAGCTGGACACCTGCATCGCGCTCCGCACCGGGATCGTCAAGGACGGCATGCTCTATGTCCAGGCCGGCGGCGGCGTGGTCGCCGACAGCGCCCCCGAGGCCGAGTTTGCCGAGACGTGCAATAAGGCACAGGCCCTGTTCCGGGCGGCCGAGGACGCCCTGACTTTCGCTGCCCGGGGCTGAGTAGCGGACTTGCGTCCAGCAGATACCGCACTGCACAAATCTTCGGCCAGTGGCGCAGCATTTTTATTGCGGCGCAACAAACCTGTGATCGCGTGAACACTTGGCAAGCCCATTTCGGGTGTGCTATATATTTAATTACCGCGTGCGCTGCTTCTGGGCGGAGTGGCCTTAATTTCGACAGGGATGACGAATGCGTCCCGTTGAGCTGCTCTCAATCATGAAAAAGAAGAGCAATGGCAGCGCGCGCGGCCCAACCTTTCTCCCCCGTGACGAAGACCGCGGCTGGCCGTGTCGGGCACCGGGGTGTCCGGCGGGCTTTCGCGACCGGCCGGCCGGAGACTGCGTGCATTTACCCGGTCGGAGACGGGCGTTAAACTGATCCGATCAGCGGGGTGGCGGAGCCTGCCGGCCGGGCGTGAACAAATGCAGCGGATGCGGATCGGACGTCCCCGCGGCGGACCGCTGGAGGTTTTCACAGAAAACGGGGGAGCCCATCCATGGCGGGATCCGTCAACAAAGTCATTCTCGTCGGTAATCTCGGCCGGGATCCCGAGGTTCGCTTCAGCCAGGATGGCGGCAAGATCGTCAGCCTCTCTGTGGCAACCTCCGACCGCTGGAAGGACCGGGCGTCCGGCGAGCCGCGTGAACGCACCGAGTGGCACCGGGTGGTGATCTTCAACGATCGCCTCGCCGACGTGGCCGAACGGTTCCTGCGCAAAGGCTCCAAGGTGTTCATCGAAGGCGCCTTGCAGACCCGCAAATGGCAGGATCAGAGTGGTCAGGAGCGCTACACGACTGAAGTGGTGATCGGCCGGTTCCGGGGCGATCTGACCCTGCTCGACAGCCGCGCCGACCCGGTCGGAGCCGGCGTCGGCGCCGGTCCCGAGGGGGAACCGGTCCAGAATACGGGATCGCGCGGCGGCTATGGCGGCCATCCGACCCCTCCCGGCCCGACCGATCTTGACGACGAGATCCCGTTCTGAGCACTTCGGGTCGGAGGAGGCGGGCGGCACCGATGGTAAGGGTCGCAGGGCCCCGGCCACCGGCAATCGCCCGACGTCATCGTCAAGCGGGCACTGCCAGACGGCCTGCAGCGTGCTGTCGGCTGCCGCCCGGCCGGGCAGTCCTGCCGCAGCCGCGCAAGCGTCCCGTGGCGGCCGGCCCGGCTAAGGGATCGGATCATTCGCCTGGTTCCCAAGCGAATGATCGCTCGATCGACCGAGCTAATGATCCTGTGGTTCGAGACTGTCGGCCGCGGTCGCGAGTCGTTCCAGCACCGGCTCCAGGGCAACAATCGATTCGACGACCCGGTGCAGGCGCCTCAGCACCACGTCCTGAGCATTGCAGGCCTCGATGATCCGCACCGTCTCTCCGTCAACGACGGCGGCCAGATCGCTGCCGGCCTTGTCACTGCGCTCACCGGCATAATGGTTCACCGCGTTGTCGATCCGGTCGACAGCATCGAGAATGGTGTCCGTGGCGGCTTCAGCGGCATTCACCGGCCAGGCGCCGTCGCCGTTCGCGCCACCTCCACCGCGAACCGGCAGGCTGGCGATGGCGAAATTAAGGCGCAGCGCCCGGACATCACCGCTGATCGCACGCACCGCCTCGACCAGAGCCGCCAGATCCCGGCGCACGATGGCAGGAATAGTCGCCTGACCCGGACCGCTCGTATCATCCGCTGCCGGTGGCGCGGTCGTTCCATGGATAAGATGCGCCAAGCCCGCCAGGGCATCGAGGATTTGCTGATCCCGGTTCACCGTCATCGCGCTCCGGACGTCAAGGCCGACAGCCATTGAAGCGCGTTGCCTCTCGCCGGCGTCGGCCACGTCGAGGGTGGTTGCGGCGCCCGGGCGCATCGCTTGATCCGCCATTTGTACCCGCTTCGGCCCCGACCAGGACCTGTTTGACTTCTCCCTCGTGAAACAAAGTACCAAGCCATGATTGTACGTCAACCCGGGAAACGACCCAATCGGTCGCAGCCGACCCCAGCGGGGCGCCGCCTTCGCTCTGTTGAGACCAGGAATGTATCATGATAGTGTGAACGCTTCGGGTATCGAACCTGACCCCCATATCCCACCTGGATTTCTGATCGGTGACCAATTCCGCTCCGCCGAGCGCCGTTCCGTCGATTGCGATCGAAGAGGAAATGCAGCGCTCATACCTCGATTACGCCATGAGCGTGATCGTCAGCCGGGCACTTCCCGACGCCCGTGACGGCCTCAAGCCTGTGCACCGCCGGATCATCTATGCGATGAACGAGGGCGGCTACACGGCAGACCGCCCCTATCGCAAAGCCGCCCGCATCGTCGGAGACGTGATGGGTAAGTATCATCCCCATGGCGACTCGGCGATCTACGATGCCCTGGTCCGGATGGCCCAGGGCTTCGCCATGCGGCTGCCGCTGATTGACGGCCAGGGCAACTTCGGCTCAATGGACGGCGACCGGCCGGCGGCGATGCGGTACACCGAAGCCCGGCTTGCCCGGGCCGCCCACGCCCTCATCGACGACATCGACAAGAACACGGTTGACTTCCAGCCGAATTACGACGACTCCGCGCTCGAACCGTCGGTGCTCCCCGCCCGGTACCCCAACCTGCTCGTCAATGGCGCGTGCGGCATAGCCGTCGGGATGGCAACCAACATCCCGCCGCACAACCTTGGCGAAGTGATCGACGCCTGCTGCGCGATCGTTGACGATCCGGACATTTCGATCGCCGATCTGATCGAGCGGCATGTCTCGGGGCCGGATTTCCCGACAGGCGCCCTCATCCTCGGTCGCCAGGGGCTGCAGGCGGCCTACCACACCGGCCGCGGCTCGCTGATGATGCGCGGCCGGGTGCGCATCGAGGAGGTCCGCAAAGACCGCCACGCGGTCATCGTCGATGAGATCCCCTATCAGGTCAACAAGGCGCGGATGATCGAAATCATCGCCGAGGCGGTCCGTGACAAGCGGATCGAGGGGATCGCCGACATCCGCGATGAATCCGACCGCCATGGCGTCCGGGTGGTGATCGAGCTCAAGCGCGATGCCGAACCGGACATCGTCCTCAACCAGCTCTACCGGTTCTCACCGCTGCAGACGTCGTTCGGGATCAACATGCTCGCCCTCGACGGCGGGCGGCCGCGGACGATGAACCTCAAGGAGGCGCTGTCGGCGTTCCTCGACTTCCGGGAGGTGGTCATCCGCCGCCGGACAGTGTTCGAGCTCGGCCGAGCGCGGGAGCGGGCCCACATCCTGGTCGGACTCGCCGTCGCCGTCGCTAACATCGACGAGGTGATCGCCCTGATCCGGGCGGCCGCCGATCCCGCCGAGGCCCGGGCTGCGCTGGTCGACCGCGACTGGCCGACAGCAACCGTGGCGCCGCTGATCGCTCTGGTGGACGACGCCCCTGAGGCGACGGATGACCGGTCCGGGAGCGCGGCCGGCGATCGAGGCTACCGGCTGTCGGAAGCCCAGGCCCGGGCCATCCTCGATCTGCGCCTGCACCGCCTCACCGGCCTTGAGCGGGAGAAGATCGGCGAGGAGCTGCGCGAGTTGGGCGCGCGGATCGCCGACTACCTGGCGATCCTCGCGTCGCGGCAGCGGCTCCTGGAGGTGCTCCACGGCGAGCTGCTCGACATCAAGGAGCGCTTCGCCACTCCCCGGCGGACGCAGATCGAGGACATCGAGTTCGAGAGCGACGTGGAGGACCTGATCCAGCGTGAGGAGATGGTCATCACCGTCACCAACACCGGCTACATCAAGCGGGTGCCGCTGAACACCTACCGGGCTCAGCGGCGCGGCGGCAAGGGCCGGGCGGGGATGGCGACCCGGGAGGAGGACTTCGTCAGCCAGGTGTTCGTCGTCAACACCCACACCCCGGTGCTGTTCTTCTCCTCGGCAGGCATGGTCTACAAGCCCAAGGTCTGGAAGCTGCCACAGGGAACCCCGCAGGCCCGCGGCAAGGCGATGATCAACCTGTTGCCCCTGGATCCGGGCGTGACGATCACGACGCTGATGCCGCTGCCGGAGGACGAGAGTGCCTGGGCCGATCTGTTCGTGGTGTTCGCCACCGCCTCCGGAAAGATCCGCCGCAACGCCCTCAGTGATTTCACGAACGTGCTCGCCAACGGCAAGATCGCGATGCGGCTGGAGCCGGGTGACCGGCTGGTGCGGGTCCGGCCGTTCAGCGAGGCGGATACGATCTTGCTGTTCACCCGGCGCGGCCAGTGCATCCGCTTTCCGGTGGCCGAGGTCCGGGTGTTCAGCAGCCGCACCTCGACCGGGGTCCGTGGGATCAAGCTGGCGCCGGGCGACGAAGTGATCAACATGTGCGGGCTTTGTCACGTGGAGCTGGATGTGGCGACCCGCGACGATTATCTGTCGGCCGTCAACGCCCGCCGGCGCCTTGCTTCCAGCGAATACTCCGGGCCCGACGGCGAGCAGCAGCGCGAACGCGATGAGGCGGCGAGTGCCCGCCTGGACGAGCCACCATATTCGGCGCTGCGCGAACATGAGGAGTTTCTGTTGACTGTCGCCGACGATGGCTTCGGGAAGCGCACCTCGGCCTATGAATACCGCATCTCCGGGCGAGACGGCTCCGGTATCACCGCCATGGACCTGGACCGGGCCGAGGGGCAGAGCCATGTGGTCGCGGCTTTTCCGGTGGTTCCGACCGACCAGATCGTCATGGTCACCGACAGCGGCCAGTTGATCCGCTGTCCGGTTGCCGATATCCGCATTGCCGGCCGGCAAACCCGCGGGGTCCGCCTGTTCCACACCGCTGCCGGTGAGCGCGTTGTCTCGGTCAGCCGGATCCGTGACGTCGAGGACAGCAACGGCGATGACCCTACCGCCGATGCCTCATTCAGCGAGGCGCTCGGTGACGAGGAAGGTGACGCAAATGCAAAAAACGGCGATGATCCGCTCGACCCACCGCCGCAGGACGGGTCCGAAGGGGGCAGTGGCCCCGAGGGGTGAGAAATCCGGTCAACGGGTTTCGGCGATCATCGCGAGGAGGGAACCGCAACCATGGCCAACCTGCGCACCGGTGTCTATCCGGGAACCTTCGATCCCGTCACCAACGGGCATATAGACATCATCGGCCGCGCCTCGTTCGTGGTTGACCGCCTGGTTGTCGGGGTCGCCGCCAACCCGGGCAAGCAACCGCTGTTCGACCTTGAGGACCGGGTCGACATGCTCCGCGAGGAGGTGGCGCGGCTTGGCAGCAAGAATGGCTGCGTGGTGGAGGTGCGGCCCTTCTCCAGTCTGCTGATGCATTTCGTCACGGAAATCGGCGCGACGATCATCCTGCGCGGACTGCGCGCCGTTTCGGATTTCGAGTACGAGTTTCAGATGGGGGCCATGAACGCGCGGCTGAATCCGGATGTGGAGACAGTGTTCCTGATGGCCTCTGAGAACCACCAGTTCATCGCCTCGCGGTTCGTCAAGGAGGTGGCGCGGCTCGGTGGCGACATCCGGCCGTTCGTACCGGCCGCGGTCGCCGCCCGGGTGCAGTCCAAACTGTTTGGCGATCCGGCGATGCTTCACCTCGCCGCCTTGGACTGAGCGGTCGGGCACCGCGCCCGGTTTCCCTGTGCCGGCGCGAGGCGGGTCTGCGGCCCGCCTCCGGCGAAGCCGGGCCTGGACAGCGCAGTGTCACGGCTTGTCCAAGAGCGGTTGACCCTCGCGCTTGCTGCTGCGAAATAGGACACGGGCAGGCACTGACCGCCCGGTGCCGGCGGCCACGCCAGGGATCGTCCCGCCGCCGATGCGAGGGCTGGTTTGTTCCGGCGCTTTCCCTTGAGCGGGCGCGTAGCTCAGCGGTAGAGCAGCTGACTTTTAATCAGCGGGTCGCAGGTTCGATCCCTGCCGCGCTCACCAGGGAAA
>CAYVUM010000110.1:0-11373 GCA_964454795.1 uncultured Rhodospirillaceae bacterium
CGTCGTCGAAGTCGCCGAGCACCGTCTCGTCCGTCGCCGGCTGCATGGCGAGATCGTGGTGCGAACCGCGCCAAGCCGCCGTCTCAGCCTGGTGACACGCGGCGCAGGTCGCGCTGCCGACGAACGCCGGTGCGTCGGCAGGCTGCGTTGATCCTTTGGCGAACCCCATCGGGGTTGGAGCGGCGACCAGAACAAGCGCAACGGCAAGGGTCCGGACACGGGCCGCGACCCGCGTCAAGCCCGGGCGTCCCGCCGAATGACAGCGATCCCAAAGCCAAGTGCGGTCATGGAGCGCCCCGCCTCGAGAGCGGCAGGGACCAGCCCGCTCATTGGGGCTTCTGCGGGAAGATCGTCTTCCAATCGGCTTTCATGCTGACCACCATCCAGCCCTTCCGTCTCGCCTCATCCAGGAGCGCTTGCGAGAATGTGCCAACCTCGGTGTCCGGCAGACCGTTCGCCGGGCCGTAGGCGTACTCGCGCTCGGCGTCGTCGTGGAGCACCAGCATCATCAGGCGCGCACCTTCGCCGGCCCCGGTCCATTCCAGCATTTCGCGGTCGCCATCCGAGTTGCCGAACGCGGCGTAAGGTCGCTTGCCGATGAACAGGTTGATACCGACCGGCTTGCCGGCCTTGTCGTTGATGAAGAAGAGTTTGGGCGCGCGCATCAACGCTGGCTCGCCATCCTGATCTTCGTAGTTCGTCGCGACACTCGAGCCCACAACCTGCTCGACCGGGACGCCGTACACCTGTTCGCTGAACACGCGAACGAACGCCTGGCCGCCGCCGGTGACGATGTAGGTGCGAAAGCCATTGGCGCGCAGGTAGTCCATGACTTCGAGCATCGGTCGATAGATCAGTTCGGTATACGGCCGCTTGAAACGCGGGTGCCGGGCCTCCGCGAGCCACTTGCGGACGAACTCCACAAACGCCTGGGTGCTCATCCCGGCATGGGTGGCGGCGACGATTTTCGCCCAGTCACCCTCGGTGAATTTTGCCATTGCCGCACGGTCGCCGGCGAGCACCGCCTTGAACGGCTCTTCCGTCTTCCATTCCGGGTGCTGAGGCGCAAGCGCGGCCACCCGGTCGAGGGCGAACATCGCCTGGGTGTAAAGCGGATGGGACACCCACAGCGTGCCGTCGTTGTCGAAGGTGGCGATGCGGTCCGCAGGCGGCACATAGTCGGCGCCGCCTTCGGTGGTTATCGCAGTCACGAAATCAACGATCGCCTGCTTGGCCGCGCCGTCGTTCCACGACGGCAGCGACCCGGTCTGGGCTGCGGCAATGCCACTGACGACAAGGGTCGCAATCAGCACCATCATGCCGCGCGCAGGAAGGCGGAAGTGACTGTTCATGTTGAGGGCGTTCGTGATGGAGCGGAGCCGTCTTGAGTCGGCTTGCTCACTGGTGGAGATTTGGCACGGTCAAGTTTTCCATGATTTGCTCGAGCGAAAAACTCGCCGCCTTCTGCCGTGGCGGAAATTCCTGGAAAGTCGCCAGAAAGTCAGCAACGTATTGCTGCGCCGGAACAAGCATGAAGGCATGATCCAGCACCCAGTCATAATAGCTGTTCGACGTCCGATAGGATCGCTCGTATGGGTCGCGCCGAAGATTGAAGATGAGCGGTACGCGCAATTCGGTGAACGGTTGTATCCATGCGCGGAACGTGGCCCAGCGCTCCTGCTCGAGAAAGATCAACTTCCAGTCGCCATAGCGAAGGGCGGCGAGATCGCCATCGTCTGTAAAGTAGAAAATTTCGCGGCGGGGGCTCTCATCGGTTTCGCCGGTCAGGATCGGGACGAGGTTATAGCCATCAAGATGGACCTTGTACTCTCGACCCATTTCCGGAACAGTCACGCCGTCGCGGAGCTCCTGCTTGACATTTGGCTCGCCGGCTGCAGCCAGAAATGTCGGGAACCAGTCCATATGGTGGACGACCTCGTTGGTGACGGTTCCGGCCTCGATCCGGCTGGGCCAGCGCACCATCGAAGGGACCCGCCAGCCGCCTTCCCAGTTGGTATTCTTTTCACTCCAGAAAGGTGTCATGCCGGCGTCGGGCCAGGTGTTCATGTGCGGCCCGTTGTCGGTGGAATAGAATACGATCGTGTTGTCGGCGATGCCGAGTTCGTCAAGCTTGTCGAGAAACTTGCCGATCGTCAGGTCGTGCTCGATCATGCCAGCGGTGTACTCGTTTACTGAGTGACCTGCGATCTTATTGGCCCGCTCTTGCATTTCCTGCGACACGTGGGTGCGAAAATGCATCCGCGTGCCGTTCCACCAGACGAACCACGGCGTGCCCTCGGCCGTCTTCTCCTCGATAAACGCCAGGGCTGCGGCCGAAGTCTCGTCGTCGACGGTCTCCATGCGCTTCCGGGTGAGAGGGCCGGTGTCTTCAATGTCCTGGGTGATGCCGTCGTTGCCGTAGACGGCCGTCGAACGGATGACGCCACGGGGACCAAACCGCTCGCGAAAGGTTTGGCCGCTCGGCAGCACCATGTCACCAGGATAGTCCGGATGCTCGGGCTCTTCCTCGGCGTTG
The DNA here is from genome assembly GCA_964454795.1 of uncultured Rhodospirillaceae bacterium. GTDB lineage: Bacteria > Pseudomonadota > Alphaproteobacteria > Rhodospirillales > Defluviicoccaceae > CAYVUM01. Next base: position 2,537 of record CAYVUM010000110.1, read on the forward strand.
AGGTGGTAAAGGTTGCCGAAGAATACATCAAATCCGTGATTAGTCGGCAGGTGCTCGTCGCGGTCGCCGAGGTGGTTCTTACCGAACTGGCCGGTGGCGTAGCCTCGGGCCTTGAGCATCCCGGCGATCGTCGGATCCTCCTCGCGCATGCCGAGATCTGCGCCCGGCAAGCCAACCTTGGAGAGGCCGGTCCGGAATACCGACTGGCCGGTGATGAAGGATGACCGGCCGGCAGTACAAGACTGCTCGCCGTAATAGTCAGTGAACATTATCCCTTCTTCGGCGATGCGGTCGATGTTCGGAGTCTTGTACCCCATCAGTCCAAACGTATAGGCAGAGATATTGGATTGGCCGATATCGTCACCCCAGATCACCAGTATATTGGGCTTTGTCTGCTGGGCCAAAGCTGCCGGAGACGGTGTAAAAGCAAGAAACGCCGCGATACCTGCAAGGCCTAAAAGCCAGTGCACAATCATGATAGTATTCCCTTTAAGCGCTCAGCGAGCACCCCCCGCCACCGGCGCCCAAGGTGCTATCCGGCCGTCTTCAGTCCGGACTTACCATCAGTATCAGACAGTGGCAGCGATGCAAAGGGGGCGATGCAGTCTCTGTCCGTAGCGCGACGGATGTCCGGGTTTTGTAGCACACGATCTGTCCGGTCGGATGGACCGGGAGGATCGGATGCTACCGGAGGTGCGCATGGCCCGGATTGTCGAGGCGGTGACCTATCACCGCGCCGCGAGGATGCGTTGTGTTGAGGCGGCGGCGTTTCTGGGCATGAGCGAGCGCCATTTCCGGCGGCTCAGGGATCGCTACGAGGGGGAGGGTGCGGAGGGGATCGCGGACAAGCGGCTGGGCCGCGGAGTTTGCTGCGTGCAGAGATGGATATCGGGCCATTGACCAACAAAAACCGGATCAACGCCCGGATCAATCGCTGGTACCCTGATGGAGCGAACTGCGGATAACACGTGCGCCGCCTGCCCGGCAACGGCATCGGAGCGGGAACGCTTGAGGCGCCGGCGCCAAGGCATTTGCCAATTGTCCTTAGGGGCTTTATTGTCTGAGAGGCTGTAATTGGCCAGAAATGCAGCGAGGGAGAATGGCTGTGGAAATCACCACACCCGATCAATATCGAAAAGCACTGGATAGAATAACCGAACTGAGGGCGTCCGGCGAGACCGGCGACTCAAACCGCCTTCTACAGGAATTGGAAGCCGCGGTTGCAGCTTATGAAATTCTCCCGGATCAGCCGGCGCAGAGCAAGGGTCGGCCCGCCCCGAAGCCCTTTCGCGACCCGGACCGCGAAAACAACGAATAAGGCTGTTTTCGTGGCAGACTTGCCAGCACTTGACGGTCGTCCGCCGATCGGACAAGTGTATCCTGTGAAAGCAAGCCAAAGATCATGACTCGTTTTCCGGAGCAGAGACGCTGAGGTCGTTGAGCACCCAAGTGGCGCCGCCTTCAAAAGCATTTTCGCGTGCGATCGAGTACTCGCTCCAGGTTTCCACCGACCCTTCAAGGGTTGCGACACCGTCGTTGACGGAGACGGAAACCTGATCCGAATCCACGAACGGACTCCACCACAGTTCGGCTTCGATCTGCTCTTCAATTTTTTCGTCTCTCAAAAAAGTTTTCTGGGGCTGATACGTATACCAGGAAAAATCGTAGATGTACGGATCGCCAACATAGGGGTTATATGAAAAAGGCCGTGCTCCCCGCCGGACGACCAGGTTGTTGACCACGTCGACAACGCCCGCCACACCGGCAGCAACCACATCTGCTCGCGACTGCTCGAAATAGCCATCGACGGTCCCAAGAAGATAAACAACGCCGCTCGCGGTCGACACCCGAATGTCAAAGCGCTCGACATAGGGGTCGCGCTTGAGTGCTGCTTCGACTCTGTCTTCGAGAGTGGCGTCGGCGGGCACGATGTCCGGCCGGACTTTGAGGCGGTTGACAACGTCAACGACGCCCACGGTGTTACGGGCGTCTTCCGCTGCCGCGCGCTTGGCGCGGAGATTTTTGACCTGACCGCGCAGCGTGGCCAAGCCGCCGGTCACCGATACCTCGACATTGGTTCCTTCGACGCGGGGATCGGCCTCGAGAGCGTCGCGCAGCGCCAGACGAACGGCCTCTTCCGACTTGATCCCATACTTGTCCTGCCGCAAGGTCGGATCGCGTGTCCATTTGGCGACGACAAGTTCGCTGGCGTCAACCGCCTCGACCCCTGCGGTCCAGGCTTCCATGCGCGCGAGCCGCTTCTCCGCGGCGCTTGCCACGGTGCCGGTCAGGGAGACCTGACCATTGTTTACAGCAACGCCGATCAAGGCATGGTCGATGAACGCATTCCAACGCAAGGCCTGCGTGATTTCCGCTTCGATCTCCCTGTCGAGCCGACCCGGATCGACATCCACGTCGATTTTGTTGTTGACAGCGGTGACGCCCCGAACGCCTTTCACCACGGTCGCAGCCAGTTCGCGTTCGTGCCACGACTGCACTGTGCCTGTCAGCTTGATCAGACCCTGTTCCATTGCCTGGGCGTTTATCTCCCAGGAGTCAGTTGCCGGGTCACTGGCGAGGGCTGTTACAACATCCTGTTCAAGTTTTTCAGGTTCGCGGGATGCGGCCAGATGCACGGCAAGAGTGTTGACGACAGCGCGGACACCTTTGACAGTTTCAGCAATCTTTTCCGCCCGCTCTTTGGCGAGGATATTGTTGACCCGACCCGAAAGGCTGACGAGCCCATCCTGCGCCGTCGCCGTGATGCGGTGCGAAGGAACAGCCGGGTCCATAAACAGCTGGTCTTCAACCGTCTCAGCAATTGCCGCATCGGTCATCACCATTTCGACTTCAGCTTTGACGGACGCTGGCGTCAGTGAAGCCGACGACACAAGGCCTGCTGCCAAAGCGCCTGCAATCAGGGAATGGGCTGAGCCATGACGCCGCATGATAATTGTTCTCCTCAGTCTTGTTAAACGCCTGTCAAAGCAAAGCAGCAGCGCAGGAAGTCAATGATGCTCCGGTCTGAGCCGGCGCATCTCCCTCGCCGCCGCGCAAAGCGGACGGGATCACTCCTGGCTGGTAAAAGCCAGAAGAGGATGCTATTCTGACAGCGATTCAGCCTTAACTTAAGTCTACCTGTGGGGGCCGGGGCTGACCCGGGCGATGATCACCACCAGCGTTGAGCACGCGCCATCGGCATGCGCACTTAACGTTGCGCACACACCTGGGGCCGCCTGCCGCCCCCCGGCACGCCAGAACAGGGTCGTTCAAAGCGGTGCAGCCTTCGCGGACGGATTAACGCAAGTCAATGTAAACTCGTCGCAAACAGCATTATGGCTGTGGTGATGGGTTGGGCGAAACGGTCAGGGTCTTGTTGTTTGCATCTGACGGCGACGAAGGAGACCAGGACCGGCGATACGCCCGGGAGCGGCGAGCCGATGAGCTCGATCCTCACGCTTTTGCTATTCTGTTCGACGCAGTTGTTCGGACATGGGGCATTGTCGACGTCGTATCTCGCACTTGAGTATTTTTTTAATGCAATATGTCCTATAGAGCTGTCGGTAGCGTGAAGAAATCAGAACGAATCAGAGGATGCAACGCGCCATCGTGTGGATCGTGATAGAAATAAAAAAATCTGCATATTATTTGCGGAAGACGGATGCTCGGTTGGCGAGTTCTGGCAGGGCCACAGGGGCATTTGCCACAGGGGCATTTGCCACAGGGGCATTTGAATGAATTCGATGCTTTCGGGAATGAAGGTTGCCGTGCTCGTCACCGACGGGTTCGAGCAGGTCGAGCTGACGGATCCGAAGGAAGCCCTGGAAGCCTCAGGAGCGATTGTGGATATCCTGGCACCCAGTGATGGTTCGGTCCGGGCGTGGAATCGGGGCGAGTGGGGCGAATATTTTAAAGTCGACGGGCTCATATTCCGGGTCACAGCGAGCGAATATAGTGGACTTTTGCTGCCTGGCGGCGTGATCAATTCGGATCATTTGCGGCTCCACAAGCCGGCGATTACATTAGTCAGCGAGTTTATGGTCCACAGAAAGCCAGTCGCGGCGATTTGCCATGCACCGTGGCTGCTGATCGAGGCGAACAGCGTATTTGGCCGGGCGTTGACATCCTACCCTTCGCTTCGAACGGATTTGCAGAACGCCGGGGCACGCTGGACTGATCGGGAAGTGGTTGTCGATCATTCCATCGTGACGAGCCGGAGGCCCGCCGACCTGGATGCTTTCAGCGCCGCCTTCATAGGTTTGCTGAGCCGGGCAAGAGACGCGGTAGCGAATCCAGCAAAACACCGGCATGACTAGGCCAGCCATGGTGAAAGTGCTTTCCAGAGCGAAAAACGTCGCCGTCAAAGGAAATTTCCTGGTCAAAATGTCTTCGGCAATATGAATACACTCATCGATAAGTGGCCCACGGACGCAGGGCTCGTAAAACCACCTCACCTTCTCCGAAATGGGCAAAAACGACAGATTGGTGTCGAGGTCGAGTTTTCCGGCCTGGGCTGCCGGCAGGCTGCCGACCTGGTCCACCGCCGATTCGGCGGTCAGGTTGTCGAAATCAATGCCTACCAGTACACCGTATCGGATAGCCGGCTCGGAAACTTCACCGTAGAGCTGGACTTTCACTATGCGCATCGCAGGCTCGCTGAGGAACAGAAACGCCAGAAGCCCGGCGAGGAAGGGGCTACGAAAGAACACGAGGGTCAGTCTCCGGAGCAAGGGCAACGCCTGGGCGAGTTGCTGGAGGCGAGCCTGTCGGAAACCGCTGGGGATATCGGCAGCCTGTGGATGCCAGTTGAAATCGTGACGCCACCCGTTTGTCTCGCTCAGTTGACTGAACTCGATGGCATAATCGACGATTTGAGAAGAGCCGGTGCTGAGGGGACGGATGAGGGAATGCTGTTCGCGTTTGGAACACAACTCAATCCGGATGCGCCCTCCCTCGAAACAGACTGTCTTCTTCGCCATTTCCAAGCGTTCCTGCTCCTCTCGGATACACTCAGGAACGAAATTGAGTTGGATGTGAAGCGGCGATTGCTGCCGTTCGTCGATCCCTTTCCGTCCTCATACATCCGACGGGTCGTCGATCCGGGTTATCGGCCTGACATTGGTGAATTTATTGATGAGTATATTGAAGCCAACCCGACCCGAAATCGCGATCTTGATATGCTGCCTCTGCTTTGTCATCTCGATCCCGAGCGCGTCCGGGCACGCATCAAGGACGAGCGGATAAAGTCTCGGCCCACATTTCATTACCGGTTGCCGGATACGAGATTGAGCGATCCCGATTGGGGATTGATCACGGAGTGGAACCGCTGGGTCAGGGGCGAGCAACTGGCCGACGATAAGGCCCAGCTCTCGGCAGTCGCCGAGAGCTATCTCAAACGCTCCGCCGGATGGCTTCCAGCCGAGTGGATCGACGCTGTCAGGAGGCTGCTCCAATGAGGCGCTTCCGGCCAGTCATCGGTGTCACCACGTCGGCGGGACGGGGCCGCTTCATGTGGTGGTTCAATCGCTTCGCGTTGTGGCGGGCCGGCGCCCGGGCGAGACGCCTTGAGCCGCATCGGCGCGTGGATCTGACTCAGTTTCAGGGGCTTGTCCTTGGCGGCGGCGACAACATCGACGCGCGGATTTACGGCGGGCAAATCAGTCCGATCGTTGGAATTGATCCGGACCGTGATGCCCTGGAACTTGAGCTTTTAAAAACAGCGAAGACAGAGAATTTGCCGGTTCTCGGCATCTGTCGCGGCGCCCAGATGATTAATATCGCGCTGGGTGGCGCGCTTTACGCTGACATTTACGACACCTATGAAGACCTGCCGCGAATGCGAACACCGCTGCCCCGCAAGGCCATCCGCCTCGCCCCGGGATCGCACCTTCAGCGCATCGTCGGCAAGCGTCGGGATCGGGTCAATGCACTCCACCGCCAAGCCGTCTCCAGGCTTGGCGAAGGCGTCCGGGTTGCAGCCCGCGATCAGTATGGCATGGTCCAGGCGATCGAAGTGCCGGCATACCGGTTCCTTCTGGGAGTGCAATGGCACCCGGAGTTCATGGTCTTCGACCGCGGACAGCAGCATCTTTACGCGGCGTTGGTCTCTGCGGCGCGCCATTGGGCAGAGACCGGATCAGAGCCCGAAACCCGGGAGACCGCAGCTCCGCGTTCGCACGCGAGCCCCGACCCGTTCGCCCGGCAGGTGGAATAGCTCCGGTCAAAGCCGGGGCGCCCTGCGGCGGGGCCCGATGATCTTTCTGACAAACCAAAAGGCCTGTCTGCGCAACGTTCCGCGCTTGCCCGGCAGTCCATCGCAGGGCTTGTGGCGGACCGGACTGTCAAAGAACGCTTGCGGCGTGCGTCCGAGAACGACGGCGGGACGTAGGGTCGTGGCTACTTCTTCTGGGCGCTCTGTTTGGCCATCAGGACGGTATAGTCGAAGTCAAGGACGACGGCGGGGTCATACTTTCCCTCAGCGTCTTTGTCGGGAAACTCCGCGCAGGTGCGGTTTTTGGCCGCGACCAGCCGCAGCCTGAGGGCGCCGAAGTCGGCGTAGCCGGGCACTTCGCGCTTATCGAGGACCTCCGACCAGGCATAGATGGTGTCGCCGGCGAAGGTGGGGGCGGTGTGGCGGCCGCCGTTGATGGCGGCGACCCGGATCGCGTTGGCCAGGCCGTTGAACGCGAGACCGCGCGCGAGGCTGATGATATGGCCCCCATAGATCAGCCGCCGGCCGAACCGGCTCTCTTTCTGCAGCATCGCATCGAAGTGGACTTTGGCGGTGTTCTGGTAAAGGCGGGTTGCCAGCTGGTGTTCCGCCTCCTCAATGGTCATGCCATCCACGTGGTCGATTTTCTCACCGATTTCATAATCTTCCCACAGATACGGGCTGCCCGACAGGTCGGTGTCGTAGCGCTCGATGTGGAATTTGTACGGGACGATCAGATCACCCGTATCGACGGCCTCGGCGAGTTCGGGCACGTGCGGTTCGGGGGTGGGGGCTGCAGGATCACGCTTATTGACCATGACCCAGCGGATGTAGTCGAGAACCTTCGCGCGATCCTGGTTCAGGCCGGTGGACTGTACGTAGACAATGCCGGTCTTTCCGTCTTTATTCTCGCGAAGGCCGATGACTTTCGAGACAGTCCGCAGGGTGTCGCCGGGATAAACGGGCGCGCCAAAGCGGCCCTGAGCGTAACCCAGGTTGGCAACGGCGTTGAGCGAGATATCCGGCACTGTCTTGCCGAAGACGATGTGGAAGACCAGGATGCTGTCGATCGGCGCGCGTTCGAGACCGAGGCTGCGGGCGAAGACTGTCGAGGAGTTCACGGCCGAGCGGTTGCCATAGAGCGCGGTGTAAAGTGCCACGTCGCCCTCGGTCACCGTCCGCGGGGTGGCGTGAACGATTTCCTGGCCGACCGAAAAGTCTTCGAAAAAATTCCCTGGATTGGTCTTGACAGTCATGATGTTCCCCTCGTTCGGCCTGCGCCGGGTGCGCTCGGACGCAACCCGGCGATCACTCCTGGTGATGCGCCCGGAAATCTCTTCACAGGCCGTACTGGGCGGCCAGGTCCGGGTCCTTGCGGGCAACGAGCATGGCCAGGTCGACCATCACCCGGGCCTGCTTCCAGGTGGCGTCGTCCTGCATTTTGCCATCGATCATCGCCACCCCGGAGCCGTCGGGCATGGCTTCAAGGATGCGTTTGGCGAACGCCACCTCGCCCGGATCGGGGCTGAACACCCGCTTGGCGATGGCGATCTGGTTCGGCGCCAGCGACCAGGCACCGGTGCAGCCGAGGAGAAAGGCGTTGCGGAACTGGGCTTCGCAGCCGGCCTCATCCTTGATATCGCCGAAGGGGCCGTAAAAGGCGCGGATGCCCGCGGACACGCAGGCGTCGACCATCCGGGAGACGGTGTAGTGCCACAGATCCTGCTGCAGGAAGGCGCGGCCGGCCTCTCCTTCCGCCGGATCGGCGAGCACTCCGTAAGACGGATGGCCGCCGCCAACCCTGGTCGTCTTCATGCCCCGGGAGGCGGCGAGGTCGGCCGGACCGAGGCTGAGGCCGTGCATCCGGGGACTGGCCGCCGCGATCTCATCGACATTCTTGACCCCCTGGGCCGTCTCCAGAATCGCGTGGATCAGGATCGGCCGGCTCACCCCGTGCCGGGCCTCGAGCAGCGCCAGATACTGGTCGACGAAGTGGATATCCCACGGCCCCTCCACTTTGGGGATCATCACCACATCCAGCTTGTTGCCGATGGCGGCGACGATGCCGGTCATATCGTCGAGGAACCAGGGACTGTTCAGGGCGTTGACCCGCGTCCAGAGGGCGGTGTCACCGAAATCCGTGTCCCTGGCGACAGCGATGAAACCGGCGCGCGCCGCCTCCTTGGCGTCGGCTGGTATCGCATCCTCGAGATTGCCGAGAATGACATCCACCTGGGCCGCCGTTTCCGGTACGCGGGCGGTGATTTTCTCAATGTGCGGGGGAAAGAAGTGGATCATCCGCTCCGGGCGGACCGGCAACTCGCGCACCGGCGCCGGTGCGCCGGCGGCCAGTGGCTTGAAGAAATCGCGCGGGTGCTTCATGGACTGATCCCTCCTGGACGGGCGTGCTTTCGCACTTGCACAATTTCGTACCACCAGCCGGCGGAGCCGTCAAACAGCAAGGGCGGGCGATTCGCACCGATCGCGCGGCAGAGGCTGCCGTGCGCTTGCTTCTTCTGTCTCGCTGTCCTGATCGCGGGGCCGGTGCCCTGGCCCGGAGGGCCCGGCACGCTAGTGGATCGGATCATCCGCTTGGTTCCCAAGCGAATGATCGGTCGATCCACTC
>CAYVUM010000111.1:0-11367 GCA_964454795.1 uncultured Rhodospirillaceae bacterium
AAGCAGCGGGTGGCGATCGCCCGGACGATCCTCAAGGACCCGGCGATCCTGGTGTTCGACGAGGCAACCTCGGCGCTCGACACCCACACCGAGAAAGCGATCCAGGCGAGCCTTCGCGAGGTGTCCGCCGGCCGCACCACCCTGGTCATCGCCCACCGGCTGTCGACGGTGGTGGATGCCGACGAGATCGTCGTCCTCGACGCCGGGCGGATCGCCGAGCGGGGCCGTCACGGCGAGTTGCTGGCCCGCGGCGGCCTTTATGCCGGCCTGTGGCGCCGGCAGCAGGAAGTGGAGGAGGCCCGCGAACGCCTTGCCCACGTCGACCCCGGGGACGCACCCCGCGCCGCCGAGTAGGGGAACGGCCCCGGCGCCCCCTCGCAGAGCAGAGTGCAAAAAAAACCGGCCCCGACTGGCGGGACCGGCAACGGGAAACCCGGGGTTCGCGACCCGGCCGCGGTTTACGGCCCGGATCGCGGGGACCGGGACTAGATCAGCGCGCGCGGCGAACGGCGAAGCCGGCGGCGGCAAGGCCGAGGCCGAACAGGGCGAGGGACGCCGGCACCGGGACCTGGGCGGGGACCACAGTCAGCCGGAAGTTCCGCGGCGCGTCGGGATCGGTCAGGTCGAACGAAACGATCGTATCGACATCGTACGGACCGGTCCCGTCGACAGTGCTCTGCGCAATGTCGCCGAGGAAGCGGAGAGAAAAGACGTTGGCCGGGTTGTCTACGGTGTCGAGATCCGGATTCTGGTCAATCTGGTCCTGACCGAACTCGTCTTCCAGGCTGATCAGGATCTGCAGGCCGATCGCTTCGACGTCGTCAAAGCGGCCGATGACGGTGCCGTCCGTGGAGCCGGGCGCCCATCCCTGCTGAGCATTGAAGTCGGTTCCAAGGTTCTGATTGGCCGAATTTTGCGGATTGCCGTCAACAAAATAGAAGTCGTTGGCGTTAGCGGCGGCCGGCGAGCCGTCCAGAACCCCGAAGGTGGCGGCATCGCTGAAGGTGTAAGAGATGTTAATGGCACCGCCCAGACCTTCGTTACCACCGCGCAAACCGAGGCCGTTGACGGTGACGAGGCCGGTCCCATCGATGGCTTCGACCACGCCGATGGTCGTCGCACCGTTGGCGGCAAAGACGCGCGGGCCGCCGAAGCCGCTGCCCTGGCTCACGAACTGAGTGCTGCTCGCATAGAACTCATCCAGCGTGCCGACGACCGGCGTCCCGCCGACCGTGCCGACGAACGCCGGCAGCGCGCCGAGTTCGCCGAACGAGGTGAACACGCCTGGGGCGGTTTCTGCTTCCAGGAGGAAGGAAACGGCGTTGGCTGACGGGGCGGCAACCGCCACGGCAGCCGCGGTGAACGCGATGAGGCTGATGCCTCGAAGCTTGGAAGTCATGGCTGACCCTCTCCAAATCCAAAGTTGTAGACACGCTCACGTGTCGAGCTCGAACCACGAACCCATCGCTCCTCGGCCAACGCCCGGTTAACCCAAGCTGGAGCCCGAAAAGCCCGGAACGCAGCGGCTCCGGTTAGGCCGGGTGACTGTGATAAAGCGGTCCCGCTCAACGTGAGACTTTTATAGCCGAAGCAGGGCTTGCGATCAACTCGCAGATGCGTTCGTAATGCGGAAAACGAGCCGTGAATTTTTTCTTACACTTGCGGCGAAGACGGCTTTTTCCTTGAGCGGACTGGCAAACAAATCCCCCGAACAGTGTATATCCGGGTCGGGGGCCCTCCCGGCAGGCTGGTGCAGTGCAAAAACCACGATTGCGATACAGCGCGAGTTTGGGCAGAGTGCATGCACCGATTGCGATTTGGCGAGAGCGTCGCGCCGCCCATGGCGGCATCCCCGGAAGCCGTCCGGCAAAACCACCGGCGTCGGGACTGGCAGGGGGAGTCCATCCGGCATCCGGAGGCCGCGCGACAAACCGGTTGCGGCCGGTCAGTGCAGCGGGAACGGCTGAGACGGCGGCCGCGCGCGGGTGCGCGCCTCCCGGGGTTGCCGGACAACGCGGCTCCCGGCGGGGACAGCAGCCGTGGCAATCCCACGGACGGAGCGACGGACCGGAAAGGACGGCTGACGGCACCGGTTTGCAATCCGAGGGAGTAACCCCGAACGGCGGCCACGGATATCATGGCGGCCGGGACGACCGGCGCGAAAGCAGCCGATCGGGAGATCGAGCGTTCGTGGGCAATGACCAACTGGCAATCTGACAAAAAACGCTTGAAGCACCTGTTTCGCGGCCCCCGCGCCGACTGCCTTGACGGACCGGCGGCGACCGCCTCCCACCGGCGGCACCGGCAATGGACCAGACCAGGCGAGTCGTGAGCTCCGATGAATGACGAAACCTCCTACGCGGCGCCCTATCGGCTGAATCCGCGCTTTGTTGTGACCAGCCGCGAGGGCGGGCGCCGCGGCAAGCCCTCCGTCAATGTCCTCGATCCGGACAACGGCGATGTTTTCGAGTTTGGTCCGGAGGAAGGGTTCATCCTCCGCCAGCTCGACGGCCAGACCCGGTATCAGGAGATCGCCGAGCGGTTCACCCGGAAGTTCGGCTTCGCCTTCACCGACCGGCAGTTCCGCAGCTTTCTGGCGCAGCTCCGCGACAACGGCCTGCTCGCGGAGAACGGCGCCGCGCCGGCCGGTGGCTTCGATGACGGCCGCACCGCTGACGCGTTCGTGGGGGACGAGGCTTCCCCCTCGGACGAGGATGCCGGCTTCGCCCCGTTGCAGGAGCCCCGCCGCCGCGCCGGCAGCGGGGGCGAGGAGCCGGCGGCAGCGGCACGATCGCGTGGCCGGGGCGGACCGGCGGCGGATCCGGACGCCGGCGGGGACCCGGACGCCGACTCCGGTCGCAGTGTCTACAACTGGCCCCTGTTCAATCCGGCGCCTCTCTACAGCGTTCTCGTCTGGTTCCTGCGGCCGTTCGGCAAGCTCCTGTGCTGGCTGATGATTCCGGCGGTGATCCTGGGCGGGCTGATCCTGTTCAACAATGCCACCGAGGTTCGCCTGGATCTCGCCCGCCTGTCAGAGTTCGTCGAGTTCTGGGAGCGGATCCTGATCTCGGTGATCCTGGTGGCGCTGTTCAGCCGCGTCGCGGCCGCCGCCACCGGTCAGGCGCTGGGCGCACCGCCAAGCGATGTGCGCTTCGCCCTGACCTTCGGATTGATCCCCCGGATCAGAGTGCCTCTGCAGTCGATCCAGAAATCCGACCGGCGGGTCCAGCTCTGGTCTTACGGGGCCGGTTTGCTCGTTCGCCTCGGCCTGTTCAGCGCCGGCATGTTCCTGTGGATCAACTTCCGCAACACCGGGGTGTTTCTGGCGGACATCGGGCTGCTTGCCGGGCTGATCGGAATTTCGTCGTTCCTGTTCAGCCTCAATCCGCTGTTCCCGCTGATGGGCTACAAATGGATGGCCGCTTATGTGGGCCAGCCGCGGATCCTTGAGAAATCCTGGCGGGTGTTCCTGAACACCGTGCGCGGGCGTCCGGTGCGGCGCTCGCTGTCGCGCCAGGAAAAGCGGGCGATGATCGCCTACGCGCTGGCCTCGCTGCTTTTCATCCTGGTGTTCTTGCTGACCATCCTGATCGCGGTTGCCGTGACCCTGGAGGAGCGGCTGCACGGCACCGGGGTGGTGCTCGCCGTCCTGATCGCCGCCAGCTTCGTGGCCTGGCTGCTGGTCATGGTCCGGGCCCAATCCCGGGCGGCGACGGCGAAACGCGAGGCCGGGAGGGCGGCACGGCAGCGCGGACGGGCACGGCCGGACGAAGACGCAGTGGTCGCCGCCGGCCCGGACCAGGGTCTCTGGGACGTGGATGGCACATCCGTCCTGCCGGTCCCGGCACCCGCGGTGCAGACCGCCGCCGGCGGTGCCCTGGTCGCCGCACCGGCCCGTTCGGTTGCCGAGGCCCGCCGGCGGGCGGCTCTGGTCGACCGGCTGCACGATTTTCCCGACCTGGAGCCGCAGCGGCGCTCCCCATCGGTTTTCAAGTGGCTGTTCTGGCTCTCGGCGATCGGCATCCTCGCGGTCGTTGCCTTCCTGCCCTACACCCGCGAGGTCGGCGGCGATTTCGTCATTCTCCCTGCCGAGAAAACCGCCGTGAACGCGCGGGTCGACGGGGAAATCGTCGAGGTTTTCGTTCGCGAGGGCGACTGGGTCGAAGCCGGGCAGAAGCTCGCCAAGATGTCCGACTGGGAAGCGCGGCGCGACGTGGCGCAGATGCGTGCCAAGCTCGACAAGGCCATCGCCGAGCTGCAACTGCTCGAAGAGGGGGCCAAGCCGGAAGCGATCGCGCTCGCTGAGAAGGCTGTGGAGAGCGCCGAGGTGAAGGTCGGCTTTGCCCGGCGGCAGGCGGCCCGCATTGAGCAGTTGCTCGCCTCGAAGACCGTTTCAGTGGCCCGCGCTGATGAGGCCCGCTCGGACCTGCGCACCGCTGAGGCCGAACTGGCGCAGGCCCGCGCCAACCTGGAGCTGGTTCGGACAGGTGCGCGGCAGAGCGAGATCGACGCCGCCCGCGCCGACGTGCGCGAACTCCAGGGTGAGCTCGAGTTCCGCGAGGATGAGCTGGCACGCACGGTGGTCACCGCCCCGACCGCCGGGCGGGTGGTCACCCCGAATGTGCATCTGCTGCGGGGCCGCTACCTGGAAACCGGCGATTTGTTCTGCGAGTTGGAGGACAACCGTCTCGCCCGCGCCGAGGTCGGGGTGCCGGAGACGGACGTGGAGCAGACGGAAGTGGGCGCCGAGGTGCGCCTGCGCGCCCGCGGGCTCACCGGCCGCGAACTCACCGGCAACATCGTCTCGATTGCACCCCAGGCCGAAGAGCGGCCGTTCGGGCTGATCGTCCGGGTCGTGACCGAGATCCCCAACGAGGATGGGATGCTGCGCACCGGGATGACCGGTTTTGCGAAAATCTCGTCGGAGCAGGTTCCGGTCTGGCAGGCGTTCAGCCGAATGATTGTTCGCTTCGTCGAGATCGAGGTCTGGTCCTGGGTGCCGTAACCGGCGCGGCCCCGGCAACCGGCGCCGGGGCCTCCCGGAGCGGCAGATACGGCTGACCGGTGAGGTCGGCGAGAAAGCCGAGGGCACACTGGGCGAACAGCCTGGGCCGGGTGAGCGGGAAAAAGTGGCCGCAGTGGGGAATCATCTCGAAGCGGCCGTTCGGACACCGGGTGGCAATCGCCTGGCCTGAGGCCAGAGACATCGAGTTCTCGCCGTAGACGCCGAACACCGGCAGGGCGATCCGGGAGAGCTCATCCGGGGAGCCGAGGGGATCCTCAGTGACGTCCGAATAGGCTGACGTCGCCTCGAGCAGGCGCAACCAGCGCCGCGCCTGCTTCGAGCCGAACAGGCGGGTCCGCCCCTCCAGCACCAGCCGGTGAAGCTCGGCCCCCATCTTCGGGTTCTCGATCTGCAGGCGGGCCAGGGTGGTGATCACGTGCAGCCCGCCCTCCGGGTCATCGTAATCGATCTTGACGCCGAGGGTTTCCACCCGGCCGCGCAGGGTTTCCCACAGCGGCGAGGAGCGCAGATCGAGGCGGGGCTCGACGCTGCGGATGCGCACGTCAGCAAGGATCAGGGAGCGCACCCGGTCCGGATGGCGGAGGGCGAAATGGAGCGCGATCGACCCGCCAAAGCTGTGGGCAACCAGATGCGCCCGCTCGATCCCCAGCACCTCCATCAGCCGGAGCAGGTCGTGGGACATGACCCGCGCCGAATAGCCCCCCGCCGGGGTGCCGCTGTAGCCGTGGCCACGCAGGTCGTACAGGGTCACCATGCCGATCCGGCTGAATGCCGGCGCCGCGCCCGCGTACCAGAACGCCATGTTGGCGGCGAGGCCGTGGATCATGATCACGTCCTCGCCCGGGGCGCTGGCGACGGGGCGATGGGGCAGCTGGTGGTAGTTCAGCTGCAGCGCCGGCAGATCAATAAACGGCATCTAGTCCTCCAGATAGCCAAGCGCCCGCAGCTGTTGCAGCATCTTCTCCTTTTCCGCATCCGACAGTTCCTCCGCCTCGGCGGAGATCCCGGCCCGCTCCGCCGACGCGACCGTGGCTGGCCCCACGCGGACCGGATGGCGCATGAGGTGATCGGCGGTATAGAGCGTTTCGGGAACCTGCCCTTCCCAGTCTTCCGGAACCGGCAATCCGAGGCTGTGGATCAGGATCGAGGGAACGTCGAGGATCGACATCAACTCCCCGTAGCCGGACTCGACACCCTTGCCGAGCGCCAGGAAGACGCCGTCGGGGTGATGGGTGCCGCACGGCACGGCGCGCTTTTCCACCACCGGCTGGCGGTTGCGAACCGACACGAAGCCGTGGTTGCGCAGGGTCAGGGTCAGGTCCGGGGCCTCCTGGCACGCCGCCCCGGGAAACACGTCCTCGCGCAGCATGATGTTGCGGATGACCGGCTCATCGCTCTCGCCGTCGCGCAGCGCATAGAGGTCGGCGATGAGTTTCTCGCGGAAGGCCGGATACGCCTCCGGCCGGATGCCGGGTTTGCCGTTGCCGTCTGAAACCCGGATGCAGATGCCGTTACACGACGGGGTGGGGCAGAACGCCGTGGTCTTCTCCCAGTCCAGGTACGCGAAATGCGAGGCCTCGCGGCGTTTCTCCGCTTCGGAGTCCCCAACCTCGTGCCAGACCAGATAGCCGAGTTCGCCCAGGTAGCGGTTGATGCGGACGATCTCGACATCGGTCGTGAAGCCGTGGTCCGACGCGAGGAAAAGCTGGGCGTCCGGTCCGGCCAGCGCGGTAAGCTGCTCGATGTAGCCGTCCACCTGGCGGAAATAGTCGAGGAGCAGCCGGCGAATTCGCCAGTAGCTGTCGTCAGGGCTGGCCGGCATCAGCGACGGGTCCAGGTAGGCCCAGGCCTGATGCTGGAACTTATCGACCCCGTCGAACAGCACGGCTAGCAGGTCGGGATTGTCCTCGCGGCCGAGCATTTCGGCGATACGGAACCAGTGGTCCTCGCGGGGCAGGTGGTCGCGGATCCACGCTTCCAGTTCGTCGGGCGGCATCTCGAAGCCGATCGCCATCTCGCGCTCGAAGTCCCAGGCGATCTCCTTGGCGCTGAAGTTCGGCAGACGGCTGGCGCGTTCGTACACCGCCGACGGCGTGCAGTTGCGGCGCAGGTGCTTCCACGACACAAAACCGGGGATCATGCTGCCGTTGATTTCCGGCGGCGGGGCCATCATCGGGAAGTTCAGGGATGCGACCGACTTGCCTTGCCGGCTGGCCACCGACCACAGGGTTTCCACCCGGCAGTCGCGGAAATCATAGAGGGTCATGAACATCTCATGCCCCATGTCCTTGTAACGGATGAAGTCGTAGACCCCGTGGTGACCGGGACTACGGCCGGTCATCAGCGCCATCCAGGCCGGAGGAGTCAGGGGGTTGGGGGTCGAGCGCAGCGGCGCCCGGAACCCGGTTTCGAAAATGTGCCGGGTGAACGGCATCACCACGCCCTGGCCGTCCACGTCGGTGGTCAGGTGGTCCAGGATTGTGAAGGTCGCACCATCAAGGCCGATGAACAGCGTTTGCACCATCTCTCCGTCTCCGCAGTGAGCACCGACCGGGGTCGGTCGCGATTCTTGGGGGGCCTGTCCTGGGGGGTGGGGGAGCCTGCTCGGCAATATCCACACCAGCGACGGCCAGTTCGGGGAAATATGTCGTTAACGTTACATTAACCGCACCGGTTCGATTATGATCGAGGTGGAACGAACGCGTCGACTTCGCCGGGACCTTCGACTCTGTCCCAATTTCCCACTTGCCGTCAGAGACTTGAAACGCTTCCTCGCCGGCTGCTCAGCATCGCGGTATGGCCGAGCTTGGCTTCCGTCGCGGCAGACACTATCATGGCGGCGCTGAGAGGCAACGTCCTCGTTGCAGAAATTGCCCTGCCAAGCCTTTTCGACGCCATTGGGGAACCGCGCGACCGATGACTATCGCCAGTGTTGATGCTACGTACGAGCGGCACAGCCACCACGACGAATACGAAGCTGCCAACCGGGCGTTCGTGGACGGGCAGACGCTCGGTCACGTCGAGCGGTTCTTAGACATTGCCTGCGGAGATGGCGCCGTCTGCGAGATGCTGCTCGCCAGGGCGCCCGGCGCGTTCCTGTGCGGCGTCGACATCGACCCGGTGCAGATCGACCTGATCACCCGGCGATTTCAGGGGCTGGGCTATGAGGTCAGGCGGGGCACGGCGCCCACAAGCGACGTGGTCAACGGCCGGCCGGTTCTGACCTTCGCGGTCGGCGCCGCCGAAGATCTGGACCTGCCTGCACAGGCCTTCGACTGCGTGACGATCACCAACGCCATTCACATGGTCCCCGACAAGCCGGCATTCATCGCTGCGGTGGCGCGCACGGTGCGGCACGGCGGACTCTTCGGCTTCAACACCGTCTTCTACGCCGGCACGATGCCCGACGACACCCATGAGTTCTATATGGACTGGCTCAAGCGTTCGCTCGCCTACATCGAAGCGCTCAATGCCGACCGCCGGGAGCGCGGCGAGCCACCGATCAAAAAGCAGCGGGGCGACCGCCGCAAGGCGTTCCAGAACGTCTGGATGTCGCCGGCGGACTGGACCGAGCTTCTCGAACGCAACGGTCTCAGGCCGCACGTGGTTCACGAGCGTGAGAAGCTCCTCGACGCCGAATTCTTCGCGTCGGCGGGCTCTTACGGCGGCCTCGCCGAGGTGCTGCTCGCCGGCTATCCGGTTGAGGTCTCGAGCAAAGCGCTCGGCGCCACCGCCGCGGAGGCGATGGCCGCCCGCGGCACCGACCGGATCCCCCGCCGCTGGCTGGAAATCTGGGCCACCCGCGACTGACCGCAGGCCCCGCAACCGCACCCGCGAACCGCACGGGGCCGCGCACCCGTCTGGCGCGGCAGGGTCCGGACGGCAAGGATCGGCGCCCACCCGACGACACGCCATGAACAGGATTGCGACCGGATGAACGAAGCCCTGCCCACGGAGCGGCCCGGCCCGGCGCCGCTGGCCGACCGGGTGGCCATCGTCACCGGCGGCAGCAGCGGCATCGGCCGCGAGACCTGTCTCGCGCTGGCTGCCGCAGGGGCCGCCGTCGTCGTGGTCGGCCGCGACCGGCAGCGGACCGACACGGTCGTCGAAAGCCTCATGACCGCGTGCGGGGCCCGGGATCATCTCGGGCTGGTTCTGGACGTGCGCAACGAGGTGCAGATGGAGCGGATGGCCGCCGCGACCGTCGAGCGGTTTGGCCGCATTGACGCGCTGATCTGCTCGGCGGCGATCCTCCGGCCCGCGGGCACGGGTCCCAAAACCCTGCGTGAGACCGGAACGGAGGAATGGGATCAGGTGCTCGCCACCAACCTCAAGGGCGTGTTTCTGGCCAACCGGGCGGTGGCGCGGGTGATGGTCGGGCAGGGGCGTGGCGACATCCTCAACCTGTCCTCGACCGCCGGCCTGGTCGGCCGGGCCCACGACGCCTGCTATTCGGCCTCCAAGTTTGCGCTGATCGGCCTGTCCGAAAGCCTCGCCGCCGAGCTCCGGCCGCGCGGGGTACGGGTGCAGGTGCTGTGCCCGGACGCCACCGAAACGCCGATCTGGACGCAGAACCTGCCCCTGCCGAAGCCGGCCAACGTCATTCCCGCCGAACGGATCAGTGCGGTCATCGTCCATGCGCTGACGCTGCCGGGCGATGCCCTGCTGCCGCGGCTCGTTGTGATGCCGTTCCGCACCCGCCGCGGCGTCGGTGGCAAGGGGCGGGAGGCGGGGCGGTCATGACCGGGCGCGCCCCGGCGGGGCGGGTCACCGGGGAAATTGCTGTGTGTGGCCATTGGATTTAGACAAGCGCCATTTCGGCTGCTATCAGTTCCGGCGAAATCAGGCACCAGAAAAACGGCAAAGAGTGTGGTCATGGAGAGCGGAACACTGACCTCCCCACCGCGACGTCTGGACGGCATGGCGGCGATCGTCACCGGCGGGGCCAGCGGCATCGGCCGGGCGACCACCCTGGCACTGGCGGCCGCCGGCTCGAATGTCTTCGTCGTCGATGTCAACGCCGGGCGGATCGCCGAGACGGTCGCAGACGTGTCCGCCGTTAGCGGTGGCAGCGCTTCCGGCGCCGGCCTGCCGCTCGACGTCCGCAGCGAGGAGGATATGGCGCAGATGGCCCGGGAGACCGTGGAGCGGTTTGGCCGGATCGATATTCTCGTCACCTGTGCGGCGATCCTTCGCGCGCCCGGCACGCCGCCAAAGCCGGTGATCGAGACCGGCGTCGAGGAGTTCGATGCGGTGATCGATACCAATCTCAAGGGCGTGTTCCTGAGCAACCGGGCGGTCCTGCCGCAGATGTTCGCGCAGCGCAGCGGTAACATCCTGAACGTCTCATCAACATCCGGCCGGCAGGGGCTGCCCCACGACGGTCCCTACTGCGCCTCGAAGTTCGGGGTGATCGGGCTGTCGGAGTCGCTGGCGGCCGAGGCCCGCAACTTCGGGGTGCGGGTGCAGGTGGTCCTGCCCGACGCCACCGACACGCCGCTATGGGAGCAGAACAAGCCGGTCCCCAAGCCTCGCGACTCGATGCCGCCGGAACGGATCGCTGAGACGATTTTGTTCCTGGTGACTCTGCCTGAGGATACGACGATCATCGCCCCGGTCGTTGCGCCCTTCCGCGCCCGCCGCCGGGCCGGCAAGGGCGATGCCAAGCCGGCCGACGCGGCCGCGAAAGTTTAGGGCCGCCCGGCAACGCCGCGACAGGTCCACCCGGAGGAAACGCCCCCAACCCTCGCCACCGCAACCCGGAAGCCTGCAGGAACCAGAGCCATGGACATCGTTGCCGCCTCGCCCAGCAAGGACGAACTCGTCGAAGGCCTCGCCGCCATCCTGAACGACATGATCCAGGACTGGGACCTGGACCTGGACGAACCGATTACGGCCGAGACCCGGATCATCGACGATCTCGGCTTTGAGTCGATCGACCTGGTCCAGTTGGTCGTCGCCATCGAGCAGAAGTTCGGCGCCCGCGACATCCCCTATGAAGAGCTGATCATGGAAGACGGGCGCTACGTGACCGAAATCACCGTCGATCAGCTCGCGCAATTCCTCCACGCCAAGATGAACGGCTGACCGGCCGTCCGATCCCGATGGCGTGAACGCGTTTCGCGTGCCGGCGCGGGTCGACGCGGCCGGCAGATCGGCCGAACGGCGTCATCCCCGCTGCGTCAGACCAGCGCGCCGACGACGTCACTGTCGTCGGCCCGGTGGCAAGCGCAAAGCGCGCTGCGGCCCGTGCCGCGAAAACCCGGCGAACGGCGTGGGCGCCGGGCGCGAGTGGATCGGATCATTGGCTTGGTTCCCAAGCGGATGATCGGTCGATCCAC
>CAYVUM010000112.1:0-10995 GCA_964454795.1 uncultured Rhodospirillaceae bacterium
CGTCGTCCTGGTTCGCCGCCTTTTGGTTCAGGATTGCGTCGATGCTGATGGCCGTCTTGCCGGTCTGACGGTCGCCGATGACGAGCTCGCGCTGGCCGCGGCCGATCGGGATCAGGCTGTCGATCGCCTTGATGCCGGTCTGCATCGGCTCGTGGACCGACTTGCGCGGAATGATCCCCGGCGCCTTGACGTCAACGACCCGCCGCTCGGCGGCGTCCACCGGCCCTTTGCCATCGATCGGCTCGCCGATGCCATCGACGACCCGGCCAAGGATCCCCTTTCCCACCGGCGCGTCGACGATCGAACCGGTGCGCTTGACAGTGTCGCCTTCGCGAATGTGCTGGTCACTGCCGAAGATGACGACGCCGACGTTGTCTTCTTCCAGGTTGAGCGCCATGCCCTTGATGCCGCCGGGAAGCTCAACCAGTTCGCCGGCCTGGACTTTGTCCAGCCCGTAAACGCGGGCGATGCCGTCACCGACGGCGAGGATCGTGCCGACTTCCGCCACCTCGGCTTCGGTCCCGAAATCGGCGATCTGCTTCTTGATGATCGCGGAGATTTCCGCGGCGCGGATTTCCATCACCCAACCCCTTTCATGGCGAGGCGCAACCGGTCGAGCTTCGTGCGCAGCGAGCTGTCGATCATCCGGGACCCGATCCGGATCACCAGCCCGCCGAGCACTCGGGGATCGACATGTTCAACAATCGCCAGCTTGGCCCCGGACGCCTCCTGCAACGCGGTCTCCAGAGCGGCCCGCTGGCTCTCGGTGAGCGGCTTGGCCGAGGTCACGTCAGCCGCGGTCTCACCCCGGCGGCGGGCAAGGATGTCGCGGTATGCCGCGGCCATCGCTGGCAGGGCGAACAAACGCCGGTTCTGGGCCAGGACACCGACGAACCGCCGGGTCAGATCCGACAGCCCGACCGCCTCGCCAACAGCGGTCATGGCCCGCTCCTGACCGGTCCGGGAGAGCACCGGCGAACGGATCAGGCGCAGCAGATCGGCACTTTCGACCAGAAGGGCGTCGAGCCGCTCGAGGTCAGTGGCAACCGCCTCGACGGCCCCCGCCTCCTCCGCGAGCTCAAACAGAGCCCCCGCGTATCGATCCGCAAGTCCGCCGGTAACGGTGGTGTTGGATGGCACCCGCCACACCCCAACGTTGTTGTCGTTTTCGGGCCGGGAAGGCACGCGGAACCGGGAGAGGTGAGAGCCCGCGTGGCGCTGTAACCACGAAACGCCGGTTCTCTAACACAGCGAATCCACTCTGGCAACCCGACTGCCGAAGCCCGCACGGCCCCGAAAGTCTGGCAATTTCACTGCCGCGAACACCGGTATGGCGCGATCCACAGGACCAGGCCCGCCGCTGCGCCGCGCACCCCCTTAGAGGAAACTGTATGGATCGATATCCACCTGCACGCGCACCCCGGCGGGCACCGCAAAGGCTCCGAGCCACCGCCGCACAAGCTCGGGAACCCGCATCTCGCGGCCGGCAATCAACAGCAGCCGGCGGCGGTGGCGGCCGCGCAGCAGGGCGAGCGGCGGCGGCGCCGGGCCGAGGATCCGCACCCCGTTCGTCTCCGGGCTCGCACGGGCCAGCGCCCGGGCAGCCTCCTCGACCCGCAACTCGTCGCGGCCCGAGACGACGATTGCTGCGAGGCGCGCATAGGGCGGCATGCCGGCACGCCGGCGGGCCTCGCTTTCCGCGGCGATGAACCGGTCGCGGTCGCGGGCCGCCAGGGCCGTCATCACCGGATGGTCGGGCATGTGGGTCTGGATCAGCACCCGGCCCGGCCGCTCCGCCCGGCCGGCCCGCCCCGCCACCTGGAACAGCACCTGGAAGGTCCGCTCCGCAGCGCGCAGGTCGCCCCCGCCCAGCCCCAGGTCGGCGTCGACGATGCCGACCGTGGTCAGCAGCGGAAAATGATAGCCCTTGGCGACGATCTGGGTGCCCACCACTAGGTCGATGGCGCCCGCCTCCATCCGCCGCACCAGGTCTGCGGCTGCCGTCGGACCGGTAAGCGTATCGCTCGATGCAATCGCGATGCGGGCCTCCGGCCAGCAGCGGCGGGCTTCCTCGGCAACCCGCTCGATCCCCGGCCCGCATGCGGACAGGGATTCAGCCGCACCGCACGCCGGGCACGTGCCGGGCAGCGGTGCCCGATAGTCGCAGTGGTGACACTGCAGGCGGCCGAGCAGACGATGCTCCACCAGCCACGCCGTGCAGTTCGGACACTCGAGCCGGTGCCCGCAGGCCCGGCACAGGGTCAGCGGCGCGTAGCCCCGGCGGTTCAGGAACAACAGCGCCTGGCTGCCGGACGACAGGGCGTCGCCCACCGCCGCCCGCAGCGGCGGTGCCAGCCAGGCGCCGGCCGGCGGCCGGTGGGTGCGCAGATCCACTGTGGCGACCGTGGGAAGGGGAGAGGGCGCGTGGCGGGCGGGAAGCTCGACCAGCCGGTATCGACCGGCCGCCACGTTGGCCAGGGTTTCCAGCGAGGGCGTCGCCGAGGCCAGGATCGCTGGAATGGCGCCAAGCCTGGCGCGGATCACCGCCATGTCCCGGGCGTGGTACGCGACCCCGTCCTCCTGCTTGAAGGTCGTGTCGTGCTCCTCATCGACAACGATCAACGCCAGATCCGGAAACGGCAGGAACAGCGCCGAGCGGGCGCCGACCACCACCGGGATCCGCCCCTCGGCGACGCCCCGCCACGTCCGCCGCCGCTGGCTGCGCGGGACCTCGGAATGCCACGATGCCGGTTCGGCACCGAACCGCTGCGCAAAACGGCCGAGCCACTGGCTGCCGAGGGCGATTTCCGGCAGCAACACCAGCACCTGGCGGCCGTGGCGCAGCACCTCCGCCACGGCTTCAAAGTAGACCTCGGTCTTGCCGGAGCCGGCGACACCGTCGAGCAGCGTGACGGAAAAGCCCTCGCCGATGCGCGCAGACAGCGCCGCCGCCGCCTGGGCCTGCGAACCGGACAGGCACAGACCCGGCCGGTCGCCCGAAGCTTTCTGTTCCGGCAGGGCGGCGCGAGGCAACGGGACCGGTATCAGGGCGCCCGAGGCGACCAGAGCGCGGACCACGCCGCCACCAACGTCGGCCATCCGGGCCAGCGCCGCAGCGGACAGCGGCGGGCCCGCGTTTGCGAGCGCCAAAACCCGCTGTCGCGCCGGCGTCAGTCTGAGGCCCTCGGGCAGCGGGCCGGCGGGCCGGAGGCCGGTTTCCGGTGGCGGCGGCCACAGCGCCTCGGGCACGCTCATTGCCATCCGCAGGACCGCTCCGGGGGGCTGAACGGTATAGTCGGCAACCCACTCCACCAGACGCCGGGACACAGCCGGCAGCGCCGGCGCGTCGATCCGGGCGCGAATCGATTTCAGGCGGGCCTCATCAACGCCGCCACGGGTACTCTGCTCCCAGACCACTCCGACCAGATCGCGGCCGCCGAGCGGGACCTGGACAAAGTCTCCCGGCGCCACCGCAAATCCTTCGGGAACGGCGTAATCGTAGGCGCCGGCCAGCGGCAACGGCAGCATCACGGCGGCGCGCTGGGGTGTTCCGGCGGCGGTTTCATGCGGATCTGTCATGCCCAGCACTTTATCGGTTAGCCGGCGATGGGCGAATTTGCTATAGGGCGGATATGAACCAGGACCCGTTCCCCGCCCCGCCCGCGCCATCCTCGCGTGACGACCTTCCGGACGCCGAACAGGTGGCGGCGTTCCTGCGATGCCACCCGGAGTTCCTGTGCGATCGCCCCGACCTCGTGAACCAGCTGTCGCCGCCGTCGCGCTGGAGCGATGATGCGGTCGTCGATCTTCAGCAGTTCATGGTCCAGACGCTGCGCCAGGAGCTGGACGGGCTGCGCGCCTGCACTCACGAGGTCATCGAGACCAGCCGCCAGAACATGGCCCTGCAGGCGCGCACACACGATGCCGCCCTCACCTTGCTGGAGGCCGGCGATGTTGACACCCTGCTCCGCGCCGTTTCCGAGGATCTGCCGGTAGTCCTGGATGTGGACGTGGCCCTGGTTGCCCTCGAGCCGGGGGGCGGGCCGGCCGTGTATCCGGGGAACAGCGAAATCCAGCTTCTCGAGGCGGGCGACGTCGATCACCTGGTGGGCGGCCATGGGGTGGTGCTACTCGACCGGCTTGCCGACGGTGGGCCGTTGTTCGCGGGCGCTGCCAGTCTCGTCCGTTCGGCTGCGCTGGCCCGTCTCGGCCCGCTCGATGGCTGTCCGAACGGCGTCCTTGCGCTCGGTTCGCGCCACGCCGAGACCTTTCACCCCCGTCAGGGCGCTGACCTCCTGCGGTTTCTCGCCCGCGTGCTGACCCTCTGCCTGCAGCGCACCTCCAGCCGGGGCGATTGAACCCACCCCGTACCCGGCACCTGTCCGCGCCCGCCGGACCTGATCCTGCGGTCGTCGATGATGAGCTGGCTGTGGCCATCGCGGCCTGGTGGTCGTGGCTTGGCGACGAGCGGCGGCTTTCACGCCATACTCTGGCTGCCTACCGGCAGGATCTTGCCGCGTTCCTGGTCTTCACCGCCGGCCATCTCGGTGAACGGCTTTCGGTAGCGCTCCTCGCCGATCTCCGTGCCGCTGATTTCCGGGCGTGGCTGGCGGCCCGGGCGGGCCAGGGCCTGGCCCGGACGTCAAGGGCGCGGGCGCTGGCGACGGTGCGCGGATTCTTCCGGTTTCTCAAGAGACGCGGGCTGGCTGACAACCCTGCGGTGTTCGCGATCCGGACCCCGAAGACGCCGAAAGCGCTGCCGAAAGCGCTGCACGAACGGGATGCGAGCGACGTGATCGCGGCAATGGCGACCATCGCCGATGTGCCCTGGGTCGCGGCCCGGGATACGGCGCTTGCCCTGCTGCTCTATGGCTGCGGGCTGCGGCTCGGTGAGGCGCTCGCCCTGACCGACGGGCAGGCGCCGGCCGCCGATACCCTCGTGATCGCCGGCAAGGGCGGCAGGCAACGGCTGGTCCCCGTGCTGCCGGTGGTTCGCGAGGCCATCGCAGCCTACCGGGCGATCCGCCCGGGAATGCCGGAGCCTGCTGCGCCGCTGTTCATCGGGGTGCGTGGCGGCCCGCTCAATCCCGGCGTCGCCCAACGGCAGATGCGCGCGGTCCGCACCCGGCTCGGCCTGCCGGAAACCGCCACCCCGCACGCTCTCCGCCACTCATTCGCCACCCACCTGCTGGCCGGCGGCGGCGATCTGCGAACAATCCAGGAACTTCTCGGGCACGCCTCGCTCTCGACCACCCAGCGCTACACCGCGATCGACGCGGCACGTCTCCTGGAAGTCCACCGGAACGCCCACCCGCGCAGCCGCAGCGGCACCGGCCGGTCATAAGGCGAAGACGGTCTACCGGGGGTCCCGAGACAGGCCGCGAGCTTCGAGCGCGGCCAGATAGGCCTGCCAGATGGCGTCCTGGTTGGCGCCCAGATTGTACAGCCAGTCCCAGGTGAACAGGCCGGTGTCGTGCATGTCGTCGAACCGGATCCGGATGGCATAGGTGCCCACCGGCTCGATGCCCATGATCCCCACGTGGCGGCGGCCGGCCACCACCTGCTTCTGCTCCGGGCTGTGTCCCTGAACGTCAGCAGACGGGCTCTCGACGCGGAGCAGTTCGGCCGGCAGACGGAACGACGCCCCGTCGTCGAAATCGATTTCCAGGACCTTCTCCGCGCGCTTCAAGCGGATCTCCGCCGGCCGGTGACGGGAGCCATAGGCCTCGCCGCTCATCGCGCGCCGCTCAGCCGCCCGCCGGTCCCGGGGGAGCGGCGCCGCTGCCCGGGGTGTCGCCGTCGCCGGCATCGAGGGAGCGCGCTTCGTCGATCAGCATGATCGGAATCCCATCCCGGATCGGGAACGCCAGCCGGGCGGCCTCGCTGATCAGTTCCTGACGGTCCGTATCGTACCGCAGGGTCGTTTTCGTCAGCGGGCAGACGAGAATTTCCAGCAACTTGGGATCAACCGGTCGATGTGTCATGGCTGAGCAGGATCGCGGTTCGGCAAGCGGGTTACGGGCATCCCGGTTCGGCCTTCAAATTTGCAGATACAGACTACTGCAGCATCGGCGGGTTCGGCGAGTCCGCATCGCGCAGGGCGATCTCGAGGATCGACATCAGCATCTCGGCGCGAGCCCGGGTATCGACGGCTTCCAGCAGCGCCTGCTTCTCGGACGGCTCGAACGGGCACGACATCGCCAGCGCCGTGACCAGGGCCTCATCAGAGGCCTCGTCGATCGCCTGCCAGTCGACGTTGAGCGATTTCGCCTCCAGAAACGGCCGGACCAGCGAGAGCAACCGGCCGCGATCGAACCCGCCGGAGCCGTTGGCTTCCCGGTCATGGGAATAGGGCCTGAAGTCGGGGCGGATGCGCCGAAATCCCTCCTGCAGAGGCAGTTCGGCGGCAATATCGAAGCGACAGACGCCGCGCAGGGTGATCAGATAGCGTCCGTCGTCTGACTCCGCGAATGACACGATCTTACCGGCACAGCCGATCGGATACACCGGCGCGGGCACGTCCACGGGGTCATTCTGCGGCGTCCGCGGCTGGATCATCCCGATCAGCCGGTCAGCACGCAGCGCCGCCTCGGTCATCGCCCGGTAGCGCGGTTCGAAAATGTGCAGCGGAAGGTGCCCGCGGGGCAACAGCAGCACGCCGCTCAGCGGGAAGATCGGCAGAATATCAGGCAAATCCTGAAGGCGCGAATCCGACATCACCTCGATCACGAAAACAAAATGGAGGACAGCTTGCGCCGGGTCGAGACGGTCAGGGGATGGCTGCCTCCCAGCGCATCGAAAATCTTGACGAGCTGCTTGCGCGCCGCCTGATCATTCCATTCGCGGTCGGCGCGGACGACCTCGAGCAGCGCTTCGATGGCCGCCTCGGTCTGCGCGCTGGCGTAGAGGGCTTTGCCCAGCTCGAAGCGGGCTTCCAGATCGCCGGGGTCCTTTTCCAGACGGGCGAGAAGCGCCTGGGTATTGTCCGTGGCGCCGCCGCTTTCTTCGGCGAGATCGATCGCCGCAATCGCCGCTGAAATCTCGGCGTTGGCGGCGAGTTCGCGCGGCAGACCGTTGGCCAGACCCCGCGCCCCGGCCACATCGCCGACCAGCACGCGGCTGCGGATCAAGCCGGCCACGGCGTTGGGATTGCTCGGATCCTGGCGCAGCACTTCAGAATAAATGGTCATCGCGGTCTTGCCGTCGCCGGCGTCGAGGGCCTGACGCGCCTCCTCAAGGGCGGCATCGACAGGAGATTCAGCGCCCCGGGTGAGGCGGTCGATGAAGGCGCGGATCTGACCCTCGGTCTGCGCTCCGACGAAACCGTCGACCGGCCGGCCCTGGTGGAAGGCGTAGACCGTGGGGATCGACTGAATTCGCAGTTGCGCCGCCAGTTCCTGATTCTGGTCGACATTGATCTTGACCAGCCGGATCAGACCGCCGGCCGCCCGGACCAGCTTTTCGAGGGTCGGTGTGAGCTGCTTGCACGGACCACACCACGGCGCCCAGAAGTCGACGATCACCGGCATGCGCTGGGAGGCGTCGATGACATCGGCGGCAAAGTGCGTGGTGTCGCTGTCAATGACCGGATCGGATGCGGTGCCGCTGGAGGGCGTTTGTTTTGGATCGATCAGCAACGCCATGATGGAGTCCTTGTGTCTGACTGAATGCATCCCTTCAGTGCCTTAGATGGCCGACCGGGGTTTCCGCCGCAAGGGCTCAACCGGCGGCCTCCGAGGCCTCGTCGGCGCCGAGATCGACGATCTCCGGCGGGTGAGCGCAGGCCTCGAGAAACGCGAGAAGATCGGCCGCGGCAATTGCCGTGGTCGCGGTGTTGGTCAGCGGATGGGCGTTGACGGTGCCATCGCCGACGACGGCGGCATCGAGAACCACGCGGACCCGGCGGTCCGGATCGTTGATCACCGCGAACGGGGTGACCGAGCCGGGCTCCACGCCGAGAACCTCGCGAAGGAGCTCGGCCCTCGCGAAGGACAAGGGAGCCGCGCCGATCCGCCGGCGCAACAACTTCAGGTCGATCGGCCGGTCCTCGTCCGCAACCACAAGCCAGAGCTGCCCCTTCTTGTCCTTCAGGAACAGATTTTTGATATGGTGGCCGGGCAGGGTGCCGCGCAGCGCCTTGGCGTCCTCGACCGTGAACACCGGCGGATGACGGTGCGTGGTGGTGGCGATCGACAGCGCCGCCAGCCGCGCGATCAGATCGGCTTCGCTTGCAGGCATGGCTGGGAGAGTAGGCAGGAGCGGCCGCCACGGCAAGCCGCTGCCCGTCCCCGCGGCCGGTCAGCGCAATAGCGTCCAGAGCGAGGGGGCCGCGGCCGGCGCCGGGGCCCGCAGGGACGGGGGCGCCCGTGCCGAGACAGAGAGCTTGCATTGCCGTCGACGACAGGTATCATCCGCCTCCGGTCCGGTTGTAATCCGGGGATGCGGGCGTAGCTCAGGGGTAGAGCGCAACCTTGCCAAGGTTGAAGTCGAGGGTTCGAATCCCTTCGCCCGCTCCAGGCCGTTCCTGCCGGTGCCGGCCCCGGACCCTGTCTCAGGGTCAGGCGGCGTCCCGCGCAGCGTCAGAGCAGCATCGCAGAAGCGCCCGCCGCCGCCCTCTACAGCCGCTCAGCGAACCAGATGGCCGCGCGGGAGCCGGCCTTGATGAGCGCTTTCAGAGGCCGGTAGCCGGGCGCGCGATGGGCGCCGTAGGCGACGGCCGTGGCGCCGTGCTCGACCTCGTCGGCGCGGTAGCGTTCGCAGAGAGCGGCGAGTTCGGGCTCGATCTCCTCCAGCGCCGCGACCTGATCAGCATAGTGCTCGTCGATGACCTCTTCCACGGCTTCCGTGCAGGCCATGGCCGCTTCCGCGCCGAGCAGGGCGGTGCCGGCGCCGAGCGCAAACCCGGCCACATGCCAGACCGGCTGGAGCAGCGACGGCCTCACCCGGCCGTCGGCAATCCGGCGGTTGAATTCGGCGAGGTGCTCGCGCTCCTTGGCCGCCATCTCGCGGATGACCGGGCCGGCGCTGCGATCGCGGCCGAGAACCGCGAGCTGGCCCTCGTAGATCCGCACCGCACCATACTCGCCCGCCTGATCGACGCGAAGAATCCGGGCGATCCGCTGTTCCGGGGTCAGGTCACCGGGAAGCCGGGCCGGCCGGGACCGCCGCGGCGCCTGTCCGCCCGCCCCGCTCATGCCGTCACCACCCGGCGGGCGCCGGTGCGCAGTCCAGCGATGGTCAGGGCGGCCAGCGCCAGGGACAGCAGGGTGTTGTGGGTGGCGAGCGACAAGCCGAAAATCCGCCCGTCCACCTCATCGCAACGCCGGACCGGCTCGGCGGCGAGCTGCTGCAGCTGGTCGATGGTCAGGGTCTCGGGAAGGGCCGAGGTGAGGTTATCGGCACCGCAGCCGGGGATCGACGAGGTCCACCAGTGTTGCTCGACCCCGACGTGAAAAAACGCGAGGCCCGCCCCGGCGAGAAACACCACCGCGCACAGCGCCAGTGCCGTCCGCCGCCCATCCCCGGGCAGCATCAGCGCCGCGCCGGCAAACAGGACCGCAATCAGGTACGGGATCCGCTGGTAAACACAAAGACTGCAGGGTTCCAGGCCGAACACGTACTCGGCGATCAGCGCAGCCACGAGGATGGCCAGGCTGCTGATCAGCAGCAGGGCGGCAAGGCGCTGGTCGCGGCTCGGATCGATTCCGTCCATGGCATCCGATATGGCGCTCATCGGTGAACAGCTCCAGGTCGCGCGGGTTTTCAGGACCCCCTCAGACGACATACCTGATGACCAGGAATCCGCCAAGCAGCAGCACAAAAAACGCAGTCGTCACCTTGGCCAGGTTGGCTTCCACGAACCGCCGGATCGGCGGCCCGAACCACCACAGCAGGCCGGCGACCAGAAAGAACCGGGCGCTCCGCGAGAGCAGAGAGGCGACCACGAACGTGGTCAGGTCGAGCCGGAATACCCCGCTGGCGATGGTGATGACCTTGTAGGGAAAGGGGGTCAGGCCGGCGCCGGCGACGATCCAGGCGCCCCACTCTTCATAACGCCGCCTGAAGTCGGCGAAGTCGGCGGCATAGCCGTAGAATTCGAGCAGCGGCTGGCCGACTTCCAGGAACAGAAAAAAACCGATGGCGTAGCCGGCAAGGCCGCCGAGCACTGACGCAATCGAACAGACGGCGGCGATCAGCCAGGCCCGGTCGCGGTCGTGCAGCACCATCGGGATCAGCATGACATCCGGCGGGATCGGGAATACCGAGCTTTCGACGAACGAGACCCCCGCGAGGGCGGGCAAGGCACGGCGATGACCGGCGAGCGCCATCGTCCAGTCGTAGAGGCGGCGGAGCATGGCAGCGTTCCGGGGATCGGCCGTTGCGAAGAGGCGGGGGGCGGACGGTCACGCTTGACGGACAGGCACCTTTACCGCCCGGCCGCCGGCTCTGCAATCGCCGAAGGCCACAGCGCGGAGGTGGGCCGCACTCGCGCCCGTCTGCGGCCGCAGGCCGTCAGGTCAGGAGGGCGGTATCGGTGCCGCCGGCGAGGTCTTCCACCTGCTGTGCGTCCAGGGCGGCGTTGAAAACGACCTCATCCTCGATCCGGCCGTTGAACGGCAGGGTCCGCCACTTCGGGGTCTCCTCGCTGCGGAGGTGGCTTCCGGCGCCGATCAGCAGGTTTTCGGCGTTGTGCTGCCAGTCCACATCGCAGCCTACGGCCACTGCCGCGTCCCGGCCGTCCAGATCGAGGCGGGCGTCGCCATCTCCGAAAGTCAAGGCGAGGTGATGGGTCTCGCCAGCGGCCATCGCTCCGGCGGCGGTGAGGATCGTCGAGCATTCCGCGTCCTGGAACCAGACGTGGAGGTTGCCATTGCTCTCAATGACCACGGAAGTGTGGCCGCGGTTGCCGAACCCATCGCCGTCCCCCGAGACCAGCACGTGGTAGCGGTCCATGGCGTTGGCGGTGAAGCGCAGGGCGAGCGTGCCGGCGGCTAG
>CAYVUM010000113.1:0-10634 GCA_964454795.1 uncultured Rhodospirillaceae bacterium
GCGGGACTGCTCCCTCCAGCGGCGCCACCAGAAGGTGATCGAGGAAGCCCCCTCTCCCTTCGTGACCGCCGACCTGCGCCGGCGGATGGGCGAGGTCTCCGTCTCACTGGCCAGGTCCGTCAAGTACTGCTCCGCCGGGACCGTCGAATTCGTCGCCAATCCGAAAGGAGAGTTTTTCTTCCTTGAAATGAACACCCGTCTCCAGGTTGAGCATTCGGTCACCGAGTTCACCACCGGGCTCGACCTGGTGGAGTGGATGATCCGCATTGCTGCCGGCGAGCCACTCGATATCGCCCAAAGTGCGGTGGAGCAGAATGGATGGTCGATCGAGGCGCGGATCTACGCCGAGGATCCGGATCGCGGTTTCCTGCCGTCGATCGGCCGGCTTGTCCGGTATCGTGCGCCCCAGGACAGCGCCTCGCTGCGTGTCGACAGCGGCGTCTACGAGGGCGCGGAAATCTCCATGTTCTACGATCCGATGATTGCCAAGGTGACCAGCTGGGAGCGGGACCGGCCCGCGGCAATCGAGGAGATGCGCCGGGCTCTTGACGACATTTACATCAAGGGGGTCCGCCACAACGTCGCGTTTCTGGCGGCGCTGATGGCCAATCCGCGCTTCCTGGCCGGCGACTTCAGCACCAACTTCGTTGCCGAGGAGTATCCGAACGGCTTTGCACCGGCGCCGCTTGAGCCGCGTGACCTGAGCGACATCATCGCCGTGGCGGCGCTGATGCACCTCCGCTATGTCTATCGCGCGGCGCGGATCAGCGGCCAGATGCCGAACTATGGCAAACGGATCCCGACGGAGTGGGTTGTGGTTGTCAACGGCGAATTCCATCCGGTGCGGATCACGCCCTACCACCGTGACGGCTCGGAAGAGGGCTTCGAGCTGGAAATCGGCGAGCAGCAGGTTGCGATCCGCAGCGACTGGCAGATCGGCGATCCGGTGCTCGACTGCACCATCAACGCCAAGCCGCGGGCGTTCACCGTCGAGCGCAACGGGCTCGGCTACCGCCTCCACCATCTGGGCGCCGAGGTCGATGTCATTGTTTATCGCGGTGACGTGGCCGAGCTGGCGCGGATGATGCCGAAGCGCAAGCCGCCGGACCTCTCGAAGTTCCTGGTCTCGCCGATGCCGGGGCAGCTCCGCTCGCTGGCGGTGGAAGCGGGCGAGAAGGTCAATCCCGGCGATGAGCTCGCCGTGGTGGAAGCGATGAAGATGGAGAACGCGCTGCGCGCGACCCAGAGCGCCCGGGTCGCCAAAATCCTGGCCAAGCCGGGCGATGTCCTCGCCGTCGGTCAGGCGATCCTGGAGTTCGACTAAGCCCGGCGGCGCCTGCAAAGAAGGCCCGGTTGCGGCACCTGATCCATTGTGTCCGGTGCACATCCGACCCGCCCGGCGGACTCATCGAAAGGGGTCTCTGCACCGGGGCAAGCGGCCCCCTCAGCAGGGCGGCGGCATGGCATGGCGGGAGCCGCGGGCGACGGAACCCGGCGGAGCGCTCCCGGCCCCGTCAATCCTCAGAAATAGTCCGAGCGCAGCACTTCCACGGTTGACATGAGAATGATGCCATGGTGCTGGCGGACGATAGCGCTCAGGTCTTCGAGAATGCGCGCCGCGGTCGCCTCCGAGACAACGACCATGATGACAACGTGCTGATTGGCGTCCGACAGTTGTGCGAGGTCCCATTGGGTGTGATGCCCCTTGCCGGAGATCGCCCGGAGCACGGTGTAGCCCGAGGCGCCGAGATCATCGAGACCGCTGAGGATGCGCCGCGCAATCGGTGCGGCAATGACGATCTCGACCTTTTTCTTGGTGTAGAGCTGCATGCAGGTCCTTCCGCCGGCGTTACGGTCCGACAAGCAGGTTGGCGAGCGCAAAATAGAGCGGAATGCCGATCAGGACGTTGAACGGGAAGGTCACCGCCAGGGACAGGGTCAGGTAGACGGCGGGATTTGCGTCAGGCAGGGCAATCCGCATGGCTGCCGGTACCGCGATGTAGGACGCGCTGGCGGTCAGGACCGTCAGCAACAGCGCACCGCCGAGGCTGAGACCGACGAGGGCCGCCGCACCCAGGCCCAGTGCTGCACCGATCAGCGGCATATAGATCGCGAACAGGATCACCCGCGGCCCCAGGGCCGTCGCACTGCGCATTTGTCGCGCCGCCACCAGCCCCATGTCCAGAAGAAACAGGCACAGCACCCCGAGGAACGGCTCGACGACGAACGGCTTGACCGTCTCCAGCCCGCGCTCGCCGGTGGCCCAGCCGATCAGGAAGGCGCCGACCAGCACGACGACGCTGCCGTTTAGGAAGATTTCCCGTAACACCTCGCGGGACTCCCCATCGCTTCCCGCCGGCGGATCGCCCGCGCTTCGCGATCTGCGGGCCAGAAACAGGCCGCTGATGATCGCCGGCGTTTCCATCAGCGCCATGACCGCAATCAGATAGGTCTCGTAGGAGACCCCCTGGACGTCGAGAAAACCGACGGCGGTCACGAAGGTGACGGCGCTGATCGAGCCGTAATGGGCGGAAACGGCGGCGGCCGTGATCGCATCCAGCCGGGTGGTCGCCCGGAGAAGCACAAAGCCGATAACCGGGATCACGAAGCTGAGAGCGAGTCCGCTGGCGATCGTGCCGATGAAGCGGGCGTCCGGGGTCCCCGATGCCATCGCCGCACCGCCCTTGAAGCCGATGGCGAGAAGAAGGTAGAGGGCCAGTCCCTTGCCGATCTGCTCCGGGATCTGCAGGTCGGAGCGCAGCAGGGCCGCTCCCGCACCGAGCAAAAAGAACAGGATCATCGGCGAGATCAGGTTGGCGAGTGCGAGATCGGCCACGTCGGTCACGCCGATGCTTCCTCCCATCCCCTTGAACCGCAGAGCTGGCGGCGAAACCGTGGCAGCCGTTGCGTCCGGACGGCACGCGCCCATCCGATTGTGAGGATGTGACATTGGGTTCGCGAGGGCCGCCCGGTCAAGACAGGACTCCGATTGATGTCACCTGACGGGGGAGCGGATTAGCTGCACATCACCGCAGGCCGGGCGATACCGGCCGGAGCGGCGGGCCAAAGTCCCGCACTGAGGTTAAGCGCGTTCGGACGCTGCGAGCCGGGGTGGCTTCACGCAGTCAGCCGGGGCGGCGTCACGCAAAAGAAACCGAGGGCGGGATGGTCGGTATGACAACCTGAGATCCCGCCCACGACAAAAGGCCTCGGTCATGTAAATGTTGACCGGACCTTATCGGAGTTATGTTTCTTGAGTCGGGTTGCGGTAATCAGTCGAGAGCGACGAGATTTTCCGCTGCCGTTTTGCCGTTGCGGCCTGTGACCAGTTCATACTCCACTTTCTGGCCTTCGCGCAGTCCGCTCAGCCCCGCACGTTCGACGGCGGAGATGTGAACAAAGGCGTCCTGCGACCCGTCGCTCGGCCGGATAAATCCGTAACCTTTCGTCGGGTTGAACCACTTTACAGTCCCAGTAGCCATAGCTACTCCTTTCGCTAGGTCTTCAGTCGGCCCCTTGCCAGGATGTCGGGCCGGAAGTCTTCGACCGTGCACGGTGTCCAGAAGTAACTTGGCCCGAAAGCTGGGCAGCGTAACAAGGTACGTCGTGGCGAAGTGCGGCGATCGCCAATGAATTTGCATGGTCCGGTGGGGAATGCAAGTCCCGTTTTCGCGTCGGAAGAGTGCAGCGGAGCGGCCGGTCGCCCCGATCCGAGGTGGTTGCCGGAGGGCAGCGGGATCGCGCAGAGTGGCGATCGGGCGCGAGCGGGTGTCGCGCTCCATCGTCGCCCGCGGCAACCGGAACGGAAATCATGCCATGGACCGGGGAACCGGCACCGAGACCCTGTGGATCCGCCGGTCCGCGACCGAGCGGGTCGCTGCCATCGACCTGGCCGGGCGTCCCCTGGTCGTGATCCTCCGCCGCAATCCCCGCGCCCGGCGGCTCATTCTGCGGGTCGCCTTCGACAGCGGCGAGGTCATCGTGACCCTGCCACCGCAGACCCCCTGGGATCATGCTCTGGTGTTTGTGAGCAGCCGCTCCGGCTGGATCGCCGAGCGCCTCGACCGGTTGCCGCGGCGGGTCCCGTTTGGCGATGGTGCCCGCGTCCCGGTTCTCGGCCTTGAGCGGACCGTCCGCCATGATCCGGGCCAGCGAAGCGGCGCCGAACTCGTCAACGATGAACTCTGGGTGGGCGGCGACGCCGCCGGCATCGCCCGTCGTGTCGAGCGCTGGTTGCGTCGCTGCGCCCTCGCGGAAGTCTCCGGGCGCTCCCGGACCAAGGCCGCCGCCCTCGGTGTGTCTGTCGGGCGGATCAGTGTCCGCGAGGTGCGCACCCGGTGGGGATCGTGCTCGGCGGACGGCAATCTCTCCTACAGCTGGCGGCTGGTCCTGGCGCCGGAATTCGTGCTCGATTACGTGGTCGCCCATGAGGTCGCCCACCTCCGTGTCCGCGGCCACGGCCCGGACTTCTGGACGACCGTCGCTGATCTCGTCGGACCACCGGCGGCTGCCCGGCAGTGGCTGCAGGCTCATGGTCCGGCCCTGCACCGCTACGGCCCGCCCGCCCGGCCCTCCGATTCCGCCACTGGCGCCCGGTCCACTTCGAGCGCACGGTCCGGATAGAACGCGCCCGCCCGGCCGCTTACGGTGGGTCGGCAGCCGCAACCGGAACAGGACGCTGATGACCATGAACGCCGATGCGATGAGCGCTTTCTCCCCCGCAACCCCACCCGCTGGCGGGCCTTCGCGATCGTCCGGCTGGAGCGACGAGCGGCGCTGGCAGGCGGTCCTCGGCCGCGACCGCAGCGCCGACGGCGCCTTCGTCTACGCCGTCACCTCCACGGGGGTGTTCTGCCGCCCCTCCTGCCCGAGCCGCCGGGGCAGACGGGACAGGGTGATCTTCTTCGACGTGCCGGGCGCGGCGGTGCGCGCCGGCTTCCGCGCCTGCAAGCGCTGCCGTCCGGACCTCGCCGTCCCACGGGATCCGCGGCTCGCCGTGGTCGAGCGGGCTTGTGAGCGGATCGCCGCGGCGACGGACGGCGATCCGGCGCCCGGCCTCGCCGCCCTTGCCGCCGACGCCGGTTTGAGCCCGCAGCACTTCCAGCGACTGTTCTCAGCCGTAATCGGGGTGTCTCCGCAGCAGTACGCCGATGCGCTGCGCCTCGATCGCCTCAAAGCGGCCCTGAAGGCCGGTGAGGGGGTCGCCTCAGCGACGTACGGGGCCGGCTACGGCTCCGCCTCGCGGCTGTACGAGCAGGCGCCCTCCAGATTGGGGATGACGCCCGCGACTTATGCCAAGGGCGGTCGTGGCGCTCGGATTGTGTTCACCATCGTCGATGCGCCGGCTGTTCACGGCGGTGGGGCGGGGCTGGGGCTGGTTCTGGTCGCGGCGACGGCGCGCGGGATCTGCATGATCGCCCTTGGCGACGACGAGCCGGTGCTAGAGGCGGTCGTTTGCGCCGAGTTTCCGGCGGCCCTGATCAGCCGCGATGACGGCGGGCGGATGGCGGCACTGGTGACCGCCGTGCTCTCCGTGGCCGATGGCCGTGGCCCCCACCGCGACCTGCCGCTGGACGTCCGCGCCACTGCGTTCCAGCGCCAGGTCTGGCTGCGGTTGCAGGCGATCCCGCCCGGTGAGACCCGCACCTACGCCGGGATTGCCGCCGATCTCGGGCGGCCGGGGGCGGCGCGCGCGGTGGGGAAGGCCTGCGCGGACAATCCGCTTGCCCTGGTCGTGCCCTGCCACCGCGCCGTCGGCCGCGATGGCCGCTTGCATGGCTACCGCTGGGGGCTCGGACGCAAGGCGGCGCTGCTCGACCGGGAGGCGGGCCGCCGCTGACCACGTCGGGGCTGGCCGCCGCCCCGGCCTCCGGACGCACATGACCCCGCGGAGCCATCCCGAGTCGCTCGAGCGAAGATCGTTCGTTCTGGTCACAGCCCTGGTGGCCGTCGCCCAGGGAACCACGTCGGTGTTCGTGCCGGCGATGCCGGCGGTGGCCAAGGCGCTCGCCACCGACGCGAC
This sequence comes from uncultured Rhodospirillaceae bacterium, assembly GCA_964454795.1. Lineage (GTDB taxonomy): Bacteria > Pseudomonadota > Alphaproteobacteria > Rhodospirillales > Defluviicoccaceae > CAYVUM01. The sequence goes on from CAYVUM010000113.1 coordinate 6,023, forward strand.
TGCGGTCAATCTGACCATGTCGCTGTATCTGTTTGGTTTTGCCGTGTCGCAGCTGGCCTGGGGCCCCCTCTCCGACCGCTTCGGCCGACGGCCGGTGCTGATCGGCGGTCTCTGTCTGTACCTGGCAGCGACCGCGTTCTGTGCCCTGGCGGCGACCATCGAGGCGCTGATCCTCGGGCGGCTGCTCCAGGGCCTGACGGTGTGCGTGGGGCCGGTGGTCGGCCGGGCGGTGATCCGCGATGTGTTTCCCCGCGACCGCTCGGCCCGGGTGCTGGCGAACATCGGCGTCGCCATGGCCGCAACCCCGGCCGTGGCGCCGTTCTTCGGCGGCCTGCTTGAAGAGACCTTCGGCTGGCGGGCAGTGTTCGGGTTTCTGATCGCCGGCGGCCTTGTCCTTATCCTCGCCGTCTACCGGGTGCTGCCGGAGACCGCCCCGGCTAGGCGCGGCTCCGACCCGGGGGAGCGGCGCCAGCGGGATCGCTTCGTCGACCTCCTGGCGGCCTGGGGCGAGCTGATCCGCTCCGCCGAATACTGGGGCTATACGCTTGCCGTTGCCTTCGTCTTCGCCGCCCTGATGGCCTACACCGTCGGCGTGCCCTTCGTGGTTATCGACCTGCTCGGGCTGTCGCCGGCGACCTTCGGGGCCCTTGCGGCCTTCAACGTCCTGGGCTTTTTCGCGGGCAGTCTGCTCTCCGGCCGGCTGGCGCTGCGCCTCGGGATCGACCGGCTGTTGCTGACCGGGCTGATCATCGCAACCACCGGCAGCGTGGTCATGGCCGGTCTCGGCGTCGCCGGAATTCTCACGCTTGTTGCCGTGATCGCGCCGATGATGGTCTTCACCACCGGGCTCGGGATCGTCCTCGCGACCGGGGTGGCCGGGGCGATGGCGCCGTTTCCGGCGATCGCCGGCGCGGCCTCGGCGCTGCTCGGGTTCCTGCAGATGTCATTCGCCGGCCTCGGCGCCCTGGCGGTCGGCGCCTTCGCACCCACCTCGCAGAGCCCGATGGCCGCGGTCATGGCGATCACCACGATCGCTGGCCTTGCCGCCTGGCTGTGCCTCGCCGGCCGCCGGCGTGTTCAGCCCTGATCGACCGGCGTGCTCAGCCCTGATCGAAAAGTGCCCGGGGATCGAAAAGTGCCCGGGGATCGAGGAGCCCCTGCAGCCGGGCGGCGGCGGTGCGGGCGAACCGCAGGGTCATCGCCTTGCGCCGGGCGGCAGCGAGCGGATGCTCCGGTGCCGGGCGGAGAACCACCCCGCCAAAGCCGTCGGCGACCAGGAGTCCCGCCTCGGAAGGCAGAACCTCGCGGGGAAACGCCGGACCGACCGCGAACCAGAAGGCATCGCAGAACGGCCGGTAGTCGGGCCATTTCCGGTCAGCCCGGAAGTCCGCCAGCGAGGCCTTGACCTCAACGATGGCGATCCGCCCGCGGCGATCAAGGGCGACCAGATCGGCGCGGCGGCCGTTGGCCAGTGGCAGTTCGGTGAGGACCCGGCAATCCAGGTCCGCGAACAGCCGGGAGACCCCGCGGATGATCCGTGCCGCCTCGGCCGTCCGGCCGGTAACCGGAAGGCCGTCTCCACCCGGGCCGTCCGCGGCCGATCCGCACGGGGCTTCGGGGGTTGGTTCGGTCATCCGGGTGTTCTTTGATTGTTCCGCTTGTCGTGAACGCCTAACATATCGCGGACGGTCCGGCAACGCTTACAGGACCCGGCGGCCGGCGCCGCCGCCTGCCAGCCGGGGACAGCCGGTGCAGGCGGCCCGGTTTCTTGACCCTCCAGGCGTCCTGCCGTACCTTGACGGATGCCGGGTTCATTGCCCAGGGAGGGGAGAGGCTGACGAAGCGCGACCGCCCGGCGCCAGTCTCCGCCGAAACCCACCGTCAGCCTCCAGACAAAGAACGGGAAGTCCATGAGCGGGTTGAATTTCGTCGAGGATTTTCCGAAGCCCACCTACGAGGAATGGGTTGCGGAAGTCGAAAAGGCGCTCAAAGGCGCGCCCTTCGACAGGAAGATGTTTACCAAGACGTACGAAGGCATCACCGTCCGACCGATCTACACCCGCCAGGACTGGCCGTCCGACGGCGATCCCTCGGGTTTTCCCGGCGCGACGCCGTTCACCCGCGGCAGCCGCGCGTCCGGCAACCGGGAGATGAACTGGGACGTGCGCCAGATGTACGCGGAGGCGGATCCGCGCGAGGCCAATGACATTATCCTCCGCGAGCTCGAGCGGGGGGTGACCTCGCTGCTGCTGCGCTTCGACCGCGCCGCCCGCGCCGGCCTTGACGGTGACAGCGAAGCGGCTGCCGACCGGGCCGGACGCGACGGGATGATGATCTATTCCGTCGACGATCTCGACCTCGCCCTGACCGGCGTGCAGCTCGACTTGGCGCCGGTGATGCTTCAGGCCGGCAGTGCCTTCCTTCCGGCAGCGGCTCTGCTGATGGCGCTGTGGAAGCGCCGCGGCGTCGCCCCGGAAGCCTGTCTCGGCGCGTTCAATGCCGATCCGATCAGCATCCTGGTCGCGGAAGGCTCGCTGCAGATGCCGGTCGACGAGGCCCTTGCGGCGATGGCTGCCCTCGCGAAATACACCGCATCGACCTATCGGCATGTGAGCGCCGTGGGCGTTGACACCTCCGTCTACTATAATGCCGGCGCTAACGAGACCCAGGACCTGGCGGCGGCTCTGGCCACCGCGGTTGCCTATCTCCGCGCGATGACCAGAGCGGGCCTGGACGTGGACGCGGCCTGCCGTCAGATCACCTTCTCGGTGCCGTTGGGCTGCGATCAGTTCCTGGCCATCTGCAAGCTCCGCGCTGCGCGCAAGCTGTGGTCGCGGGTCGCCGAGGCGAGCGGCGCCTCGGAGCCGGCGCGGGCGATGCGCCTGCACGCGATCACCGCCGAACGGATCATGACCCAGCGGGACCCGTGGGTGAACATGCTGCGGACCACGGTCGCCTGTTTCGCCGGTGCGATCGGCGGCGCAGACAGCATCACCGTCCTCCCCTACACGGCGGCGCTGGGCCTGCCCGACGAGACGGCGCGACGGGTCGCCCGCAACACCCAGATCGTCCTGGCCGAGGAATCCAACCTCGCCAAGGTCATCGACGCCGGCGGCGGCTCCTGGTACGTGGAGACCCGGACCGACGAGCTGGCGCGGGCGGCCTGGTCCGAGTTCCAGGCGATCGAAGCCGCCGGTGGCATCCTTGCGGCCCTCAAGGACGGGTCCTTCGCCGGCCGGATCGCGGCGTCCTGGGCCGAGCGCGAGAAGGCAATCGCCAAGCGACGGGATGCCCTCACCGGGGTCAGCGAGTTCCCGAACGTGGCAGAGCCGCCCGCCGGAGTCCGGATCCCGGATCTCGCGGCCGCGAGCACGGCAGCCGCCGAACGCCTCGCGACGACCCGCGGCAGGGGTGCCGGCACCGCCGGCCTCTCCGCTGCCGCTGAGATCCCGGCGATCGTCGACGCCGCGGCAGCCGGCGCCACCCTCGGTGCTTTGAACGACTCGCTCGCCGCCGGCAGCGAACCGGCACGGATCGACCCGCTGCCGCGCCACCGCCTCGCCGAAGCCTTCGAAGCACTTCGTGATGCCGCCGATGGCTGGAAGCAGAAGACCGGATCGCGACCGAGGATCTTTCTCGCCAACCTCGGCCCGATCGCCAAGCACACCGCCCGCGCCACCTTCGCCAAGAATTTCTTTGAGGTCGGCGGGATCGAGGCGGTGACAAACGCCGGGTACGCCGATGCGGAAAGCTGCGCCGCCGCTTACAAGGAGAGCGGTGCCGATCTGGCGATCCTGTGTTCGGCCGACCCGATCTACGAGGACATGGTGGCGAGCGTCGCGCCGGCACTCAAGCAGGCCGGATGTCCCTATCTTTTCCTGGCCGGGAACCCCGGCGAGCACAAGGATGCCTACATGACAGCCGGGGTCGATAATTTCATCGTCCTCGGCGGCGACGTGCTGCAAACGCTCCGTTCCACCCTTGCGCGCCTGGGAGTGATCGAACAATGACGACCATCCCTGACTTCACCCAAGTCCACCTCGAGCCGGGCAACCAGCCGCTCGGCGGCGACGGCTTTGCCGCCTGGGCGGAGCGGTTTGCTGCGGAGACCGGACGCAAGCCTGAGGACTTCCTCTGGCAGACGCCGGAGAAGATCGACGTCAAGCCGCTGTATTCGTCCGCCGATATCGGGGACCTCGATCACCTGGACACGCTGTCCGGCATTCCGCCCTACCTGCGCGGGCCGTATTCGACCATGTACGTGACCCGGCCATGGACGATCCGCCAGTACGCGGGGTTTTCCACCGCCAAGGATTCTAACGCCTTCTATCGGCGCAACCTGGCGGCCGGGCAGAAGGGGCTGTCGATCGCCTTCGACCTCGCCACCCACCGCGGTTACGATTCCGACAACCCGCGGGTCGCCGGTGACGTCGGAATGGCCGGAGTATCGATCGACTCGATCAAGGACATGCGCATTCTGTTCGACGGCATCCCGCTCGACCAGATGAGCGTCTCGATGACCATGAACGGCGCGGTGCTGCCCGTGATGGCGCTTTACATCGTCGCCGCCGAAGAGCAGGGAGTTAAAACCGAGCAGCTGGCCGGAACCATT
>CAYVUM010000114.1:0-10056 GCA_964454795.1 uncultured Rhodospirillaceae bacterium
CCCGCTTCCCTCTCCACTCTACCACGGCATCTCGGCCGGGCGGCTGCGGGATCGTAATGGATCCGGCTGCCGCCGGTTTCGCTCCGGCTGGCCGCGCTGAGCGGACGTCGTCCCCGCCCACGGCGCGCGTTGTCTCTGATCCAGACGGTCCGGAACGGTGCTGGCGCCGTACAGAGCGCTATCTTCGGATCGAGAAAGCCAGAAACCGTGTCCCTCATTCGCCGGCTGCGTCCTCTCGGCACCGCCCTGCTGCCGCTGCTCTGCGCCGCCTGTGAGCCGGCCGACCTGCTGAATGCCCTCGTTCCACGCGACGGATACACGCGGATTCAAGGGCTGTCCTACGGCCCGGCCGATCGTCAGAAACTGGACCTGTATCGCCCCGCCGGCGAGGCGATGGCCAATCCGGCCCCGATCGCCGTCTATGTCTATGGCGGCAGCTGGAAGACCGGGCAGCGCGGACACTACCGGTTCATCGGCGAAGCCCTGACCTCGCAGGGTCTGATCGTCGTTGTTCCCGACTACCGCCTCTATCCGGACGTCCGGTTCCCCGCGTTCGTTGAGGATATCGCGAGGGCCGTCGCGTGGACCCGCGACCATGCCGCCGGCTTCGGCGGCGATCCGCGCCGGATCGTGCTCGTCGGCCATTCAGCCGGCGCCCACAGTGCAGCGCTGCTCGTGTTCGACCGCCGCTACCTGGATCACGCCGGTGTGCCCCGGGAGGTGATCGTCGGCATGGTCGGGCTGGCCGGGCCGTACAGCTTCGACCCCCTCGACTATGACAGCACCCGGCCGATCTTCGCCGGAGCCGGGCCCCTGCCCATTCGCCCGGTCACCCTGGCCGATGGCGATGGCCCGCCTCTGCTGCTCATCCATGGCCAGGACGACGACACGGTCAAGCCGGTCAATACCCGGACATTCGCAAACGCGATCCGGCAGGCCGGCGGCGAGGCAGAGACGTCGTTTTATCCCGATCTCGGCCATATCGGGCTGGTCGTTTCGCTCGCCAAACCCTTTCGCGGACGGGATCCGGTGTTTGCCGATGTGGCGAGCTTCCTCTCGCGGGTCACCGTCGATCCGCAACCGCCGGCCGGACGTAAGCCCGATCAGACGGATCGGCAGTAAAGGCAGACCCCGATGACACTCCTCAGACTGGCTTTCGGCTTGCTCGCGCTCACGCCCGCGGGACTCGCCCCGGCGGCCGGTGCTCCGGCCGGCACCGCTTACGATTATGCCTTCACCAGCATCGACGGCGCGCCGATGCCGCTGGACGCCTTTGCCGGCAAGGCGATTCTGGTGGTCAACACCGCGTCACGGTGCGGGTTCACCCGCCAGTATGCCGGCCTCCAGGCGCTGTGGGAGCGCTTCGGCGATCGCGGTCTGGTGGTCCTGGGCGTCCCCTCCAATGACTTCGGCGCACAGGAGCCGGGGAGCGAAGCGGCGATCAAGGAGTTTTGCGAGACCACTTTCGGGATCGACTTTCCGCTCACCCGCAAGGAAAAGGTCCGCGGGCCCGAGGCCCATCCCTTCTACCGCTGGGCCGCAGAGGTGTTCGGGGCGAAGGGTTTGCCGCGGTGGAATTTCCACAAGTATCTGGTCGCCGCGGACGGCCGCCTGGTCGACTGGTTCTCGACCGCCACCGCTCCGGGGTCCCCGAGGCTGATCCGGGCGATCGAGGCAGCCATGCCCCGGCCGGCCGCTTCCGCCGCGCCGCGCTGATCCGCAGACCATCGCACCGCGTATCGACCAGCAGATCCCGGTGGAAGGTTGGAGATGGCGACAGCGGCGACGATCGGGTACGGTCCCACGGAGCATCAGAGGTCCTTGAAGGCATTGGCTTCACGGGCCGCGCAACAGACGTGTGGCCGTACGGTGACCAACGAGGATTTGTGTGATCTGATCGAGACGGTGGCGCAGAGACGGGACCGTGCGGCTTTCGCCGCATTGTTCCGCCACTTTGCCCCGCGGCTCAAGGCGTTTGGCATGCGTCAGGGGTCCGACCCGGCATCGGCCGAAGAGCTGGCGCAGGAGGCGATGCTGTCGGTCTGGCGGAAGGCGGAGACCTTCGACCGGAGCCGGGCGACGGCATCCACCTGGGTCTTCACCATCGTCCGTAACAAACGCATCGATCTGTTCAGGCGGGAAAACCGCCCCGAAGTCGCCCTCGACGAAGCGCCGGAGCGGGCATCGGAAGCGGATGGGCCGGACCGGCTGTTCGAAGCCGAGCAGATCGGCGGTGCCGTCCGTGCGGCCCTTGGTACCCTTTCACCCGATCAGCTCAGCGTCATACAGAAAGCGTTTTTCGAGGACAAATCGCACAGCGTCATCGCCGAGGAACTTGGTTTGCCATTGGGAACGGTAAAGTCCCGGATCCGCCTGGCGATCGGGCGTCTGCGATCGGCGATCGCGGAGGATCATCGATGACCTGCAAGCATCATCCCCAGCCGGAACTGCTCCTGGATTATGCATCCGGAAGCCTTCCCGAGCCGATATCCCTCGCGCTGGCGACGCATCTCGCGCTCTGTGAAGAGTGCCGCGTGACCGCGCTGGAACTGGATGCGCTGGGGGGCAGGCTCTTGGACGAGGTGGCGATCGAGAGCGTCGACGACGACCTCCTGGAGGCGGCGCTGGCACGCCTCGATGAGCCTGAGCCGCCAAGGGCTTCGGCGCCCGCACTCGATGAGCCGACCCGGGTGGTCATCCCGCCGCCGCTCCGCGCCTATCTGCCCGGACCGCTCAGCAGCCTGTCGTGGCGACGGCTTGGCCGGATTGGTGCCGAGGCGCGGCTGGCGACCGCTGCCCAGGGGTTCAAGGTCTCGCTGATGCGCCTGAAGCCGGGGAGCACGATGCCGCGTCACTCGCATCGCGGCAGCGAATACACCCTGGTGCTGGCCGGCGGCTATACCGACGGCGACCGGACGTTCGCCCGTGGCGATTGGGATATGAATGATCCCACCAACGAGCATCGCCCGGTGGTCGACGAGGATGACGAGTGCCTCTGCCTCGTGGTCCTGGATGCGCCTGTGAAATTGACGGGGCCGGTCGGCCGGCTGATGAATCCGTTCCTCCGGGTTTGAGCGGGGACCGCGCAACCGCCGGTCCGGCTGGCCCGTGGGCGGTCGCAGAGGAGGAGCATGGCGCGGCTGATTTGGGTTACGGGTGCTGGAAAAGGTATCGGCCGGGCTGTTGCCCGCCGCTACGCCGCCGCCGGTTGGACCGTGGCGGGCAGCGCCCGAACCGAGGCCGATCTGCGCAGCCTGGCAGACGAAACCGCGGCCCTGCCGGGGCGGGTTGTTGTCTATCCCGTGGATGTGACCGATCCGGATCAGGTGGCCGCGACAGCCGCGGCGATTGAGGCGGCGGCCGGGCCGATCGATCTGGCACTGTTGAACGCCGGAACCCACACGCCGACCCCGGCGGCGGCGTTCACGGTTGAAGCGGTGCGCAAGCTGGTCGAGACCAACCTGATGGGAACCGTGCACACCCTCGCGGCAGTCATGCCGCGGTTTGTGGAGCGCCGGCGGGGGCACATTGCCGTGGTTTCATCGGTCGCCGGCTATGTCGGACTCCCGTCGGCCGCGGCCTACGGGGCGACCAAAGCCGCCTTGATCAACCTGTGCGAAGCGCTGAAGCCCGAGCTGGACCGCCACGGCGTCCGCCTCAGCCTGATCTGTCCCGGGTTCGTCCGCACCCCGCTGACCGACCGCAATCCGTTTCCGATGCCGTTCCGGGTGGAGCCGGAGATGGCGGCGGAGCGCATCTATCGCGGACTGTCCCGCCGCGGCTTCGAGGTGACGTTTCCAAGGCGGTTCACCTGGGGCCTGAAGGTGATGCGACTGCTGCCCTATCCGCTGCTGTTCGCGCTCACCCGCCGGCTGGTGCGCTGACCAGCCCGGCCTCGCGGCCGCTGACACCTTCCGCCTCTGCTGTCCAGGTTGCGCCGACGCTTCCAGGCCCGCTTGCTGAAGCGGATCGTGGTTTGCCCAAAAAAAAGGGTGGGCGCCGAAGCGCCCACCCAGACTTGGAGAGGTTCACTATCGCCAGTTGATCAGGCGATCACAACTTCGAACACGTCGTAGCCGAGCTCCGGCGTGCCGTTGGTGAAGCTGTTGACGATGTCGATGCTGAGCGGGCCGAGGGCCGCGGTCAGGGTGGCGGTGGTGTCGAAAGTGACGCCGAACAGCGTGACAGTATCGGTGCCGCCGTCGAGGTCGATGATCCAGTCGGTACCGTTGTCGGTGATCGCCACCTGAGCGGTGCCCGCGGTGTCGATCAGGCCGCCGAAGTCTTCGAACACGAAGGTATCGCCGTCGTCTTCCAGGTTGAAGTTGAAGACGCTGTCGGTCCCGTCGATATCGTATTCGTAGATGACGGTGTCCTTGTTGCCGTCGGCCGGCGAGCCGTCGCCAACATCGATAACGTCATCGCCTTCGCCACCGCGGAGGGTGTCGCTGCCAACGTCGCCGTCGAGGGTGTCGTCGCCCTCGCCGCCGTCGAGCTCGTCATCGCCCTCGCCGCCGAGGAGCACGTCATTGTCGGCCTCGCCGGACAGGACGTCGTCACCGCTGCCGCCGCTCAGGGTGTCCTCGCCATCGAAGCCGAGGATGGTGTCGTTGTCCAGGCCACCCAGGAGCAGGTCATCGCCGAAGAGACCGTCGATGAAGTCGTTGCCGGCGTTGCCCTCGATGGTGTCGTCGCCGGCGTCACCGTTCAGGTCGTCATTGCCGGCCCGGCCGAAGATCAGGTCGTCGCCGTCACCGCCGAAGGCCAGGTCATCGCCCGCCATGCCGTCGATGGTGTCGTCGCCGCCGTTGCCGAACAGGACATCGTCGCCCGAGCCGCCGTCGATGTCGTCGATCTCATCGCTGCCGTCGATGAAGTCGTTGCCAGCGCCGCCCCAGAGCATCTGAGCCACGAGGCCAGCGAGGTCGCCCTCGATGTCAGTGATGATGTCGTTGCCGTCACCGCCCCAGACCATGTCGACTCCGGTGCCGCCTTCGAGGATGTCGTCGCCGTCGCCGCCGAGGACAAAGTCGTCGCCGTCACCGCCGTCGACCTCGTCGTTGCCGTCGTTGGTCATGACCGAGTCGTCGCCGGCACCGGCAACCACCGTGTCGTCGCCGAGGTCGCCGACGATCATGTCGTCGCCGTCGCCGCCGTCGATGTCGTCGTCGCCCTCGCCGCCGTCGATCTCGTCGCCGCCGTCGCCGCCAAGGATCGTGTCATCGCCGCCGCTGCCGAACAGCCGGTCGAACCCATCGCCGCCGTCGATCAGGTCGTTGTCGGCACCACCGTCGATGAGGTCCATGCCGGCGCCGCCGATCAGCGTGTCAAAGCCGGCGTTGCCGAGCAGCTGGTCGCCGCCTTCGCCGCCGTCGATGAAGTCATCGCCCATTTCGCCGCGGAGGTTGTCGTCGCCGCCCTGACCGAGGATGACGTCGTCGCCATCGTCGCCCTCGACGAAGTCATCGCCATCGCCGGCCTCGACGGTGTCGTTGCCGGTCCCGGTGTTGATGTCGTCATCGCCGCCGGCCGACAACACGAGGTCGGCGCCGCCGTCGGTGTCGATGATGTCATCGCCGTCGCCGGCGGTGACGGTGTCGTTGCCGTTGCCGGTGGTGACGACGTTGTTGCCTTCGTCGGCTTCGACCACATCGCCCTGGATGATGCCGTCGTCGTCGAACGCGTCGCCGGAGTCGATGGTGTCGTCGCCTTCGCCACCGATGATCGAGTCGAGCTCGTTGCTGCCGACGATCGAGTCATTGCCGGCGCCGCCGTCGAGGACCTGGACGCCCTGCGGATCGGTCGGATCGGTATCGCCGACCATGTCCAGAAGGGTGTCGTCACCGGCGTCACCGTTGAGGGTGTCGACGCCCGTGCCGCCCATCACCGTGTCATTGCCGTCGCCGCCGAAGACGACGTCATCGCCGTCACCGGCGTCGATGGCATCGTCCCCACCCTGGCCGAAGACCCGGTCCTCGCCGTCGCCGGCGAAGATGAGGTCGCCCGCGCCGGCTTGGGCGACGAGGAAGACGGTGCCGGTGGCATCGGTCTCGACGTTGTCGCCGAAGATCAAGTCATTGCCGACGCCGCCTTGGAGCGTGTCCGAACCGGCGGGCAGGGTTTCCAGGGTGAAGCCTTCAAAGCGGCCACCCGGAGCGAAGTCGCCCGCACGGGCAATGTTGTCGCCGACCAGGAGATCGTTGCCTTCGCGACCTTCAATCGAGTCGTCACCGCCGGCGACGATCGGGTCGCCGTTCGCGTCCTTGTCGTTGAAGATGTTGTCGTCACCGGCCACGGTGTCGTCGCCGTTACCGCCAAACAGGACGTCGTCGCCGCTGTTGCCTTCCATCCGGTCATCGCCGAGACCGCCATAGCCGGTGTCGTCGCCCAGTCCGCCGGAGACGATGTCATCGCCGGCATAGGCGCGAATCTTGTCGTCGTCGAACGGATTGAAGAACGGGTTCAGGGGGTCGTCCGGACGAATGATGTCGATACCGGGAGTACCTTTGGATTCAGGTACCATAGTCAAGTCCTCCTCAGGATGAAGCAAAGTTTTGACGGCAGCCGCCGCCGGTGTGAAAGCGTGTCTCCGATTCCTTCAACGAGACCCGTCGTTTCAGGTGGTTTTACACCTGCCCAATCAAGTTCCGGGATACCTTCTGGTGTGTTTTGCTTCCGGAACACTGCTCACCCTGTCTAAACCATCCCGCAGGGAATGAACCGCAGATCGGCCCCAACCGGAAGCCGGGTGAACAATCCTTCCGAAACGCGTTCTGCCGCGTTGCGATACACGTAAAGTAGCAGAGAGGGCCGCCCGACGACCCCCCAATATTGGTAGGAAGATTTTCTCTATCGGGACCTGGGTCCGCCTGTCCGGGTGCTGTGTACCGAACGGTTACAGTTTTGCGGCAAACAGATAAGGGTGAGAGGACAACGTTCCTCGCCGCCAGACGGCGCGGGCCGGCGGCTATCCCGCCGGTTGAACGTGTCGTGGCGGAGGGGGCAGGGCGCTTCGCCGGCGACCCGATCGCCGCGTTCAGATCCGGCCGAGAAACCCCAGATCCTGATGAATTCGCGCCACCGCTTCGGCCTGGCGATGGACCCCCAGCTTGAAGAAGATCGCCTTCACGTAGCTGCGCACGGTGTGAATGCTGATCCCGAGGGCTTCGGCGATGCGTCCCGGCGCCCAGCCACCACACAGGCGCGCGGCCACATCCGCCTCCACGGCCGACAGATCGTAGACCTCCCGCAACCACTGGGGCGGCGGCGGGGCGAGCTGGCCGGGCGAGGCGAGGAAGGCCGTGGCCAGCGGGCCGGCGGGTGAGGTGCCGGATTGACGACCATCGAGGGGCGTGACCACAAACCGCAACAGCTCCCCGTTCTCCGGACAGGACAGCCGTACCGTCCGCACCGTATCCAGGCTGCCGCTGATCACGTCGTTGGCGGCCTTGGCAAGGCGTGCCGCCGAATGGGCATCGCGCAGCCGCCAGCCACCGCGCAGGCTGCCCGCACTCCAGTAGGCGTCGAGCCGGTGCCGCGCCGCGTCGTTGGCCGCCCAGATCGTCCCCGAACGGTCAAGAACGATCACCGCAAGGGTCAGCCGGTTCAGGACCCCGATGGCGAAGCGCCCGCCAAGCAGTTGCTGGCGGATCATCCGGTCATTGCGCCAAGTCGCCGCCAGCACCGGCTGCATGGCCGCGAGCATCCGCACTTCGGCGTCTTCGAACGGCGGTGCCGAGCGGGTGCGGGCGAACCAGCCGACCACCACCGCGTTGCCCTTGCGCTCGATCACGAGAAAGATTTGCGCGCCCAGATCGAAGCCATCGAACCGTTCCCGACGGAACTGCTCGGCCGCGGGGTCGGGCTCCGGCACCAGGTCGTCATCCCGACAGACGCTCGGGCTCCCGCAATTGCGACTGAGCCGGTTCAGCCAGGGATTGTCGTTGGCAATGATCGCGTCACACTGTTCCGGCAGGCGATAGCCCAGCAACAGTCGACCGCCGGCAGGGCGCAAATACCTTACCAGAAGACCGCCGGACTGGACTTGAACGCTGTTGCTGACTGCCTCGACAATGCCGGCCCAGGGGTCGAGTGACCGTGCGGGCACAAGTTCTTGGGGCGTTTTTGCGCCCGCTGAAACTGCCATACTCCGTCCCGATCCAAATCTGTTGTCATTTTAAACTTTTTGGAGCCAGACGAAATGATCGCCCAGCCTCTCTACGACACACCTGAAGTTCGACCTGTTCCCGCGAAGCGTTACCCGGGTGGGTGCCACAAACACCCGCCGCTATGGGCGCTCTCGTCATCATTGCACTGGAACGGTGACGAAATTTCGCCATGATGTCAAGGATCATTCTCGTTTCGGCGGGACTGCCGGTCTGCTAACTTTGCCGGCAGGTGATACCACGCCGTTCAAGTCGGATCCGGGCGGTCACTCCGCTTCTGCTGACAGCCACCGGCGTCTTGTCCCTCGCGGCGGTGATTGGGCGAAAGATCGGTAATCGGATGGCGGGTGAAGAGAGCCGCGACCCTGCAGAGACATCGCCCCGGATCCGCTCGCCCGGCAGTGGCCCGTCCGGCCCCGACAGTCGGGCGCAAACCGGTGCGATCCTCGCCTACCTCCGGTTCCTGGAAACGCTGACGGCCGAAAATCTTTCCGATCTCCGGGGCTACGTCGCCGCGGATGTGCGGTTTCGCGATCCGTTCAATGACGTTACGGGCCGGGAGGCGATGCAGCGGGTGTTCGAGCGGATGTTTGAAGACCTCCGGGAGGTGAGCTTCGCGGTCGAGGAGACGGCGGTGAAGCCGGGGGTGGGTTTTGCCCGCTGGCGGTTTCGGGCCTGCCTCGCCAGGGCCGGACGGCGACTCGATTTCACCGGTTTCAGCGAGATCCACGCCGGCCCGGACGGCCTGATCACCGGCCACCACGACGTCTGGGACCCGACGGCCGCGCTGTTCGACCAGGTGCCGGTGCTCGGCTTGATCCTCCGCCGGCTTAAGCGCCGCCTCACGGTCAACTGACCGGGCTTGGCGCGCGAACCGGCCCGGCGACGGCCGGCCGCGCCCCGGTCTGCGCTGCCTGGCCGGACAACGGCCCCGCACCCCCGGCCTGCTTGAAAAACAGCGTGACCTCGCCGAGCGCGATCCGGAACTTGGTGATGCGCGCGCGGTTGATCAGCACGCCGTCGGGCTGGAGGAAAAGCCAGTCGTTGAAGTGAACCCGGATCTTCCGTCCAGCGACGGGGAGATCGAAATCATACTGCCAGTTCAATGCGTTGCCATACGCAACCCCGGTCGCACAGCCCACCACATCGTCAGCCCGGCCCTCATAGGTGTGCTCGCCGGTGCGGCGGATCCGCCAGATGCGCCGATCGGTGGCGCCGTCGGCGTAGCGGAACCGCTCGTCCAAAACCAGTTCGTCGCCCGAGCGGCTGCCGGTGATGTCGACCAGAAACTGACGGCGGAGATCGCCGAAGCGATCCTCGAAGATTCCCCAGGCACGAAGGTCTCCCAGAAAGTATCGCTCGAGTTCGAGCCGGGGCTCCGCATCGCGAAAATGTTCGGGTTTCATCATTTCCTTTACTGCGCTGTGCTGCGTTACCGGGACCGGCAACCGTCCTCTCCCCAAGCCTACGGTTGTACGCCGGGCACGGATCAGCAAATGTACGGTTATTGGCACGGCGGAAAGCCGGACGGCGCCGGACCGGGAGACCGGCGGCCGTCAGGCGGGCGGCGGGCTTACGGCCGGCTGACGCAGTACTGGCCCACGTCGATGGCGCCGGCGCGGAATCCGGCCTCACAGTACCCAAGGTAGAAGGACCACATCCGCCGGAACCGCTCGTCGAAGCCGAGGGGCGCAATCCGCGGCCAAGCCTCCTCGAACCGCCGCCGCCAGTGCACCAGGGTGCGGGCGTAGTCGGGACCGAAGCCGAGGCTGCCGGTCAGCGCGAGGCCGGCAGCGGCGATCTGCCGCTCCAGAACGGCCGGCGAGGGCAGCATGCCGCCGGGGAAGATGTAGCGCTGGATAAAATCCGCAGCGCGGCGGTACACCGGAAA
>CAYVUM010000115.1:0-10029 GCA_964454795.1 uncultured Rhodospirillaceae bacterium
GTGGCGCGGCGAGCGAGATCATCAAAATCGCCAGGATGAAGACGCCGCGCGACGGGTCTGTGGCAAACGCGTGCACCGACGTGAGCACGCCCGAACGCACGAGAAACGTGCCCAGGAGGCTGAAGCCGAAGGTCAAGATCGCGAGGAGGATCGTCCAGCTCTTCAGGCTATCGCGTCGCTCGACGACGATTAGCGAATGTAGCAGCGCCGTGCCGACCAGCCAGGGCATGAACGAGGCATTCTCGACCGGGTCCCAGAACCACCAGCCGCCCCAGCCCAGCTCGTAATAGGCCCACCACGAGCCGAGGGCGATGCCGATGGTCAGGAAGATCCAGGCGGCCAGCGTCCACGGCCGGACCCAGCGGGCCCAGGCGGCATCGACCCGGCCCTCGATCAGGGCGGCGACGGCGAACGAGAACGCCATCGAGAAGCCGACGTAGCCGAGGTAGAGAAACGGCGGGTGGAAGGCGAGGCCCGGGTCCTGGAGCAGCGGATTGCGGCCGCGGCCGGCGAGGGCGGGCGGCAACAGCCGCTCGAACGGGTTGGAGGTGAGCAGGATGAACAGATAGAAGCCAATGCCGATCCACGCCTGCACCGCCAGGGTCCGCGCCCGCAGGGCCGGCGGCAGGTTGCCGCCGAAGCCGGCGACGGCCGCGCCGAACAGGGTGAGAATGAGCACCCACAGGAGCATCGAGCCCTCGTGGTTGCCCCAGGCGCCGCTCACCTTGTAGAGCATCGGCTTCAGCGAATGGGAATTCTCGGCGACATTGAGCACCGAGAAGTCGGAGACCACGTAGGCGTGCACCAGGGCGGCAAACGAAATCGCCACGAGCGCGCACTGAGCCACCGCCGCCGACCGGCCCAGCTCCATCCAGGCAACGTGGCCGCGCGCGGCGCCGATGATCGGAACGCTGCCCTGGATCACCGCGACAATCAGCGCCAGCACCAGAGCGAAGTGGCCGAATTCGACGATCACTGTGCCAAGCCCCCGCCGCCACCCGCTCCGGAAGCGCGCATCTGCTCCTGCATGTGCTGCCACTGGCCGGATTTTTTGAGCGCGTCGGCCACCTCCGGCGGCATGTAGGTCTCGTCGTGCTTGGCGAGCACTTCATCAGCGATGAACACGCCGTCGACCATCCGGCCTTCGGCAACCACGCCCTGCCCTTCGCGGAACAGGTCGGGAAGGATGCCGGTGTAGCTGACCGGGATCGTCGCCTCCAGATCGGTGACCCGGAACCGCGTCTCGGCACCGGTGCCGCTTTGCACGCTGCCCGCCTCCACGAGGCCGCCCAGCCGGAACCGCCGCTCACCCAGCGCGGGCTCCCCCGCCGCCAGCTCGGAGGGGCTGCGGAAGAACGTTACGTTCTCTTCGAGCGCGGTGAGAACCAGCGCAGCGGCGGCCCCGAGGATGCCGAGGCCGAGAAAGACGAAGGTCAGGCGCCGGTGCTTGCGTTTCATGGCCGGGGACTCAGCGCCTGGGAGACCCGCTCCGGCGGATCCGCCGGGACGCGCCGGCCCCGGCGCTCCCGTTGGAGCAGGTCGAGATCGGCCTCCCGGGCCTTGAGGGTGCGCAGGCTGGCAATCAGCAGAGCGATGAGGACGGCTGCGGTCACGCCGAAGGCCGGCCAGACAAAGCCGGCATATCCGCCCATATCAAGAAAACCGCTCAGCATCGTTCCCGGAAACGCCGCCCGCTCATCCGTGAGCCTGGCGCAGCTGGATCGCGCGGATCCGGCTCTGCACCACTTCTCCCCGGATCCGCACCAGGGTCACCCAGATGAAATACAGCTTGAATGCCAGTGCCATGACCAGGAGCGGCCACAGCATGCTCTCATGGATCGTCGGACCGTCCAGGCGGATCACGCTCGCCGGCTGATGCAGGGTGTTCCACCACTCCACCGAAAACTTGATGATCGGCAGGTTGACCAGGCCGACCAGGGCAAGGATCGCGCCCGCGCGGGCCCCGCGACTGGGATCGTCGAAAGCGTTCACCAGGGCCATGTAGCCGAAATACAGGAACAGCAGGACCAGGACCGAGGTCAGCCGGGCGTCCCATACCCACCAGGTGCCCCACATCGGCTTGCCCCACAGCGCACCGGTGATCAGGGCGAGCGCCGTGAACGCCGCGCCCACCGGGGCCATCGCCCGACCGGCAAGATCGGCAAGGGGGTGGCGCCAAACCAGACTGACCGCAGCGGCGGCCGCCAGGCAGACATAGCAGAACAGCGCCATCCAGGCCGCGGGCACATGCACATACATGATCCGAACGCTCTCGCCCTGCTGATAGTCGGCCGGCGAGGCGATCAACGCCAGATAGAGCCCCACCGCCATCGAAACGACCGTGGCCCCGGCAATCCAGGGCAACACCGCGCCGCTCAGGCGGATGAAGCGGGTGGGGTTGGCGTAAGCGTGCATCATGCTCCGTGGCGACACTGAGCTTGGCGGCGACCGCCAATACATATGGTGTTATGAAGGCTGAGCGCAGCCGGAGTCCAGCGGCAGTCAGCCATTCTTCAGTCGAGGGCCTGGCGGAGCGCTGCTGCCGCCGGCCAGGGGGTCAGCACCAGCGCCGCCAGCAACAGTCCGCCGAGGATGAGGAGGTGCGGCCGCGCTGGCAGACCGGTCGCCGCCGCGTCCACGGCCGAAAC
Source organism: uncultured Rhodospirillaceae bacterium (assembly GCA_964454795.1). GTDB lineage: Bacteria > Pseudomonadota > Alphaproteobacteria > Rhodospirillales > Defluviicoccaceae > CAYVUM01. The sequence continues at coordinate 2,649 of CAYVUM010000115.1, forward strand.
CCCGAAGATCAGCACCGGAATGCAAAGGGGCAGGACCAGCAGGCTCAGCAGCATGCCACCCCGCCGGGCCCCCAGGACCAGCGCTGCGCCTACCGCACCGATCAGGCTGAGGCTCGGCGTGCCGAGCGCGATGGCAGCGAGCAGCGCCGGAAATGCCCGGACATCCAGGCCGAGCAGGACGGCGAGCAGCGGCGCGGCGAGAACCAGCGGGACCCCGGTGGTCAGCCAGTGGGCCGTGACCTTGGCGATCACCAGCACCTCCGCAGCGACCGGCTGGAGGACGAGAACCTCCAGGCTGCCGTCCTCGTAATCGGCGAGGAACAGGCGCTCCAGAGACAGCATCGCCGCGAGCAGGGCCGCGACCCAGATCACCCCCGGTGCGATCCGCGCCAGTATATTCGGCTCCGGCCCGACCCCGAACGGAAACAGGCAGACCGCGAGAACGAAAAACACCACCGCCAGAGCGCTGTCCATCCCCTGGCGGAGGGCGAGGCGAAGCTCGCGGCGGACCAGGACGGCAAAGGCGGTCAGCACGGCTCCAACTCAGAGTCCGGATCCACCTCGGCCGGTGTAAAGTCGGCCAGATCGAGGGTGGCGGCACCCGGCGGGCGATCGCCGCCGTGGATCGACAGGACAACCAGCCCGCCGCCGGCGCGGTGTTCGGCGATCAGGCCGTCCAGGCGAACCACGGCGTCCGTATCCAGCGCTGTGCGCGGCTCGTCGAGCAGCCACAGGGGCGCCGGCCCGGCGAGCAGCCGGGCGAGATTGACCCGGCGCCGCTGACCGGCCGAGAGGTAACCCGCGGGCAGGGTTGCGAGGTGAGCGATGCCGAGCCGGTCGAGGGCGGTCGCCGCCCGCTCCCGGGCAGCGGCGGCGGTTCCCCCGCGCAGCCGCGCCCAAATCTCCACCTGCTCGGCAACGGTCAGCACCGGCTTGATCGCATCCAGGTGACCAACGGCGTGGAGACGCGCCCGGTGCGCCTCCGGATCGGCGGCGATGGCAGCGCCGTCCCAGGCGAGCCGGCCGGCGAACGGCCGTCCCAGCCCCGCCATCAGCCGCAGCAGCGTCGACTTGCCCGAGCCGTTGGGACCGGTCAGCACCAGGGCGCCGCCCGCCTCCACGGCAAAATCGAGCCCGGTGAAGACCAGGCGCTCGCCCCGCACGCTGGCAAGGCCCGTCCCGGTAAACTGCGCCATTTCCCCCGCCTGCCTGCCTCGCCGGTCTTCAGGATAGAGCAGAGCGGCGGCAAGTCCGTCAACGCGCTGCATGCGGGCGCGGTTTGCGATCAGCCGAGCGGGACCGTCCCGACTTCGCTCAGACGGTCGTCCTGGTCGCCCCAGTGGACGTGGTTGCGGACCTGACCGTGCCGGCGGACCGCGCCGATCCGCGCCACGCTGACCTCGGCGAACACCCAGCCCGGCGCGTCCAGTTCCCCCTCGGCCAGCACGCCGGTGTCCGGGAAGCCGATGTCCGGCGGCGCGAAGACCGCGGCCGTCCCGTGGCTGATGTCGACCGCCGGTGACCAGGCCGCGGCGCCGACCAGCGGCGCCTGGACGACGATGCACTGCCCCTCCAGGGCCCGCGCCATCGCGGCGATCCGCACCCGCCGGAAGCCGGCGAGAGTATCGGTCGCCGAGGGGACGAGGAGGATCTCCGCACCCGCCTCGATCAGTGCCCGGGCGAGCAGCGGGAATTCGGCGTCGTAGCAGACGAGAATGCCGATCCGGCCGAGGGCGGTCTCGAACACCCGCAACCCGTCGCCGGGATCGAGCCGCCACGCGGTCCGTTCGTAGGGGGTGAGGATCAGTTTGTCCTGGACGCCGGTCCCGCCGGAAGGGGCGATCAGCCGCGCCCGGTTGACGATCCGGCCGTCGTCCAAGCGTACCGGGCCGGTTCCGCTGCAAATGTGCACGCTATGGGCTTCGGAAAGCCGGCGATGCAGGGCATCGAGGTCCGCGATCCGCTCGCTGACGGCGCCGGCGGAGAGGACCAGGTCGCCGGCCACCGCCGCCCCGGCGAGCGAGGCCAGCTCCATCGCCGCATATTCGGGAAACACCACCAGATCCGCACCGGCCCCGGCCGCCCGTCCGACCCAGTCGGCAAGCTTGTCCTCCACCTCCGGCCAGGCCTCGAACCGGTCGAGCGGATAGGCGGCGGCGGCGATCCGGATCATCCCAGCTCCCGGATCCAGAACTGCATGGGCTTCCGTGTTTCGTCCGGCTGGTCCACGTCCTTCCAGTCGAACCAGGCGAGCATCCCCGGCATCTTCCGATAGCCGCGCTTCTCCCAGAAAGCATCGAGCGGCCGGTCGTCCGCCGGTTTCAGCGGGTGGTCGTCGGGGCGCACGACGGCACAGAAGCAGGACCAGCGGCGGCCGAGGCGGCGGGCGTGTTCTTCGCGCGCATCGAAGAACGCATGGCCGATGCCCTGACCGCGGTAGTCGGGCAGCAGCACCGATTCGCCGCAGTAGAAGATCTCCCGGAGGTCGACGTCGCGCTCGGCGAACGGGGCGGCGAATTCGTCGGCGTGGTCCTCCATGGGCGCGCCGGTGGCCGCGCCCACCAGCCGGCCGTCATCGCGAACGCCGACGACGATCGCGCCGGCACTGCGGACATAGGCGGTGAGGTATTCGGCTTCATAGGCAAGGCTGCCGTCATAGAGGTAGGGCCAGGCCCGGAACACCGTGAGTCGCAGCCGCGCCAGCTCGGGCAGGGCGGCCTGCAGTTCTTCGCCGTTGAGCGGAGCGATGGTGAGCGTCATCGGCGGTCTCCTCCCTGGCAGTTCGGGATTGGCGACCAGGCCGCGCAGTTGGCAGGCGGAGCCGGCGAGGTCAACCCCGGCGGACCGGTGTCCAGGCGCGCCGGCGGTGCGAAGCGTCGCTGATTGGTGAGATGTGCGGGGCTGGCCCCGGCGCCGGCGAAGGAGCGGCAGCCGGCGGCGGACCGCGATCCGCTTCCGAGGCCTGGCGCAGTGGTCGCCGAACGAGCCCGGCCGGTCTATCGGCCGCTTCGCCGTCCGGTTTCTGCCTGCGGATGCGGTGCAAAGCGCCTGTTCCGGCATCGAGGCCGGCGCGGGACGAAACGCGGCATTCGTGAACATGCAGAGAAGCACGCGGCGAACCCATCTCGAAAGCGGCTTCGCCGTGTGCCCGGTCAGACTTCAAACGCCTTGATTACATGCCCTTTTTTTGTTCTGCGAGGGCTTCGCGATACGCCTGAGTCGCGGCGTCGATGCAGTTGTTCCGCTCATCAACGTTGGATTTCATTTCGCATTCGTCGAGAGCCTTGTTGAAGGCTTCGCGAGCAGCGGACATCTCATGGGACATTGCGAAGGCGTTCGAAGCCACCCCCATGGAAAGACCTGCCGCGAACACGGCCACCATCAGTGTCTTGGTCATTGCCATATTCTCCCCAGTTATGAACAAGCACTTTCGCAGAACCGGAGGTCCGGCAAACAGTGCAACGGTGCCAGCCTTGCCGGCGAAAGTACACTGAGCGCGTTAACGTTAGCAGTCAACAGGAAAGTCGACACCGAACATCACGCCAATCCAGCGCCGCAAACGCCGCAAAGCCGCCGCAAAACTCGGGGGCGACCCCAATAGGATCGACATGATCTCCTGCTCGTTTCGTCGCTTTGAGCTCGGGCTTTGTGATTGCCTGCGCGCGGACGCAGCGACTCGGACGCACAGGCTCCGACAGCCCGCATAGACATCCGGCAGATGAGCGAAGCGTCATCTGCCGGATGCGGCGGCGCCGGTCGAAGCCCATGCGTCGGAATACGCCTGCGGCTATTCTGACCGACGCACTGCTCGCTAAAACCACATGTCCTTCAATCTTCGTCCGTCTCTAGGTAAGTCTTCCCAGGTGTCGTGTCCGTCAAAATGGTCGATCGGCAAATCGGCGATCTGGCCCGGTTCGGTCATCCGCAGATTGACGGCCGTCCAGCGGCGCCCGTCTTCGCTTGGCTTCGTCGAAATGTAATAGGCAATACAGCCGCACCGAGCACAGAAGTAGAAATCGATCGCGCCACCGTCTGCGCGACGGTATGTTGTTGCTTCGCCAGAGACGTGGATGTCGTCTTCGATGTGACCATACGCCCAGAGCGCGCCATAGCGCCGACAGATCGTGCAACTGCATGCCGTGCCAGATTCAGGCAAGGCCGCGAGCGTCCATCCGACGCGGCCGCAATGACAGGTTCCTTTCAGCATCGTATGTTCAGCATCGTATCTTCAGTGCGCCGCCGTCCAGGGATCATAGGTCCCAAAGTTCCACAGATGGCCTTCCGGATCGCGGCAGGAAAAGACCCGCCCGCCATAATCCTCGTCCTTCGGCTCAATGACGATTTCGGCACCGGCGGCGCGGGCTTTGGCGCACAGATCGTCGACCTCCGACACGACGACGTAAGGGCTTTGCGTCGTCCCGCCGAGCTTGGCCGGCGTTGGCTGGAGCTTGCCGAACGCGTCATCGCGGGCCGTGCCGAGCATGATCATTGCCTCTCCGAGGACGAGTTGGGCGTGGGCGATGCCGCCGTCGCCATCCTCAACGACGAGATGGCGTTTGAAGCCGAACGTTTCGCTCAGCCAACCAATCATTGTCAGCGCGTCCGCATAGCGGAGAGTCGGGATGATGGTGCAGGCCATGGCGGGTTCCTTTGATCGCGTCCCAGAATTGGTGTAACGGCTGCAGGGCCATTGCGGTCTCCTGCGGGTTTGGCCGGGACGATCATGCCGCTGGGGTTGGCGGCATGATGGCGAGGTCATCGCGCCGCGGGGCGATGATTTCAGCCCGTGTAGCCTGGGTAGGGCGGATGAGCGAAGCGTCATCTGCCCGATGCGGCGGGGGCGGGCGCACCCCACGCGTCGGAATACGCCTGCGGCCATTCCGACCGACGCCCTTGACGGCGGGCCACCCCGTCACGCCGCAAACAAGCCTTTAAGGTCAGGCACGGGTTCGCCGTGGTCGAGGCGATCGGCCAGGACCCGCAGCGCCAGCGCTTCGGCCTTGCTGATCGCCTCAACCCGGGTTGCGCCGTAGGCGAGGACGCCCGGCAGGGCGGGGATCTCGGCGATCCAGCGGCCATCCTCCTCTTGTTCGGTCTCCAGGTTCAGCACTCTTGTTCTCCATGAATGAAACGCCGTTCAACATCCGTCCGGCGGGTCGCGCTCCGCGTCAGACCCGCCCTGCCGGCTCTACGCGCTGAACAGGTGACGGTTTGCAGCGGACCGCGCCTCCGGCCCTCAGCCGGTGAGTTGCGGGCGCAAGGCCGCCAACCCGGCCGTTAACCCTGTGCCACAGTCCGCCGCCCGACCGATACCGCGCCGAGATGTCAGGACTTCCAGACGTCGTCGGTGCTTTCCCGGTGCGGGCGCAGCTCTGGCGCGCCTTCCGTCGCCTCCGGCTGTGCGGCCATGCCGGCATCATCGAAGCGCCGTGAACTCTGCACGAAAAGCCTCGCCTCACCCTCGCTCAGGCCCAGGCTTCGCAGGGCGTATCCCATCATGCCAAGAGCCAGTTCCCGCTCCGCCAACACGGCAAGGCCGACCCTGTCGCGTTCCAGGTTTGCCAGTTCGACCTCACTGTGGGTGCGCACGACCGTATCGATCTTGGGGTTGGCCGTGCGGGCAAGTTGAAGCATTCGCCGGGTCGCGGTGGCCTCGGCCGTCGCAATGATCACCAGCCGGGCACGATCAATGCTGACGGCATCGAGAAGGCCCGGCGCTGTGGCATCGCCGAAGACGACGTTCATGCCGAACCCCCGCAATTCCTCGACGCGCCGACGATCGCGCTCGACGATGACAAACGGCAACTCCCACACATCGAGCGCCCGGGCGATCGTCTCGCCGACCCGGCCGCAGCCGATGATGACAGCGTGATCCCGCATCCCGCCAAGCGTCTTGTCGTCGCTCATCGGCAAGCCCGCACTGTCGCCGTGCCGCTCCAGACGCTCCAGCCAGCGCGGCCGCCGCCGCAACCACTTCGTCAGGCCGTCGAAGACGGAAAAAACCAAAGGATTGAGCGTGATCGACAGCAGCGCTCCGGCGATGATCAGGTCCTTGCCCGCGTCTGGCAGCAGGCCGAGGCTCACGCCAAGGGCGGCGAGGATGAACGAGAACTCGCCGATCTGGGCGAGGCTCGCCGATACCGTTGCTGCCGTCGCCACAGGTCGCCGGAGGGCGATGACAATGGCGAAAGCGGCGATCGACTTGCCGAAGATGATGACCAGGACCACCGCCACAACCGACAAGGGATCACTCATCAGGATCGACGGATTAAACAGCATGCCGACGGATACGAAAAACAGAACTGCGAAAGCGTCCTGCAGCGGCAGCATATCCGCTGCGGCTTGATGGCTGAGTTCTGACTCGCTGAGGACGACGCCGGCAAAGAAGGCACCGAGAGCAAATGATACGTCAAACAGATCGACTGCGCCGTAAGCGATCCCCAGAGCGAGGGCCAGAACCGAAAGCGTGAACAGCTCGCGTGAGCCGGAGCGGGCAACCATGGCCAGCAGGCGGGGTATCAGCCGGCGGCCGACGACCAGCATCAGCACGACGAAGATTGCGACTTTGCCGAGCGTCACCGCAACGGAGAGGGCAAGGTCATCCCAGCCGATCGGGGATGCCGTCGGTGCGGTGCCTTCAGCGAGGGCTGCAGCCAACGGTGGCAGCAGCACGAGGGTCAGCACCATGGCGAGGTCCTCAACGATCAACCAGCCAACCGCAATCCGGCCGTTGTCCGTGTCGAGCGTGCGTCGTTCGGCGAGTGCGCGCAGCAGGACGACGGTGCTGGCGACCGAGAGCGCGAGGCCAAAGACAAGACCGGCGCCGAGGCTCCACCCCCAGACGTGCGCCAGGGCGATGCCCATGGCCGTCGCCGTGGCGATTTGCACCACCGCCCCCGGCAACGCGATCCCGCGCACGACCCACAGATCCTTGATCGAAAAATGCAGACCGACGCCGAACATCAGGAGGATAACCCCGATCTCGGCAAGCTGCAGCGCCAAGCTCGCATCCGCTACAAAGCCCGGCGTATGAGGCCCTACGGCAACCCCGGCGAGCAGGTACCCCACAAGCGGCGGCAATCGCAAACGATGGGCGACAACGCCGAGGGCGAAGGCAAGCACCAGACCGACAACGATCGTGGTGATCAGGACGGTTTCATGCGGCATCGGCGGCCCAAACCGGCGGCTGTCACGGGGGTCTGGCTGTGTCCAAATGCGTGACCACGAACGGGCCGACCGCTGTCAAGTCATCGTCCCCTGCGATCCTCCCACATCAATCCGGTCGCCGCCACCTCCCTCACCCTACATCCGGGCACTGACCACCTGGGCGATTTCGGCATCCGTGAGCACGATCGGGTTGGTCTTCATGCTGGAGCCGCGG
>CAYVUM010000116.1:0-9962 GCA_964454795.1 uncultured Rhodospirillaceae bacterium
GGGCATGGGCGACCGGGTGGCGCTGATCACGGACGGCCGGTTCTCCGGGGCGACCCGCGGGTTCTGTATCGGCCACGTCGGCCCGGAGGCGGCCGTTGGCGGGCCGATCGGGCTCCTGCGCGACGGCGACATGATCGCCATCGACGCCGATGCCGGCACCATCGAGGTGGAACTCCCCCCGGCCGAACTGAGCGCAAGGCGGGAAGCCTGGAGCCCCCGCTCCACCGATTTCCAGTCCGGCGCGCTGTGGCGCTATGCCCAGACGGTGGGATCAGCGTGCAAGGGCGCCGTCACCCACCCGGGCGGCGCCGCCGAGACCCACTGCTACGCCGACATCTGAACCGGCTCGGCGAATCGCCGCGGCGGCGATGACCGCGCCGCCGCACCGGCGATCCGACCGGAGGATTGCCACAGTTCCGCAAGAGTCTCATAGGCGGCAATCGTTTCGCCGGCGTTCTTCAACCAAGCTCGCAAGCCGGACTTGCCTCTGGCCCCGGAATCATGCGAGCAGTTCAGTATGGTCGATATGATGCATTCCGGGTCGGTTCCGGCACAGGCCGCCGGCGGCGAAACTGGCGCAAACCGGAGCACGGCGGCGGCGCCGGTCCGGGCCGGCCGGCGGGACGAGCCGGTGCCGCTGCAGGGCAGCGCCTTCACCGGCCTGACGCTGCGCCTTGGCGATCCCAAGGATCCGGTGTTCTTCCAGCGGCTGACCGACAAGGTCCTGCAAGCCCCCGATTTCTTCCGTCATGCCCCGGTGGTCGTCGATCTCGCCGATCTGGCCGATGGCCCGCCGGTGAACATCGCCGAGATCGGCCGCCGGCTGCGCCAGCACGGGCTGGTACCGATCGGCATCCAGAACGGCACCGACGAGCACAACAAGGACGCGATCAACGCCGGCTTCGCCGTCTTCGCGGCCGGCCGTCCGATGTCGTTCGATGCCGCGGCGCGCGGCGAGCGCGCGGATACCGATGCCGACGCTGGCGCCCCGGCGCGCCAACCCGCCGGCTCAACCCTGATTGCCCGGCCGATCCGCTCAGGGCGCCAAGTCTACGCCCACGGCGGCGACCTCGTGATCACCGCAGCCGTCGGGGCCGGAGCAGAGATCCTTGCCGACGGCCATATCCACGTCTACGGCGCGCTCCGCGGCCGGGCGCTGGCCGGTGTGTCGGGAGACACGAGGGCGCGAATTTTCTGCGCCAGCCTGGAGGCCGAGCTGATCTCGATCGCCGGCTACTGGCGGGTCCGCGACGACATCCCGGAGGCCCTGATCGGCCGGCCGTCGGCAATCCATCTGGAGGACGAGCGGGTGGTGATCGCCCCGCTGGTGACCCCTGGATGACGACGGTCTGAACACGCCGGCGGCGGCGCGCGACGGCTGGCCGCCGCCTTAACGCAAGGAGGGTGAAGCTTTGGCGAAGACCATCGTGATGACGTCGGGCAAGGGCGGGGTCGGCAAGACCACGACCGCGGCTTCGTTTGCCTGCGGCTTGGCGATGCAGGGCCATCGCACCGTGGTGATCGACTTCGACGTCGGCCTGCGCAATCTCGATATCGTCATGGGCTGTGAGCGCCGGGTGGTGTTCGATTTCATCAACGTCATCAACGGCGATGCCCGGCTGTCGCAGGCGCTGATCCGCGACAAGCGGATCGACACTCTGGCGATCCTGCCCACCAGCCAGACCCGCGACAAGGACGCCTTGACCCGCGAGGGGGTTGAACGCGTGATCGAGGAGTTAAAGGCGGAATTCGAATATGTGGTCTGCGACAGCCCGGCCGGCATCGAACGAGGCGCGCTGATGGCCCTCTATTTCGCCGACGAAGCGGTCATCATCACCAACCCGGAAGTTTCGAGCGTTCGCGACTCCGACCGAATCATCGGCGTGCTGCAAAGCCGCTCGCGGCGGGCCGAGCGGGGCGAGGAGCCGGTGCGCGAACATCTGCTGCTGACCCGCTACGACCAGGCGCGGGTCGATCGCGGTGAGATGCTGAAGGTGGAGGATGTGCTGGAGATTCTGGCGATCCCGCTGCTCGGAATCGTTCCGGAGAGCGAGACGGTGCTCAAGGCCTCGAACCTCGGCCAGCCGGTGGTTCTCGATCCGGGCTCGGCGGCCGGCCGGGCCTACACCGATGCCGTCCGCCGCTTCCTCGGCGAGACCATCGAGCACCGCTACACCGCCGAAAAACGGGGCCTGATGTCCCGGCTGTTCGGGAGGGCAGCATGGGCTTCCTGAACCTTTTCCGCCGATCCCCATCACCGGCAGCCACCGGCGCCTCGGCCGCCGCCGCGCGGGAGCGCCTCAAGGTCGTCCTCGCCCACGAGCGCACCGAGCGGGCCCAGCCCGACTATCTGCCCCGGATGCGCCGTGACATCCTCGACGTGATCGCCCGCTATGTTGCCATCGACGAGGACCGGGTCCGCGTCCAGTATCAGAACTCCGGCACCCGCTCGCGGCTGGAGCTGGATGTGGAGCTGCCGCCGCCGGCGGGACGGTCGGCGGCAATGCCGGAGGATGACCGCGGCTTCGACGGCTCGCCGTCGGCGGCGGCGGTCAGCCGAGGGTAACGTCGAGGATCATCATCAGCAGGAAGCCGCCGACAAACACCATCGTCGGGCCGTGGGTGCGGGTCTCCTTGTAGGTTTCGGGAATGACCTCGCCGACGATCACGAACAGCATCGCTCCGGCGGAGAATGCCAGCCCCCACGGCAGCAGCGCATCGCTGACGCCGACGACCACCGCCCCCAGGGCGCCGCCCACCGGCTCCACGAGGCCGCTGAACAGCGCCACCAGGGCCGCCCGGGTGCGGCTGAACCCTTCAGAGAGCAGCGCCGCTGCAACGGCGAGCCCTTCTGGCATGTTCTGAATTCCGATGCCGATCGCCACCGGCAGCCCCGCTTCCAGGGTGCCCGGACCAAACGCGACCCCCACGCTCATCCCTTCCGGAAAATTGTGCAGGGTGATTGCGGCGATGAACAGCCAGTTCCGGCCGAAGGTGAACAGCGAGCCGCCTTCCGGCCCCTTGATGAAATGCTCGTGGGGCACGACACCGTGGATCAGCCAGATCGCCACCGCCCCGAGCAGGACTCCGCCGACCCCCACCCCGGCCGCGGCGACCTCATCACCGGTGCGCGCTTCGACCATGTCGATCGCGGGCATGATCAGCGAGAACACCGTGGCAGCCAGCATGATGCCGCCGGCGACGGCGAGCAGCAGGCTCTGTCCGCGCTGTCCCCAGTCGGCCTTGAGAAAGATCGGAAGGGCACCGACAGAACTGCCGAGGCCAGCCAGAAAGCTGGCGAGAATGCCGGCAGAGATCGCCGGGACAGCGGTCGGCTCCATTGCGATCGGCTCCCTTCTGCTTCGTGGCTCCACATCGGCATGCGCCGCTGCAATTGACACGCGCGCGCGCTAGTGGTTCGATGCTGACGGATAGGACCCATCCGTCAGCTGAATCGAATCATAAGATCAATAGCTTAGTGGATCGAGCGATCATTCGCTTGGGAACCAGGCGTATGATCCGATCCACCAGGCTGCGCCCGGGTTGGCCGTTGATCTTCTGACAGACCTTCGGCTCGGGCGCTGTCCCAGGACGCTGACCTACGCCGCCCGACCGTTGCATATCGGCCCGTCGTCATGACCGGATCCGCCACCGAGAGTACCGTCCTGGTCGTCGCCGGACCGACCGCCTCGGGCAAGTCGGCGCTGGCGATGGATCTCGCCCACGTCATCGGCGGCGTGGTCGTCAACGCCGACAGCATGCAGGTATACCGCGAGCTCCGCGTGCTGACTGCCCGCCCGTCCCCCGAGGACGAGCGGCGGGTGCCGCACCGGCTGTTTGGCGTATTGCCGGCGGCTGAAGTCTGTTCGGCGGGACGCTGGCTGACCCTGGCCAGCGCGGAGGTGGATGCGGCCCGCGCCGCCGGCCGCCAAGCGGTGTTCGTCGGCGGCACCGGGTTCTATCTGCGCGCGCTGATGGAGGGCCTTGCGCCGATTCCGCCGATCCCGGACGCTGTCCGCACCCTTGCCCGCACCCGCCACGCCCGCCTCGGCGGCGAGGCATTCCGCGCCGAACTCGCCGTTCACGACCCGGAAAGCGCCGCCCGCATCCCGGCCACGGACAGCCAGCGGCTGATGCGCGCCTGGGAGGTGGCGGCCGCCACCGGCCGGCCGCTGCCCGCCTGGCAGCGAGAAGGTCCAGCGGGCCGGCCGGTCGCTGCCCGGTTCGTTGTAATCGCAGTGATCCCGCCCCGGGAGACCGTCTACGCCGCCGCCGAAGCGCGGTTCGATGCCATGCTGGCGGAAGGGGCCATCGACGAGGTGGTCGAGCTGCGCAGCCTCGGCCTCGATCCGGGATTGCCGGTGATGAAGGCGGTCGGCGTCCGCGAACTGGGCGCCTACCTGGACGGGCGCACGACGCTGGTGGCGGCAGCGACCGCGGCCAAGAAGGCGACCCGGAATTACGCCAAGCGCCAGCTCACCTGGCTTCGCCACCAGCTGAGCGCAGATGCGACGCTCGAAGAGGCCTACGACAGACGCCTTCCCGGATCCCTCGTCGAGCGTCTGCGGAGCGAGAGACTGCTGCCCCGAGCAGCGCCACCGCCTCCCTGACCTCACTGCACGTCCGAGGCCACCTGCATGCGGATGATCCGGTCGGGGTCGCTGACCTCGCCGTTTCGCGCCCGCTCGCCCTTCTTGATCGCATCGACGTGCTCCATGCCGTCGATGACCTGACCCCAGACGGTGTACTTGCCGTTCAGGCTCGGGGTCGGGGCGAACATGATGAAGAACTGAGAATCGGCGCTGTCCGGATCCTGTGCCCGCGCCATGCCGACCGTCCCGCGCAGAAACGGGGTCTCGGAGAACTCGGCCTTGAGCTTCTGTCCGGAGCCGCCCCGCCCTGTGCCGGTGGGATCGCCGGTTTGCGCCATGAAGCCGTCGATCACCCGGTGAAAGACAATGCCGTCGTAAAAGCCGTCGCGGACCAGTTCCTTAATCCGGGCCACATGGTTCGGAGCGAGGTTGGGGAGCATCTCGATCGTCACCCGGCCATCCGCCAGTTCGAGGTAGAGGGTGTTCTCCGGATCAGCGGCATCGGCGGAACCGAGGCTTAAGGCCGCACCCAGGGCGGTAGTGATCAGCAGGTCGCGAAGTCGCATGGCGGAATTCCTGATGCCGAGATGAAGGAAAGGCAGGTTAAAGCGGTCGGCAACCGTCAGTAGGCCCGGTCCACGCAGAAGCGGACCAGGTCGCTCAACACGGTCTTCTCGCGGCTGTCCGGGAACACTGCAAGGGCATTGGCCGCGGCCGCGGCAAAAGCGTGCGCCCGCTGCAGACTGTCGTCCAGGGCCTTATGGCGGTGCAGAAGTGCCATCGCCTGGTCCAGATCGGCCGGCTGTTGATCCATTTCTGCCAGCGTGCGTTCCCAGAAAGCCCGCTCGGCTTCATCGCCGCGGGCGAGGGCAAGCACCACGGGCAGGGTGATCTTGCCATCCCGGAAGTCATCACCGACCGTTTTGCCGAACTCGGCCTGCTTGGCCGAGTAGTCGAGGACATCATCCGCGAGCTGAAACGCAATGCCGAGGTTGAGACCGTAGTCGCGCAGCGCCCGGGCCTGCTCGGCCGGCCGGTCGGCAACGACCGCGCCAACCTCGCAGGCCGCCGCGAACAGCGCCGCAGTCTTGGCCCGGATCACATCCAGATAGTCGTCCTCCGAGGTGGCGATGTTGCTGGTGGTCATCAGCTGCATCACCTCGCCCTCGGCGATCACCGACGAGGCCCGCGAAAGGATCTCCAAAACCCTCAGTGAGCCGTCCTCAACCATCAGCTCGAACGCGCGGCTGAACAGGAAATCGCCAACCAGCACGCTCGCCTTGTTGCCAAAGACCGCGTTGGCCGAAGCCAGTCCGCGCCGCAGGTCGCTGTCATCAACCACATCGTCGTGGAGCAGCGTTGCCGTGTGGATGAACTCAACGCACGTGGCGAGTGCCACATGGCGGATGCCGGTGTAGCCGCAGAGCCGGGCAGAGGCGAGCGTCAGCAGCGGTCGCAGCCGCTTGCCGCCGGCAGCGACGACGTGCCCGGCCAGTTGCGGGATCAGGGCCACCGGACTGCGCATCCGTTCGACCACGAGGGCATTGACGGCCTGGAGGTCGCCGCCGACCAAATCCATCAGCGGTCGCAGAGTCGCCTTTTTTCCGGAGTCGTCGACTGCACTGGCAGCGACCGCCACGGCGTTCACCTCAGACTTGTCCACGTGTCCCGCCCCGGTCTTGACCTCCGGGCCCCGTCGCCAAAGCATAGGGATCGGTCGCGGCGCCGGTCAAGCCCGTGCACCCGGCCCATTCAACGGACCGACCCGACCCGACCCCCAGAGACGGTGTTTCGCGGAACCGGAAATCATGATCGAACTGACCCAGACCAACGATCCTGTCCTGCTCGCCTGGCTCAAGAGCCGCCTCGCCGCCGCCGGCATCGAGGTTCACATCTTCGATAGCCATACCGCTTCCCTGTACGGCGGCGCACTGACCCAGATCACCCAGCGGGTGTTCGTCGGCGAACGGGACATTGCCACCGCCCGCCTGATCCTCGCCGAGGCCGAGCGCCTCGGCAATGCCCCCGCTGACGCCGGTTGCTCGGACCGGGGCCGGTGATCCTGCCGAAGCACGAAAACGGGGCGCCGCGACCGGACCGGCTGCTCGGCGGGCGGGTCACTCTGGTTCAGCCGCGCCGCGGTTTCCGGGCCGCCATCGACCCGGTGCTGCTTGCCGCTGCGGTGCCGGCGGCAGGCGGTGAGACGGTGCTCGAACTCGGCTGCGGAACCGGTGCGGCGGTGCTGTGCCTCGCCGTCCGCGTCGCCGGGCTGGCGGCCGTCGGGATTGAGCTGGATCCGCAATCCGCCCGGTACGCCGCCGCCAATGTCGCTGCCAACGGACTTGCCGCGCGGGTGGAGATCATCGAGGCAGACCTGCGAACCCTGCCAGCGGCCGTGCGCGGCCGTCAGTTCGACCACGTCCTGCTGAACCCGCCGTACGGCGTCGCCGGCCGGGAACGCCCGCCGGCTGACCCGGCGCGGGCCGGGGCGATGATCGAGACGGGCACGCCCCTCTCCGACTGGCTGCACACCGCAGCAGCCCGCGTCCGGCCGGGCGGGACGGTGACGGTGATCCATCGCGCCGATCGGCTGGCGGCCGTGCTTTCGCTCCTCGACGACCTGCTCGGCGACCTGACGGTGCTGCCACTCTGGCCACGCCGGGACGTGGCCGCGAAACGGGTCATCGTCCGCGGTCGCAAGTGCAGCGGCGGCGCTCTCCGGCTTCACCCCGGGCTGGTCCTGCACGCCACCGGTGGCGGCTACACGGCGACCGCCGAAGCCATTCTCCGCGACGGCCGGAGCCTCGAGGACGGGCTGGCAGGGCAGCACGCTCCAGCTTGACAGCGGCCGGTGCCATGCCGAGGTTCCTGTCATCTCCTGAGGCTGGATGCCGTCATGACCCCTCGCTCGCGACCGCCCCTGTTCTCCGTTGCCCGGCTCACCGGCTGGCGGCCGGTCGTCGCCGTCGTCCGCCTCGGCGGCGTCATCGGCACGATCGGGCCGCTCCGCCGCGGCCTGACGCTCGCCGCGCTCGCACCGCTCCTGGAGCGTGCCTTTCGGCAGCGGCGGCTCAAAGCCGTGGCTCTGGCGATCAATTCGCCGGGCGGGTCGGCCGTGCAGTCGGCGCTGATCGCCGGACGCATCCGCGCACTCGCTGACGAACACAAGGTTCCGGTGATCGCCTTTGCCGAGGACGCCGCGGCCTCCGGCGGATACTGGCTGGCCGCTGCGGCCGACGAAATCTACGCCGATCCGGCCTCCGTGATCGGCTCGATCGGGGTGTTGTCCGGGGGCTTCGGCTTTCCCGCCCTGCTTGAGCGGATCGGGGTCGAGCGCCGGGTCCGGACCGCCGGCGCCCACAAGGCCGCCCTGGATCCGTTCCGACCGGAGAATTCTGAGGACGTCGCCCACCTGAATGCCTTCCTCGCCGACATCCACAACACGTTCTGCGAGGCCATTCTTGAGCGGCGCGGTGACCGGCTGCGCGGGGATCGCGATGAGCTGTTTTCGGGCTGGTGGTGGAGCGGCCGTCAGGCCCTGGACCTCGGCCTGATCGACGGGCTCGGCAACCTCCGCGGGGTGATGCGCGAACGATATGGCGAGACTGTGCGTCTCAAGCTGATCAGCGAGCGGCAGCCGTGGTTCCGGCGCCCGCTCGGGGTCGGGGCAACAGCCAGCTTGGCTGCCACCCTCGCCGACGGCACCCTCGCCGACGGCACCCTCGCCGCCGTGGAAGAGCGGCTGCTGTGGAGCCGCTACGGGCTCTGACGATCGTCCGCGACGAGGCTTGGCCGGTGGCCTTCTCCCCCGACGCCATTCTCGTCCTCCGCTCCTGTGGCTGCCACCACGCCGATCATCGCAGCGTTGAAAAACAGCGTATGCGCACAGTTTCCGCAGACCAGCATGACCACAGGGGCGAGGGCGCCGCTAACCTGAACCCGGCCGCCGCCGAACCGCGGCGGGGTGACCACGTAGTCGCCGAGAATCCACTCGTCATGGCGGCAGATGGGACAGCGCGAGGTCTCAGCCGTCCACTTCCCATCGATCCAGGCGGACACCTGCGCCTGCTCGGCGGCGGACAGCCGACCGCTCTCGTCAGGTATGGCTGCCTCCTCCCGTTTACGTCGTCGCGTGGCTGACGAAACCAGAGTGCGTCCGTTGCTGTCGCCGGTCAACAGCGGCCGGGTCCCGTCCGCGCCCGAGCGGCGCCGGCAGCGAACCGGCAGGCGCGGACCGGCGGGCGGCAGCAGGCTGCGGGATTGAGACGCGGCCGGCAGACCACAGGGGGGCGCAAAAGGTCTCTCCGGCCGCGTCTCGGACGATTTTAAGCAAACCGCGGGTTCAAGGAGGGCAGGAACCCGCCGACCCTGGAGATCCGTCCCGTGCCAGCCGGAACACGACTTCTGCCGCGGCGACCCGATCCGCACCTCCAGAAACACCGCAAAATGTACCCCTTAT
Source organism: uncultured Rhodospirillaceae bacterium (assembly GCA_964454795.1). Lineage (GTDB taxonomy): Bacteria > Pseudomonadota > Alphaproteobacteria > Rhodospirillales > Defluviicoccaceae > CAYVUM01. Next base: position 9,052 of record CAYVUM010000116.1, read on the forward strand.
GGGTTATTCTAACAAGAGCAAACTTCCCGGTGCGATCGCTTGACCCCGAGGCTGACTGTGCCGCTTAATCCCGGGCATGTTCGGACTGACTTTTACGAAGATCCTCTTCACCCTCGTGATCGCCGTGGCGATCTGGCGAGCATTCCGATGGTGGCAGCGCTTTGAAGCCCGCCGCGAGCGCCTGTTCGCGGAGCGAACCGCGTTGCGCGGGCAGCGGGGCGGCGCTGCTCAACGCTCCGGGCAGCGGGGCGGCGCTGCTCAACGCTCCGGTCAGCCTGCCGTCGAGGACACCGAGCCCTGCCCGGTCTGCCGGACCTATGTTCCGGTCGGCGCGCCGGCGCACTGCGGACGCTCGGACTGCCCTTACCCGGGCTGATGGCAGCCCTGCGTTCCGGCCGGCTTGACCGCCGTCGCGGCCGGCGGGTAAGGTCCGGCAACTCTGGTCTCTGCTAAAATTATCCCGCTCCAGTCGTTTCGGGACATCCGCCCCGAGTTCCGTCGGTCCCACGCCAGACAATCGCCGGTGTCGCCCCGGCAGCCGTATGTCCACAGAAAACCACAGCTTTCAACAGTTGATCCTGACTCTCCAGGCGTTCTGGGCGGAGCGCGGCTGCGTGATCCTTCAGCCCTTCGACATGGAGGTGGGGGCCGGCACATTCCATCCGGCGACGACGCTCCGCGCGCTCTGGCCGAAGGTCTGGAACACCGCCTACGTTCAGCCGTCGCGCCGGCCGACCGACGGCCGCTATGGCGAGAATCCCAACCGGCTGCAGCATTACTACCAGTTCCAGGTGCTGCTGAAGCCGTCGCCGCCCGACTCCCAGGACCTGTACCTGGAGAGCTTGCGGCGCCTCGGCATCGATCCCGCGGTCCACGATATCCGGTTCGTGGAGGACGACTGGGAGAGCCCG
>CAYVUM010000117.1:0-9923 GCA_964454795.1 uncultured Rhodospirillaceae bacterium
CCGACCTGCCAAGAAAACGCCCCGATTTGCCCTCAATAAAGTCAAACAGATAGAGACAGCATCGGCATTTTTGGCAAATCAGGCCAAATCTTGGCGAGTCTAACAGGACACGTTACCTGTGCTCTGTAAAGTGGCGTCAGGTCGAGGTCTTATCAATGCGAAAATACTATTTGGGAACTTGGCGCACCCCGAGGCGGCCGCGGCCCCTCTTCGTTCTCCGAAACGGGCGCGCAGTGCCCTGCCGGCGTGCATCAGGCCGCCCGTTTGAGACATCGAGCGTCAATCCTGCAACGCTTTCGCTGATCGGTCGCGTAGGGAGGCGATTTTCCCAGATCGCCCTGCTGCGCCGATGTCCTCGGGGGGGGCGACCCCGGGCCGATCACGGGGACGCCGGCCCGGTCGGCCGGCGCCCCGGGCGGATCAGTGCGTGAGGATCACATCTGGCCGCCGTGACCGTCGTGACCACCGCGTTCCGGATGCATGCCGGTCGCCCCGAGTGACCGGACGGAGACCTCAACCGTCACGCTGCCGGCCGTCTCGAAGGTCAGGGTCAAGGGGAACTGCTCACCCTCGACCAGCGGTTTGTGGAGACCGATCAGCATCACATGCAGGCCACCCGGCTGAAGCGCCGTCGTGGTTCCGCCCGTCACGTCGATCGCCTCCACCTGGCGCATCCGCATGACCGGGCCATCCATGATGTGGGTGTGGAGCTCGACCACCTCGGCAACATCCGCAGACGCAGCGATCAGGCGGTCCGAGGCGCCGTCGTTGGTCACGGTGAAGAATGCCGCGCCATTACGGGCACTGGGGGCCGTGGCCCGCGCCCAGGGATTTTCGATGCTGAGATCGCCGACCTGCACCGCTGTGCCGGCGGCAGCCGGAAAAAGGGCGAGCGCAGCCAGAGCGACAAGGGCGAGCGAGAGCAGCACGAACAACCGCTGGACAAGAGCAATACTGGTCATTTTCGAAGACTCCTGAACGATGACACCTCCATCCTTGAACGCCGTCCCGCCGGCCCCGTCAACAGGCGAGCCTCTGCCCCCTTCCCGCGATATCCCAATCCCTCGCCGCCGGCCCGCACCGCCCCGGGCGACCGGGACATCCGCACCACCTGCCGCGCAGGCTCCGGTGCGCCCCTGCCGGCAGAAAAAAGACCCGATCGACCGGCAAGGGCACCACGGGCAGCCGCGCAGGCACAAGAGCCGCCGTATTGCGGCGCGTCCCTTTCCGGATGGTCGACGAGCAACTGGCGATCCTCGGCACTGGAAAAGCGCGACGTCGCGCCCCGCTCGCTGCGGCACTTACTCCAGGCGAATGCACCTGACCGGCTTCGCCAGCCATGGTCGGGTCGATGTGTGCTTGCTGCGGCAACACGGCAGGAGATCGACCATGTCCATGGTAAATACATCGCAGACCTGGGGCTGGTTTCACCAGTGTCTCCACTGGCTCATCGCGATCGCCGTGATCGGTCAACTCGTTCTCGGCCTGGTGTTCTCCGATCTGGCGGAGACCGACCCCCTCGCGCCCGCCTTGTTCGCCGTCCATGCGTCGCTGGGCGGGACGATCCTGGCGGTCATGCTGGTCCGGCTGGTCTGGCGGCTGGTCAATCCGGTGCCGCGTCTGCCGGATTCACTCCAGCCGGCGGAACGGCGGCTGGCACGGGCCAACCACTGGCTGTTCTACATCCTGCTCATCGGCATGCCGGTGGGCGGCTACCTGATGGTGAATGCCCACGGCCACGCCGTGCCGTTTTATGGGTGGGAACTCCCGATGCTGATCGGCCAGAACGAGACCCTTGCCGGGTGGCTTCTGACCGGACACCTTGCCGGCGCGGTGGTGCTCGTCGTCCTCATGGCTCTGCACGTGGCCGGCGCGCTACGGCACGAATTCATGCTCAAGGACAACACCCTTCGCCGGATGACGCCGCTGCCGGAGCGCGCGTCACGGCCGGCCAATAAGCACCTCGAAGCCAGTCCGGCAGCCCGCTCGCGCCCGCGATGAGCGGCGGGGGGCGCCCCGCGGGCAGAAGTCCGGTGAGTGGAAGCCGCCGGCCAACCAGCTTGTTGTGAGAACGGTCTTCGGGGGCGTGTGCCAAACGCTACAGAGGATCGCCTCGTCCTCGATCAGGGGAGGAGTCTTCACCGATAGTCCAGGAAACCGGCAGGCTTTCCGCCTCAACCTGTAGTCTCAGGTCCTGGAAGGCCTGGACGAGGAGCCGCGATAAACGACGGAGTTCGCCGTTTTGGTTCGTTTCCTCAAGGGCTTCCAGTCGGTGCCCCTCTCGGGCCAGGTTCTGACAGTAGGCGGCCCGCCGGTGGAACTTGCTATGGATGCTTCTGGCATTGCGATAGACTGCCAAGTGACCGATTGAGTTCCGATGACGGGCGAGCCACTGTCCCACATCGCAGCTTTCTTCGTTGCCGATGGTTCGGGTAAGGGGGAGGTCGCGCCTGTAGAGCGTTTCGCGCAACTGTGTAATCCATTCGGCATGGGCACGGATCGGGGTCCAGACATCCACCGGTTTTTCCTTCCCTCGGTCCGCTTCGATGCCGAACCATCATGATGCCAGTACCGCGAAGGCAGGGCCAGCGCTGATCTTGTAGCCGGAGAACAGGGCAGCCGGAGGCCTGAAGTGGTCGGGTCGCGTCCCGGCGCTCCCGCGATGGGACCACCGGTTTTCGGCGTATCGCCGTCGGCGGATCACCGTGCGCGCCGAAGCAGTTGTTTGGCACCGACTTCCGAATGATGCAAAGGAAGCAACAAGGGCCTGTCTTTCCAGCCCATCTATTCCCAAATAAAGACGACAGGTCCCGCTAAAATTGCGTCGGGCAAGGGCTGTCTCTCGCAACCGTAATGCCAATAACCTGGGCGTCGCCGTAAAAAAACAGATGTCGCTCTAAAACGAGATCAACACCTTTGGGAGGGTGGCTGCCCCTATCTCCGCAGCTTTTTAGTGCAGGATCGCATCCTTTCTTCTCGCGGCTTCGGACCTTCGGCCCTGAGAAAAGCCGTTCGCTTCACTGTCCAGTCCCCGAAAATCATGCTGTGGAAACGGCGGTTGCCGGAGATGGCGCCTTTGGCCTCACGCCCGCGCCCCGAACACCGCGGTGCCGACGCGCACGTGGGTGGCGCCGAAGCGGATGGCGACGGGGTAGTCGGCCGTCATCCCCATACTGAGGCCCGAAAGGCCGGTTCGCCGGGCAATCTCGCGGAGCAGCGCGAAATGCAGGGCCGGCTCCTCGTCCACCGGCGGAATGCACATCAGGCCACGCACCGGCAGGCCCAGATCGTCCCGACAATAGGCCACGAAGGCGTCCGCCTCCGACGGCGGAATGCCGGCCTTCTGCGCCTCCTCCCCGGTGTTGACCTGGAGGAACACCTCGGGCCGGCGGTTTTCCTCGGTCATCACCGCGGCGAGATGAGCCGCCAGCTTCGGGCGGTCGATGCTCTCGATCGCGTCGAACAGCTGCACCGCCTTGCGGGCCTTGTTCCGTTGCAACGGGCCGATCAGGTGCAGACGCAGGTCGGGGAACCCGGCCTTCAGCGCCGGCCATTTGTCCTCGGCTTCCTGCACCCGGTTTTCGCCGAAAACCCGCTGACCGGCCGCGATCGCCGCCCGGATCCGCTCGGCACCGTGGGTCTTGCTCACCGCCACAAGCGTCACCTCGGCCGGATCGCGACCGCCGGCGCGGGCTGCTTCGGCGATCCCGTCGCGCACCGCTGCGAGGTTGGCGGCAATGTCCTCGCCGGGGCCGGCGGAACGGTCGACGGTGGACATGACGGCGGATCCTGGGCTTCGCTTGCACGGATGAGCACGCTAGCAGAGTTGGCCCGGCGCCTCCAGGCGCTGGCCGGGCGGACGCGATCGCGGCGGGGCAGGAGGCTGCCGCCGCTGTTGCTGATGACCGATCCCGCGCGCCTGCCCGATCCGCTCGCCGCCGCAGCGGCCCTGCCGGCGGGCGCGGGGGTCATCCTCCGCCACTACGACGACCCCGACCGCGCCGCCCTCGCCCGGGCACTGGCCGCACTCTGCCGCCGGCGGCGGCTGCGGCTGCTGATCGCCGGGGATGCGCAGCTTGCCGCCGCCGTCGCTGCCGGCGGGCTGCACCTGCCGGAATGGCTGGTGCCCCAACGCGGCCGCTGGGCGCCCCTGGTGCGTCCGGGCTGGCTGGTGACCGCCGCCGCCCACAGCCCCCGGGCAGTCGCCCGGGCGTCTGCCGCCGGCGTCGATGCGATGCTGCTCTCGCCGGTGTTCGCCACTGCCAGCCACCCGGACGCACCGGCCCTGGGACCGCTGCGGTTCGCTTCTCTGGTTCGCAGCAGCGCCGTTCCTGTTTACGCGCTCGGCGGGATCAGCGAGGCGACGGCCGGCCGGCTCACCGGTTCGGGAGCTGCCGGTCTCGCTGCCATTGGCGCCCTGACGGCCCCTCAATCCCGGGCCGGGCCGGCCGCCGTCTCCGCGTCGCCGCGGCGCGGCAACACCACCCGGTCGTCAAGCGTGTAGCCGAACGCGGCGACGAACGGCTCCAGGACCGGCACCACCGCGGCCAGCTCTTCACGGTAATGACGCCAGCGGCCCACCGAGCGGCCGTAGATCGGCTGGATCACCTGGTGGTAGCTCGGGGTCGAGATCGGCCGGCCGCGGGCATTGTCGCGGTAACCGCGGACGGCCTCATCCCAAGGCAGGCCGAGCGCGGCGAGGATGCGCGCCGTCTCCGCCGCCATGTCGGCGACCATGTCCTCATAACGGGTGGTAACCACGTTAAGCGGCAGATGCGTCCGGGTCTTCTGCCACAGGCCCATCACGGCCGCATAGGTGCGTGCGGCATCTCCCGGATCGGCCAGGTGGATCATCGATGGATTGGGACGGAAGGCCTGGGCGAACGCGCTCAGCACCACGTCGGCCGGGTGGCGGAGGGCGAGCAGGATCGGTGCCGCCGGGAACAGCCGGTGGATCAGCACCGCATCGACGATGTTGAGTGGCATCTTGTCGACGAGGCGACCGTCCGCCCCCGGGGTCAGGTAGCGTTTCGCCCCCTGCCAGTACGCGGCGCGCAGCGCCTGGATCGCCTGGGCGTCGAGCGCCGGCAGGCACGCCGGATAGGGACCGTAATCGCGGACCAGCCTCGCCTTGACCGCATCAAGCACCGGCTTCTCCTCGATCGTTGCCAGTCCCGGATGCGAATTGAGGATCTGGTCGAGCAGCGTCGTCCCGGAACGCGGAAAGCCGACCAGGAACACCGGCGTCGGGTCCTCCGCCCGCTCGACGACCGGCGGCGTCCAGCCGGCAACCCATTCGCGGCTGAGGATGGCATCGAGCCTCCGGACGGCCGCCGGAAACGCCTCGCGGTCGACCCGCGCGGCCTGCGAGGTGGCCAGCAAGGCGGCGTTGCCGTCCCGGTACGCCCGGAAGGCCCGGCGGTAATCGCCGAGCCGGTCACAGACATTGCCGGTCTCGAAGCCGACTGCGGCCCGGCTCTCCGGCGGCAGATCGCCGGCCGGCAGGGCCTCCAGGCGGGCCAGTGCCCGCTCCGGCTCGCCCTGGCGGCGTTCACACCGCGCCGCCACCAAGCTCGCCCGAAGCTCCTCCGGATCGACGGCGAGCGCCGCTTCCGCTGCCGCCAGGGCCGCCGCCAGGTCACCGCGACGCTCGAGCAGGGCGGCCAGCGCCGCGCGGCTCTCCGCATCGTCCGGATCGGCCTCGATCGCGCTCCTGAACAGCGCCTCCGCCTCGGCACCCTGCCCCTGCTCGGCGAGAATGTCGGCGAGACTGCGCTGCGCCCGCAGGTAGCCGGGCCGCCGGGACAGCGCCTCGCGGTAAGCCCGGGCTGCCGCATCGAGATCGCCGAGCGCGCGACAGGCGCGGCCCAGATTGCCGAGCGCTTCCACATAGCCGGGCCGGGCTTCCAGGGCGCGGCGGTAGGCGGCCACCGCCTCGTCGAGGGCCCCCAGCGCCTGCAGGGCATTGCCAAGATTGTTGTGCGCCTCGGCGTAGCCGGGACTGAGGGCGATGGCACGGCGGAGCGGCCTGGTCGCAGCGCGCGCCTTGCCCTTGGCCAGCAACACCGCTGCGAGGCTGTTGTGAAACGCCGGATCGTGATCGCGGGCGGCGATCGCTTTGCCAATCAGGGCTTCGGCACGGGCGTTGTCTCCCCGCTGATGGGCGACGACCCCGAGGAGATGCAGGGCATCCGGCTGACCCGGCCGGGCCACCAGGATCGCCGCGTAGCCGGCGGCCGCACGGTCGAGATCGCCGGCCTGGTGAGCGCGGACAGCGTCGTTCAGCCGGGCGAGGGTTGCCGGATCGAGCGATCCCGTGGTCTTGGGCCAGGCGCGGCCCCGGGAACGCGGCGGCCGGCCGCCGCGCCGGCTCATCGCCCGCCGCCTCCCGCGACCGCTCCGGTCTCTAACAGGGCCGCCACGACCCGGCGAACCACGCCCGTCCAGTCCCCCGGCGACGCCTGCCGGAACAGACGCATGGTCGGATACCACGGGCTGTCCGGCCGCTCCAGCTGCCAGCGCCATTCCGGAATGAAGGGAACGAGCAGCCAGACCGGCCGGGCAAGGGCGCCTGCGAGGTGGGCCACCGCCGTATCCACGGAGACCACCAGATCGAGATGGGAGAGCGCCGCGGCGGTCACCGCGAAGTCGGAAAGGTCAGGGGCGAGATCGACGATCGCCCCGGGCGGAAAGGCCGCGATGTCCGCCATCGGGCCGCCGACCTGCAGGCTGAACAGCCGGACGCCCGGAACATCGGCAAGGGGGGCCAGCGCCGCCGCCGGCATCGACCGGTTGCGGTCGTTGGCATGGGCGGGATTGCCGGACCAGACAACGCCGAGCCGCAAGCCGTCGCCGCCGAACCGCTCTCTCCATGCCGCCAGATCGGCGGGATCGGCAGCAAGATAGGGAACCTGAGCGGGGATAGACTGCGCATCGGTGCCGGTGAGGCCCGGGGCGCTCAGCAGCGGCGCATGCACATCGAAGGCCGGCGGCGGCGCGCCGCGCTCGATCACGGTGACCCGTCCGCCGGCGCCGGGCAGGGTTGCAAACAACCGCCGCAGTGGAACCTGCGCCTCCAGCACCACGCTTCCCTGAAATCGTTCGGCGATCAGCGGTGCATAGCGGGCGAACTGGATCGCCGAGCCCAGGCCCTGCTCGGCATGGAGCAGCAGTGTCCGGCCTGCCAGGTCGGAGCCGTCCCAGGCCGGCCGGTCGAAGGTCCGCCGCGGCGTGGTGAAACCGTCAACCCGCCAGCGCGCCTCGTAATCGCCCCAGCCCTCCGCGAAGCGACCGAGCGTAAGCAGCACCACCGCCCGGTTGCCCCGTGCCTCGGGATGGTCGGGGGCGAGCGCCAGGGCCTCATCGCAGGCGGCCAGGGCGGCCTCGTAGCGGCCCTGCTCGTGGAGCACCCGCGCCAGGTTGGCAAGGGCCGATGCATAGCCGGGATCGGCGGACAGAGCGGCGCGATAGCTGGCCTCAGCCGCCCGAAGGTCGCCCTGCTCGCGCAGCGCACCCGCCAGATTGTTGTGGGCCTGAGGATAGTCCGGCCGGGCGGCCAGGGCCGCGCGGTAGGCAGCGATCGCTTCCTCGCGGCGGTGCAATCGCATCAAAGCGTTGCCGAGGTTGTTCAGGGCTTCCGGATAGGCGGGCTGGCGGCCGAGAGCAAGCCGGAAGGCCGCCACCGCTTCCTCGGCCCGGCCGAGGCCGAGCAGAGCGGCACCGAGGGTGTTGCGATAGGCCGCGTTCTTCGGATCCACCCGGATCGCCCGCCGGGCCAGGTCCACGGCCGCCGCGTGGTTGCCTTGCTGATGGGCAACGGCGGCGAGCAGGTGGCAGGCATCGGCGGTGCGCGGCGCCGCTTCAAGAACGGCGCGGTAGCATCCGGCGGCGGCATCCAGGCGCCCGGCGCGGTGATGGGCAACCCCATCGAGGAGCAGCCTCTGCAGGCGCCCCGGCGCCGCCGGGACCGACCGCCCGGCTGCCACGGCGGACGGCAGCGGCTTCTGCGGAGGTTGGCCGGACGGGCGCTGTCGGGACATGATCCCAGTTTTGCGGCCCGATGCGCACGCCGCGCAAGCGGAAATCGCCCGGTTTCCCTCGCGCGTGAGCAGGTTGAGGCGGGCAGAACACGCGCCGTTGACACAACGCGGCGTCGGGGATACCAGCAACAGCCATGAGCATCGTTCAGCCCTTCCCGACGCAGCGTCGCCGGACCGTCCTGGCGGCCGCGATGATCCTGGCCGCTGCGGTCACGATCACCGGGTGTTCCGATGTCCCGACCGAACCGGATTTTCCGAACCCCGGCCGGCGCCCCGGCGAGACCACCGGCTTTGAGACTCGCGACAGCATTTTCGGTCCGGGCGGCCTGTCGTTCGGGGTGGGCGGCGATGACAAGCCCGTCCCCGGCGGCGTCGACGGCGGCGGCGGCGGCGGCATCGGCGTCAACGGCTTCCTGTGGCGGGCAAGCCTTGATACCGTTTCCTTCATGCCGGTCAATTCGGCAGACCCGTTCGGTGGCGTGATCATCACCGACTGGTACTCGCCGCCGGAATCCCCCAACGAGCGGTTCAAGATGAACGTCTACATCCTCGGCCGGGCGCTCCGCGCCGACGGGGTCCGGGTCGCCGTGTTCCGGCAGGTCGACAGCGGCGGCGGGAACTGGCGCGACGCACCGCTTCCCGACGGCACCGCCACCCGGATCGAGGACGCGATCCTCACCAAGGCCCGTCAGCTTCGCTTCGCCGTCCTTCAGGAATAGCGCGTTTTTGGTTATAGAGCGCTCGCCGACCCGGCGAACGCCGCCGCTGCGAACGCCGCCGCTGCGAACGCCGCCGCTGCGCCGGGAGCGGCGTTCACTGTCACGCCCCTCCGCAGACCAGGACCGCCGATGAGCCGCTACAATTTCAAGGAAACGGAGGCAAGATGGCAGCAGGCCTGGGAGGCACGGGGCTGCTTTCGGGCCACGATCGATCCGGCCAGACCCAAGTACTACGTTTTGGAGATGTTCCCCTATCCGTCGGGGCGCATCCACATGGGCCACGTCCGCAACTACACCATGGGCGATGTCGTCGCCCGGTTCCGGCGGGCGCGGGGCTTCAGCGTGCAGCATCCCATGGGCTGGGCCGCCTTCGGCCACCCCGCGGAGAACGCGGCGATCGAACGCGGTATCGATCCCGGCGAGTGGACCTACGGCAACATCGACACCATGCGCCGCCAGCTCAGGTCGATGGGTCTGTCTCTGGACTGGTCCCGGGAGTTCGCCACCTGCGATCAGGACTACTATGCCTGTCAGCAGAGGCTGTTCCTCGACATGCTTGCGGCCGGACTGATCTACCGCAAGGAGTCGATGGTCAACTGGGATCCCGTCGACCACACCGTCCTCGCCAATGAGCAGGTGATCGACGGCCGGGGCTGGCGGTCGGGGGCGCTGATCGAACGCCGCACCCTCGCCCAATGGTTCTTCAGGATCACCCGGTTCGCGGATGAGTTGCTGGACTCCCTGGCCACCCTGGACCGCTGGCCGGAGCGGGTGCGGCTGATGCAGCAGAACTGGATCGGCCGCTCGGAAGGGGCCCGGGTCCGCTTCCGCCTCAAGGACCGCGACGACCGTCTGGAGGTGTTCACGACCCGCCCCGACACCCTGTTCGGCGCCTCTTTCTGCGCGATCTCACCGAACCATCCGTTGGCGGCGGAGATCGCCGCCGGCGATCCCGAGCTCGGCGCATTCATCGCCGAATGCAACCAGCTCGGCACCAGCGAGGAGGCGATCGAGACGGCCGAGAAGCGCGGCTACGACACCGGCCTGCGGGCCGTCCATCCCTTCGAAGCCGACTGGGACCTGCCGGTCTATGTCGCCAACTTCGTGCTCATGGACTACGGCACCGGGGCGATCTTCGGCTGCCCGGCCCACGACCAGCGCGACC
>CAYVUM010000118.1:0-9843 GCA_964454795.1 uncultured Rhodospirillaceae bacterium
GTAGAACTCACGGGGGCGGAGCCGCGGCAGCATCGTCATCTGCGCCCGGCTCTCCACCTGGAACACCCCGACCGAGTCGGCGCGGCACAGCATGTCGTAGACCGCCGGATCCTCGGCAGGAACCCCGGCAAGGCCGAGCGGCCGGCCATGGTGAGCGGCGATCAGCGCCAGCGCCTTGCGTATGCAGGTCAGCATCCCGAGGCTGAGCAGGTCGATCTTGAGAATGCCGAGGGCGTCCAGGTCGTCCTTGTCCCACTCGATGACGGTGCGCCCGGCCATCGCCGCGTTCTCGATCGGCACCACCGACGACAGCGGGCTCGCCGTGATCACCATGCCGCCGGTGTGCTGGGAGAGGTGGCGGGGGAAGCCGCGCAGCACGCCGGCGAGGTCGAGGGTCATCCGCACCGTGCGGTCTTCGGGGGCGAGGCCGGTGGCGCGGATGGCCGCGTCGGTCGCCTCATCCCAGGACCGCCGCCACATGGCTCCCTGCAGGGCGACGATGGCGTCCTCCGACAGTCCCATCACCTTGCCGACCTCGCGAAGCGCGCTCTTGGTGCGGTAGGCGGTCACCGTCCCGGTCATCCCGGCGCGGTCGCGGCCATACTTATTATAGACGTACTGGATCACCTCCTCGCGGCGCTCGTGCTCGAAGTCCACGTCGATGTCCGGCGGCTCGTTGCGCTCGGCGCTGACGAACCGCTCGAACAAGAGGTCGATCCGCGACGGATCCACGGCGGTGATCCCGAGGCAGTAGCAGACCGCCGAATTGGCCGCCGAGCCGCGGCCCTGGCAGAGGATGTCCTGGCTGCGGGCAAACCGGACGATGTCGTGGACGGTGAGAAAGTACGGCGCAAAGCCGAGCTCACCGATCAGCGCCAGCTCGTGCTCCAGGTCGGCGCGGACCTTGCCAGGCAGGCCGCCGGGAAACTTTTCCGCTGCCCCGGCCCAGGTCAGCCGCGCCAGCTCCTCCTGCGGGGTGCGGCCGCCGGGCACCGGGTCGACGGGATACTCGTAGCGGAGTTCATCGAGGGAGAACCGGCAGCGCTCCGCCACCGCCACGGTGCGGGCCAGCGCCTCCGGATGGTCGCGGAACAGCCGGGCGATCTCGGCAGGGCCCTTGAGGTGGCGTTCGGCGTTGGCGGCCAGCCGAAAGCCGGCCTCGTGGATCGTGCAGTGTTCGCGGATGCAGGTCAGCACATCCTGCAGCGGCTGCCGCTCGGGGGCGTGGGCGTGGACGTCGTTGGTCGCGATCAGGGGGGTGCAGGCTTCGGCAGCGAGCGCGGCGAGGCGGGCGAGCCGGCGGCGGTCGTCGCCGCAGAAGCCGTGGCTGGCGGCGAGAAACGCCCGGTCGCCGAGGCGGGCGCCGAGGTTCTTCAAGGCCGCCGCGAAGCCGGCATCCGGTCGCGGAGGCGGCACGGCGATGAGGATCTGTCCGGGACTGTGGGCAAGGACGTCGGCGAAGGTGAGCCGGCACGCGCCTTTGGGAGCCCGGCGGCGGCCGAGGGTGATCAACTGCGACAGCCGGCCATAGGCATCCCGGTCGGTGGGCAGGCAGAGCAGGCTCGGGGCGTCCTCCAGGTCGAGGCGCGCCCCCGGCAGCAGTTGCACCCCGGCGGCGCGGGCGGCCACGTGGGCGCGGACCACCCCGGCAAGGGTGTTGCGGTCGGTGATCGCCAGGGCGTGCAGGCCGAGCGCCGCCGCCGTCGCCGCCAGTTCCTCCGGATGGGAGGCGCCGCGCAGGAACGAGAAGTTGCTGGTGACCTGGAACTCGGCGTAGGCGGGGGTCGAAGAGATGGTCATGGCCAGGGGAACCCTCGTCGTCCGGCGGTTCAGGCAAACAGGCCGTGAAGGTACCAGCGGGCCGGCCGGTCGGCGCGGAACGGGCCGTCGCGAAACACCCAGAACCGCCGCCCGTCATCGTCTTCGAGCCGGTAATAGTCGCGCACCCGGGCCAGCGCCGCGCCACAGTGGCCGTCGTCCTGCTGCCACCATTCCGGGCCGATCCGCTCCGGGCCCTCGGCGGCGACGATGCGGTGATGGACCCGGCCGCGGCGGAACAGCGCCGGCGGCCCGTCGGGGACCGGCGCCACCACCTCCACGGGCTCGGGGCTCGCCAGCAGCAGCGGCGGCCGCGGCTGGCGGGGGCGGGTGTCGTCGTCAGGATCGCCGGGCCCGGCCGCGGCGGACGGGCTGGCAGCCGGCGGAGGGTGGGAGAACGCCGGCACCGGCACCGACGCCCGCTCCGGCAGATGGCTCTCCCGGGCGGTGAGGCGGAGCACCCGCTCCGGGGTCAGGCGGTTGCCGAGGCGGTCGATCAGCCGGGCAAGGCTCTCCGGGACGGCGCCGCCGTCGCCGGACATCCTGCCGGCGGGATCGAGCGGCGGCTGGGCCGGCGCCAGCGGCTCGACGACCAGCGCATTCAGGGTCACCACCTCCACCCCGAAGCCGGGATCGAGGCCGGCCAGCGGCTCCCGGAACAGCTTGCGCAGGTGGTCGGGATCGCGGACCGGCCGGCTGGTGCCGATCGCCGCGGTGGCGGTGGTGCCGTCGCAGCGGTGGGCGGCGAGCTCCAGCCGGCGCACCCCCTGGCCGGCAACCTCGAGGCCGGCGGCAAGCTCGGCGAGCAGGAGGGCGGTTGCCCGTTCCAGGTCCTCGGCGCGGCCGACCGGCTCGGCAAAGGCCCGGCGGGTGCGGAACGCCGGTACCGGTCGGTCGGGAGAGACCGGCTCGTCGGCGTGGCCGAGGGCCTGATCGAGACGGTTGAGGACGAGATCGCCGAACCGGGCGGCCAGCGGCGCCCGGGGCAGGGAGAGCAGATCGCCGATCCGCCGCAGGCCGACCCGGTCGAGCCGCTCGACGGCGTCCGGCAGCAGCCGCAGCGCCGCCGCCGGCAGGGGGGCGAGCACATCGGCCGTGGCGGCCGCCTCGACGATCGCCCGCTCGGGAGCGGTGGCCACACCCTCGCCAAACCGGGCCACGGCCCAGGCGGCGCCGGGGGTGGCGGCGACGGCGGCGACCGCAGCGAGGCCGAAGCCGGCCAGCCGGCCGCGGAGGTCGGCGAGCAGGGTGGCCTCGCCGCCGAACAGATGGGCACAGCCGCTGATGTCGAGCCACAGCCCGGCATCGCCGCCGAGGCCGCCGGGCCGCCGGCCGGCGGGATCGACGGCGGTCCAGGGGGTGTAGCGGTCGCACCAGGCGGCGAGGCCGGCCAGGGCTGCCGCGTCAGCGGCCGGCGCGGCGGCGGCGGCGGTCAGGTTGGGCCGCATCGCCCGCGCCTCGGCAAGGGTCAGGCCGGGGTGGAGGCCGGCCGCTGCGGCTGCGGCGTTGACGGCGACGAGGCGGACACCGCCGGCCCCGGCGGCAACGGTCGCCAGGGGCGAAGGCGACGCCGGGCGCCGGGCCTCAGCCGCCGGCGCAGCGGCCGCGGGAGGAGCGGCCGCCGTTCTCGCGGTGCGGCTCAGCCGGTCGGTGGCGAAGGTCGGCAGCCACACGGAAACCACCCGTCTCATTGTCTTGTGCATCCAGCAACCAGTCCGGCGCGTCACCGTCCGTCCCCGCCGGTCCGGCGACCGCGCTCCCCCGGCAGCGCACCAGCCCCACCCGCCAGCGCGGCCGGACCGGATCGGCGTGCGGTTGCTGCGGGCTTGCCGTTTCCGTTGCGGCGAAGGCAGCGGCGATCGTGGCGGCAGGGACGGCGCCCACCCGCCAGCGGGTCAGTGCCGGTCCCGCGCCGGCGGTGGCGGCACGCGGGGTCCGGGCGGAACGGAGCAGCAGTGCCGGGGTGCCGTGGGTCTCTGCGGCCAGTTGCAGCCGGCGCAGCGCCACCGGGCGGTCGGCCGTCGTCTCGCCGAGCACGGCCGCGACCGCGCCGCTCCGCAGCCCCTCCTCCATCGCCCAGAACAGGTCAGACTCGGTGACGGCGTAGACGATCAGCAGGCGGGCAGGGTCGAGGCCGAAGGCGGCGAGGCCGGGACCGTAGAGACGGCAGCCGCCTCGCCCCGGCGGCAACCGGCACCACAGGACGGTGCCGGCGGCTCCGGCCAGCCGGGCCAGGAGGCGGGCGGCAAAGCCGACGGCGGCGGCATCGTCGGCGGCGAGCAGTTCATGGAGACCGCCCCGCTGCAGGCCGCCGCCCGGCTGGGCCCGGTCGAGGGGCTCGACGCCGAGCGGCACGATCCCCCGGTCCTCCGGCCCGTCGCCCGACCTGCTCTCCAGGGCCCCGCGCAGCCGGCCGTCGCTGCCGATCCGCCCGATCCGGGCGCGCAGTTCGGCGAGGCGTCCGGGGTCGGCCGGTCCACGGCAGGGCGAGAGACCGGCACCGCCGGAGGAAGCGGATGGGGGAGAGGAGGAGGCCATGGGGCACCGCGAAAGACCATGTTTGTACGTAAAAAGTTCTTTTTGTGTTCTAAAACATGACGGGCGGCGCCGTCAAGCGTTTCGCCGCCGGTTGATCTGTGGAAGGTTCGGGGATCGGGAGTTGCCGCTATGCTCCTCTGCAATCGCCGTCGGGACGGAAGACCGGCAACGTTAATCCGAGACCGGGCCGCAACCGGAGGGGAACCGCCCATGCATGCCTCCGCCCTGCTGACCATCGCCGAGATGTATCGGGCCGACGCCGCCGCCGCAGACGCCGGCGTTCCGGGCCTTCAGCTGATGGAGGCGGCTGGCGGGGCCATTGCCCGGGAGATCCGCCGGCGCTGGCGGCCGCGCCCGACGCTGGTGCTGTGCGGCCCCGGAAACAATGGCGGCGACGGCTTCGTCGTCGCGCGGCTGCTGCAGGAACGGGGCTGGCCGGTTCGACTCGCCCTGTTCGGGGCTGCCGGCGATCTCAAGGGGGATGCTGCCGTCAATGCCGGGCGCTGGCAGGGGCCGGTCCGGCCGCTGGATCCGGTCCTGCTCGATGCGCGCCACCCGGACGGCGGCCGCTTTGCCGCCGATCCGCTGATCGTCGATGCGTTGTTCGGCGCCGGCCTGACCCGGCCGGTAGAGGGCATTCCCGCCGAGGTGATCGCCGCCACTGCCGGCCGGACGGTCGTGGCGGTGGACGTGCCGAGCGGGGTCCAGGGCGACACCGGCGCGGTCCTCGGCAGCGCCCCTGAAGCCGCGCTCACCGTGACTTTTTTCCGGGGCAAACCCGGCCATCGCCTCTACCCCGGCCGCGGCCGTTGCGGCGAGGTGGTGATTGTCGACATCGGGATCCCCGATGCGGTGCTGGCGGAGATCGCCCCCACCTGCGCGACCAACGACCCGGAGGTCTGGGGCGACCGCTTTCCCCGGCCCGAGCCCGACGATCACAAATACAACCGCGGCCACGCGGTCGTTGTCGGCGGCGCGATGACCGGGGCGGGACGACTCGCCGCCCTCGCCGCCCGCCGGGCTGGCGCCGGGCTCGTCACCGTTCTCGCACCGGCCGACCTCCATGCTGTGTATGCGGCCGACTCGCCGGGCACGATCGTCCGTGCGGCGGCCAGTCCGGCGAGCTTTCCCGACATGCTGGCCGATCAGCGCCACAATACCATTTTGATCGGACCGGGAGCCGGGGTCGCCGGCACCACCCGGGCGGCGACTCTGGCAGCGGTGGAGAGCGGCCGGGCCTGCGTCATCGATGCCGATGCGCTCACCGCGTTCCAGGCCGATCCGCAGATGCTGTTCGAGAAGCTCGATGCCCGCAGTGTGGTAACCCCCCATGACGGTGAGTTCGCGCGGGTGTTCAAAGGTCTCCCCGGGGACTTGAACCGCCTGACCCGGGCCCGCGAGGCGGCCGCGATCGCCGGGGCGGTGGTCCTGCTGAAAGGCCCCGATACCGTCATTGCCCATCCCGACGGCCGGGCCGTGATCAACACCAACGCCCCGGCCGAACTGGCCACTGCCGGCGCCGGTGACGTGCTTGCCGGGATTGTTCTCGGCCTGATTGCCCAGGGGATGCCAACGTTCGAGGCCGCCGCCGCCGCCGTCTGGCTCCACGGCCGGGCGGCAACTCTGCTCGGACCGGGGCTGATCGCCGAGGACCTGGTTGATGTGCTGCCGGCGGCGCTTGCGGGGCGTCGCGGGCTGCCGGCCGATACCACGCTCGCCCGGACAGGTGCCGACCGGTCGGGCGGTGCCGGCGGATCACGGTGGAATTGACAGGGGAGGGCAGGCGGCTAGAGTACAGCGGTTGCCGCCTCTCCAGTCCGCTCCAGACGCGGGCGTGGTGGAACTGGTAGACACGCAGGTTTTAGGTACCTGTGACTCACGTCGTGGGGGTTCGAGTCCCTCCGCCCGCACCAGGAACGTTCCAGCAAGATCTCCGCTGGTAGCTTGTGGCCGATCGGGCCCCGCGCCGGGGTGAGGGACCGACCGGCCACCGATCGAATCAACGGAACACATTTATGCAGGTCATCGAAAGCAAGGCCGACGGTCTGAAACGACAATTCCGGGTGGCGGTGCCGGCATCGGCGATCGAGGACAAGGTGGACGGGCGCCTCAAAGAACTGGCGCGGACGATCCGCCTGCCAGGGTTCCGGCCGGGCAAGGTACCGGTCTCGCTGTTGCGCAAGCGCTATGGCATGGCGGTCCGGGGCGAGGCGATCGAGCAGGCGGTGGATGACGCCACCAAGGCGGTGATCAGCGAGCAGGGCCTGCGCCCGGTCGGACAACCGACCATCGAGGACTTCAAGGCCGCCGATCCCGGCGCTGACATTGAATATACCCTGGCAATGGAGGTTCTGCCCGAGGTAACGCCGCCCAACTATGCGGACATCACCATCGAGCGCCTGGTTGTTGAGCCCGATACGGCCGAGGTGGAAGGTGCCCTGCAGCGGATTGCCGAAGCGCAGGGTTCGCCGCAGCCGCTCAGTGAACCGCGGCCGGCCGCCGCCGGTGATACGGTGGTGATCGATTTTGTCGGCAAGATCGACGGCGAGCCCTTTCCGGGCGGCAGTGCTGAGGGATACGAGCTCACCCTCGGCTCGAAGATGTTCATTCCCGGCTTCGAGGACCAGCTCATCGGCGCCGAAGCCGGCGAGCAGCGGGTGGTGACGATGGCCTTCCCGGCGGACTACGGAGCCGAGCACCTCGCCGGCAAGACCGCCGAGTTCGACGTGACGGTCCACGACATCCGCACCATCCAGCCGGCGCCGATCGACGATGAGCTGGCCAGGAAAGTCGGCAAGGAGTCGCTGGACGAACTCCGCGCCACCCTCGGCGAGCAGCAGCGCCAGGAACTGGCCCAGCTCTCCCGGCTGCAGGCCAAACGGGCACTGCTCGACAAGCTCGCCGAGCAGTACAGTTTCCCGGTACCGGCGTCGATGGTCGATCGCGAATACCAGGGGATCGTCCGTGAGATCGCCGCCGAGCGGCAGAGCCGCGGAGACGCCCACGATCAGGCTCACGCGCACGATCATGATCACGACCACGATCATGACCACGATCATGACCACGACCACGACCATGACCATGATCATGACCATGACCATGATCATGACCATGACCATGACCATGACCATGACCACGACCACACGGGGGGGAGCGAGGCAGAGGCCGTGGACGCCCTGCTCAGCGAGACGGAGCGCGCGGACTACCGGGGGATTGCGGAACGGCGGGTCCGGCTCGGTCTGGTACTCGCTGAAGTCGGTCGGACCAACAATCTCCAGGTAACCGCCGAGGAGCTGCGCCGCGCGGTGATCGCCGAGGCCCGCCGGCATCCCGGCCAGGAACGCCAGGTTGTGGAATTTTTCGAAAAGAACCCCCAGGCCTCGGAGGCCCTTTCGGGGCCGATTCTCGAGGAGAAAGTCGTCGACTTCATGCTGGAGCTGGCCTCGGTCTCGCAGCGCACGGTGACCATCGAGGAACTGCAGCGGGCGCTCGAAGACGACGGGAGCGGGGCTGCCCCGGAAGAGGCGGCCGGACGCGGTGCTGTCCCGGGCGCCGGTGAGACGGGTGATCGCGGGGATACCCCGGCGACCGGCGAGACGGAACCCGCCGCGGACGCGGGCGAGACGGACACCGTCGAGGCCGGCGGGCACCAGGAAAAGGCGGAAACCGACAAGGCTGATCGCGAGGTGGCCGAGGATGGCGCGGCCCGCGGGGATGAGGCCCAAACTGAGGAGGCCGGCGGCGACGAGGCGCGCGGTCCTGACCGGGGGGCAGGCTGAACCTGACCCGGAGAGGGAATGCGCCGGGCCCGCCGCCCCGGGGAGCTGACGACCGAAACCACGAGGTTGATTGTGTGACACCGCGGCTACCCGGCCTATATCATGGAGTGTTGCGGGTCGGAGGGCCGATCGCGACAATCGATGGCAGGAAAGCCCGGTCTGCCACGACCGGTGTGGGGAACAATGCAGGAGGCTAACTCGGAAAATGACCCTCGGTCAGACCGTCGATGACGTTACGATGAATACTCTGGTGCCCATGGTCGTGGAGACCACGAGCCGTGGCGAACGTGCGTATGACATCTACTCCCGGCTGCTGAAGGAGCGCATTGTTTTCTTGACGGGCGGTGTAAATGACGCGGTTGCCAGCCTCGTTTGTGCACAGTTTCTGTTCCTCGAAGCCGAAAATCCCAACAAGGATATTGCGCTTTACATCAACTCACCGGGAGGATTGGTGACGTCCGGTCTGGCCATCTACGACACCATTCAATATATTCGCCCACAGATCTCTACGGTTTGCATCGGCCAAGCAGCGTCCATGGGCTCACTGCTTCTTGCCGCCGGGGCACCAGGCAAGCGCTATGCCCTGCCCAACGCCCGGATCATGGTTCATCAGCCCTCGGGCGGAGCGCAGGGGCAGGCGACCGACATCGAGATCCAGGCGCGCGAGATCCTGGCGCTGAAAGCTCGGCTCAACGAGATTTACGTCAAGCACACCGGCCAGGAATTGTCGGTGATCGAGAATGCCCTCGAACGCGACCGCTTCCTGACCCCTGAGGAGGCGAAGGACTTCGGGATCATCGACGAGGTTGTGATCAGCCGTCCGAAGCCGTCGGACGGGGACGATGGGGGCGGCAATTCGTGAACGACCGGCGGCCGTGGCTTCGGCGGGGCAACGCGCTCGCCATGGTGTGCTGCCCGGGTGGAATTGGGGATTGCTGGACCCGGCGGTGGATGGGTAACATCGCTGTCAGTTGGCGGAGGTATCGGCCATGAGCAAATCCGCGAGCGGCGACTCGAAAAATACGCTGTATTGCTCTTTCTGCGGAAAGAGCCAGCACGAGGTACGCAAACTCATCGCCGGCCCGACGGTGTTTATCTGCGATGAATGCGTCGAACTGTGCATGGACATCATTCGTGAGGAGCACAAGTCCAGCCTGGTGAAGTCGGGCGAGGGCGTTCCCACACCGCGGGAAATCTGCGGAGTGCTGGATGATTACGTCATTGGTCAGGGCCGCGCCAAGCGGGTGCTTTCCGTCGCGGTCCACAACCATTACAAGCGGGTCAATCACAGCGCCAAGAACAACGACGTGGAACTCGCCAAGTCGAACATTCTGCTGATCGGTCCCACCGGTTGCGGCAAAACGCTGCTGGCGCAGACCTTGGCACGGATCCTCGACGTGCCGTTCACCATGGCCGACGCCACGACGCTCACCGAGGCGGGCTATGTCGGCGAGGATGTCGAAAACATCATCCTGAAGCTCTTGCAGGCGGCGGACTACAATGTTGAGCGCGCGCAGCGCGGCATCGTCTATATTGATGAAGTCGACAAGATTTCGCGCAAGTCGGACAATCCGTCGATCACGCGGGACGTGTCCGGCGAGGGCGTCCAGCAAGCGCTTTTGAAGATCATGGAAGGCACCGTGGCGTCGGTGCCGCCCCAGGGCGGGCGCAAGCACCCCCAGCAGGAATTCCTGCAGGTGGACACCAC
>CAYVUM010000119.1:0-9809 GCA_964454795.1 uncultured Rhodospirillaceae bacterium
ACCCAGAACCCGCTGGAGCAGGAAGGCACCTATCCGCTGCCGGAAGCGCAGCTCGACCGCTTCCTGATGCAGGTCAATGTGGATTACCCCGATCTGGAGGCCGAGCGGCAGATCCTGGTCGCCACGACCGGCCCGGACGACGAAGCGCCGCGGCAGGTCATGACCGCCGAAGAGCTGATGGCGGCGCAGCGGCTGATCCGGCACGTGCCGGTCGGTGACAGCGTTGTCGAGGCGATCCTGACGCTGGTCCGCAACGGCCGCCCTGAATCGACGACCCTCGACGAGGTCCGCCGCTCGGTGTCCTGGGGTCCGGGACCGCGGGCCTCGCAGGCGCTGATGCGCGCCATCCGGGTGCGCGCGGTTGTCTCCGGCCGGGCGGCGCCGTCGGTGGACGACGTGCTCGCCCTGGCTGCACCGGTTCTCCGTCACCGCATGGCGCTGAGCTTTGCCGCCCGCGCCGAAGGCCTTAACATCGATCGGATTATCGTTCGGCTGTGCGACGTCATCGCCTGACCGCCGGACCCTGGCTGCGGCGCCACCTGGAGGCGACGACCCGGGCCGTGCCATCGGCGCCTGAGCCCGGCGCCGACACCCCGGCACCAGCGGTGATCGACCGCAACCTCCATCAGGCCGAGGCGGTGTCCGCCAGCCTGCCGGCGCTGCTGGTCGCTGCCGACCGGGTGGCCGCAACGGTGGCACAGGGCGTCCACGGTCGCCGCCGGGTGGGCCCGGGTGAGACCTTCTGGCAGTTCCGCCGCTATCAGCCAGGCGACTCAACCCATCGGATTGACTGGCGAACCTCGGCCCGCTCGCAGCGGGTCTACGTGCGCCAGACCGAATGGGAAGCGGCTCAGAGCGTCTGGCTGTGGCGCGACGGATCCGCCTCGATGGACTACCGCTCGCGGCCCGAGCGAACCAGCAAGCGGGCCCGGGCGGAGCTGCTGCTGCTCGCCACCGCCGCCCTTCTTGCCCGCGGCGGCGAGCGGATGGCGCTTCTTGGCGAAGGCCGCACGCCAGCGACCGGCCGGGCAACCGTCCGCAGGCTGGCCGAGGCGCTGCTCGGCGAGCGCGCCCCGGCTGGTGTGCCACCTGCTGAAGCCCTGCCGCGATACGCCCGGATCGTCCTGTTCGCCGACTTTCTTGCGCCGCTCGACGAACTCCAGGCGATCATCGCTCACTACGCCGGCCGCGGCCTGCGCGGCCATCTCGTCCAGGTCCTCGATCCGGCGGAGGAAACCCTCCCGTTTGCCGGCCGGGTCCGGTTCGAAGGTCCTGAGGATGAGGGCGAGATCCTGATCGGCCGCGTCGAGGACGTGCGCGAGGATTACTGCAAGCTGCTTGCCGCCCACCGCGAGGCCCTGATCGACCTCTGCCGGTCGGCCGGCTGGACCTTTGCCGTCGATCACACGGACCGGGCGCCGGAACCGGCGCTGCTGACCCTCTATCTGGCCCTTTCGGATTTCGTCTGAGATGCCGGCATGCTGACGATCGGCCCCGTTTCCTTCCTCGCCCCTCTGGCTCTCCTGGCGCTGGCCCTGTTGCCGGCCATCTGGTGGCTGCTACGGGCAACCCCGCCGACGCCGCTGCGACTGCGGTTTCCGCCGGTCCGGTTGCTGTTGCGACTGGTTGCCCGGGAAGACAGTGTGCAGCGCACGCCGCCGTGGCTGCTGGTCCTCCGGCTCACACTTGCCGCCCTGGTGATCGTCGCCGCGGCTCGGCCGCTGCTCGACGCCGCCCGGCCGCTGCCCGGCAGCGGGCCGGTGGTGCTGATCGTCGACACCGGCTGGGGCGCCGCCGCCAACTGGGACGCGGTGCAGACCACCCTCAGCGACCTGCTCGACCGCGCCGGGCGGGAGGACCGCGCCGTCATCCTCGCACCCACCGCACCCGTGGAGGCCGCGCCTGCGGACCGGGGCGGAGACGGGGAGACGGCCGGCGACGGTCCCTGGCTGATGACGGCGGAGGCCGCCCGGCCCGCCGCCGCGGCGCTGGAACCAAAGCCCTGGACTCCCGAGCGCAGCGAAACCGTGGCGGCCCTGATGGCGATGCCGGCGCTGGTCGACGAGCCGCCCGGCGCGATCTTCTGGCTGAGCGACGGCCTCGAATATAGCGAGGGTGAAGCCGGGAGCCTGGCGAGCCTGACGGACCGGTTGCGGCCGTTCGGCAGCGTTGCCGTGATCACGCCCGAGCCGGCGCAGACGGCGCTGGTGATGGGCTCGCCGGAACGCCAGGGCACGGCATTGACCGTCGCGATCGAACGGCTTCCCGGGGCGGAGCAGACCGTCTGGCTGCGGGCGGTCGACGACGACGGCGGGGTGCTTGCTCGCGAGCCCGTTGCCTTCGCCGCCGGCGACGGCCGGGCCGCGGCGGTGCTCACCTTGCCACCAGAGTTGGCGCAGCGGATCAACCGCCTTCGCCTCGAAGAGGCTTCCGGAGCGGCGGCCGTGATGTTGCTGGATGATCGATGGCGGCGCCGGTCGGTGGGGATCGTTACCGGATCCGGCAGCGGCGTTGGCGATGATCTGCCGTTGCTGGGCCCGGCGTACTATCTGGAGCGGGCATTTGAGCCCTTCGCTGCCGTCCGCCACGGCGATCTCGACACCCTTCTCGAACGCGAGCTTCCGATGATCGTCCTGCTCGGCGGCGGCGTGACCAACGAGGCGGAACAGCGGCTGGTGACCTGGGTGGAGCAAGGCGGTGTGCTGCTGCGCTTTGCGAGCGCGCGCCTGACCGGCTTCCGGTCCGGTGCACCCGAAGACGACCCGCTGTTGCCGGTCCGGCTGCGCCCGGGTGACCGGACCCTCGGCGGCGCCCTGGCCTGGCGGGAGCCGGCCCGCCTGGCACCGTTCGCCGGGGATGGCCCGTTCGCCGGATTGGCTGTTCCCGACGACGTGGAGGTGCGCCGCCAGGTCCTCGCCGAGCCGACCCTTGATCTCGATGCCCTCACCCTTGCCCGCCTGGACGACGGCACGCCGCTCATCACCGCCGCCAGGCGCGGAACCGGTCAGGTGGTCCTGGTCCATACCACCGCCGACCCCAGCTGGTCGTCGCTGCCGCTCTCGGGGCTGTTCGTGGACATCCTGGAGCGGATTGCCGGCCTCGGCCGGGCCGGGACAACGCCTCAGGACGGTGCTCCGCTCCGCCCCCTCGAAATCCTCGACGGCCATGGCCGCAGCGGCCCCCCGCCGGCCGCCGCCCGGCCGATCGAGCCTGCGGCGTTTGCCGATGTGGTGCCCGGCCCCCGTCACCCCCCCGGTTTCTACGGCCGGGGCGACGAGCGCCGTGCCCTCAATCTCGGGTCCTCGGTGGGACCGCCGCGCCCGGTTGGCAGCCTGCCGCCCGGGGTCGAACGGGCCGGCTATGCCCGCGCCGGCGAAGTGCCGCTGGCCCCGTGGCTTCTCGCGGCCGCCCTGGCCCTGCTGATCGTCGATCTGGCGGTCAGCCTGGCGATGCGCGGGGTGCTGCGGCGGTCCGCCTGGCGGCGCGGGCTGGCTGCCGGCAGCGTCGCGCTGCTGTGTCTGAGCGAGGCCCAGGCGCAGGAGGTCATCGCCGACGGCTCAGCGATCCCCGACGCCCTGGAGACCCGGCTCGCCTGGGTCATCACCGGCGATCCTGACGTGGACGCGGTGAGTGCGGCCGGGCTTGCCGGGCTTTCGGCAATGGTCGTGCGCCGCACCGCCGTTGAGCTTGGTCGGCCGGTGGGGGTCGACCCGGGGCGCGACAACCTCGCGTTCTATCCGCTGCTCTACTGGCCGATCGTCCCCGGCACGCCGCCGCCGTCGGGCAACGCTGCGGACGCGCTGCAGAGCTATCTTGAGTCCGGCGGAACCATCCTGTTCGATACCCGGGACCGCGGCGCCGGTCCCCGCCCCGCCGGCTCCTTGCGGCCGTTTGCCCGCGCTCTCGACCTGCCGCCGCTGACGGCGATCCCGCGGGACCACGTGCTCGGCCGGTCCTATTACCTTTTGTCGGTCTTCCCCGGGCGCTGGACCGGTGGCCGGGTGTGGGTCGAGCGTCAGGTGAGCGCCCTGCATGACGGGGTCAGTTCGGTGGTCGCCGGCGATCACGATTGGGCAGGTGCCTGGGCCTTGGACGCCCGCCGCCGGCCGATGTTCGCGGTCGTTCCCGGTGGCGAGCGCCAGCGCGAGATGGCCTACCGGTTCGGCATCAACCTCGTCATGCATGTCCTGACCGGTAACTACAAGGCCGATCAAGTCCACCTGCCGGCGATTTTGGAGCGGCTGAAGCAATGATTGCAACGCTCGCCTTCGCGCCGGTGCTGCCCTGGCCGGTCATCGCCCTTCTGGTCGTGCCGGCGCTGGTGCTGGTGGCGGCCGCGGCCGTGCGCGGCGCCCGCGGCTGGCCCTGGCGGGCGCTGGCGGTGCTGGTGATCGGGGCGGGCCTGCTCAATCCGGCGATCGTCCGCGAGGACCGGATCGCCCGACCGGACATTGCCCTGGTGGTCGTCGACGATTCGGCCAGTCAGGCCGTGGCCGGCCGCGCCGGGACCCGCGATGCTGCCGTTTCGGGGCTGCTCGCCGGTCTGGCCGGGCTGCCCGATGTGGAGGTGGCGACCGTTCGCGCCGGCGAGGCCGGCGATCCCGACAGCGGCACCCCGCTGTTCACGGCGCTGGACCGGGCGCTGATCGACATCCCTGCCGCCCGCCTGGCGGCGGTGATCATGGTCACCGACGGCCAGGTGGACGATGTTCCCGAGGACCCGGCGGTGGTCCCGGCGCCGCTGCACGTGCTGCTCACCGGGGCGCCCGGCGAACGCGACCGGCGGATCGTCGTCGACCAGGCGCCGGCGTTCGGTCTGGTCGGCGAGGTTGTGGATGTGGTCGTCCGGGTCGAAGACGTGGGCGATGCCGGGGGCGATGCCGGGGGCGAGGTGTCGCCGGTGACCGTGCGGGCCCGGGTCGACGGCGGGGACGCCGGCGCCCTGCCGGTGCGGCCGGGAACACCGGAGACCTTCGGCATCCGCCTCGACCACGCCGGGCCGACGGTGGTCGAACTGGAGGTGGAGCCGGGGCCGGACGAGGTCTCGGCGATCAACAACCGCACGGTGATTGCCGTCAACGGGGTGCGCGACCGGCTGCGCGTGCTGCTCGTCTCCGGGCAACCGCATCCGGGTGAGCGCACCTGGCGCAATCTGCTCAAGTCCGACCCGGCCGTCGACCTCGTCCACTTCACCATTCTCCGTCCCCCCGACAAGGACGATGCGGCAACCATCGACGAGCTGTCGCTGATCGCCTTTCCGGTCGAAGAGCTGTTCGAGGAGAAGCTCTACGACTTCGACCTGGTGATCTTCGATCGCTATGTGCTGCGCGGGGTGCTGCCCTGGCGCTATCTCGAGCGCACCGCCGCGTATCTGGCCGAAGGCGGAGCGTTGCTGCTCGCGGTCGGGCCGGAGTTCGCCTCGCCGATTTCCCTCCATCGCACCCCGCTCGGCGCGGTCATGCCGGCCGCGCCTACGGGCCGGATCGTCGAGCAGGCCTTCCGGCCGCTGGTCACCGACCTCGGTCAGCGCCACCCGGTGACCAGCGCCCTCCCCGGCGAGAGCGTCGTCGGCTCCGCGGTGGAGGGCGGCGAGGGGCCGCAGTGGGGCCGCTGGTTCCGGCTGATCGAGGCTGAGGCGCAATCCGGCGATGTGCTGATGACCGGGCCGGGGCAGCGGCCGTTGCTGGTCGTCGACCGGGTCGGTGACGGGCGGGTCGCGCAGCTGCTGAGCGACCAGCTCTGGCTGTGGGCGCGCGGCTACGACGGCGGCGGCCCGGACGGCGAGCTGCTGCGCCGCCTCGTCCACTGGCTGATGCAGGAGCCGGAGCTGGAGGAGGAGCGGCTCACCGCCGCGATCGACGGCCCCGATCTGGTGGTGCAGCGGCGCAGCCTTTCGCCGGAGCCGGCGACGGCGCGGGTGACCGCGCCGGACGGCACGGAACGCGAGCTTGTCCTGGAGCCCGGGCCCGATGGCCTGGCGCGGGCCGAGACAGCGGCCGACCAGCCGGGGCTGTGGCGGGTGGATGACGGGAGCAGGACGGCGCTGGCGGCGAGCGGGCCACTCAACGTGGCCGAGCTCGCCGACCTCAGGGCAACGACGGAGACGCTGGCGCCAGTGGCGGCGGCAACCGGCGGTAGCGTCTCGTGGTTGAGCGACGGCGTGCCGGACCTGCGCCGGGTGCGGGAGGGCCGGGATGCGGCCGGTGACGGCTGGATCGGTCTGGTCCGCCGCGACAGTGCGGTGGTCACCGGGGTCGAGCGGGCGCCGCTGTTGCCGCCGCTCGCCTTCCTGGCGCTGGCGCTGGGGTTCATGGCGATGGCGTGGTGGCGGGAGGGCCGCTGAACAGGTCGGGACCCGGCTCCGGGCCGGCGAACAGGTGGCGGACGGGGAGGCTGAGGCGGTCGGCGAGGGCGGCGGCAACGATCGCCCGGTGGCAATGCGCCGGGTCCTGCTCCAGGCAGAGTAGGCAGACGGGCGCGGCGGTGGCGAGGTCTGCGGCAGTGGCGAGATCGGTCCGGGCGGCCTCGCTCTCCAGTTGGCGCTCGAAGATCCGGCGGTACGCCTCGCTGCGGCCGGCGCGGGCGGCGTCGCGCCCGGCCTTGGGATTGCCGAGCCCGGGGAGGTGGACATAGAGCAGATCCCGATCAGATTGAATCGCTTTGCGATCCAATCTGATCGGGATCTGCTCTGATTCAACAGGGTAGAGCGGATTCACGCCTCCCAATAGCATCGCGGAGCGATCCTATTGGGAGGCGACCCGCTCTAGCTTATCCCGGCCCGCTCGGCGGCGGCCTTGAGGGAGCGTTTGCAGACCTCCGGCCGGCGCGACCAGGGGACGGCCCGCACGTCGATAAGGGTGGCGATGCCGGCGGTCCGGAGCGCGGCGATCACCGCGGCGACAGAGGCTTTTTCGTAGCCGATGGTGGCGATCACGTGGCCGATCGTGGCGTTCACGGGCACGGCGCGGTCTTTCCCGTTTGCCTCTGCCGCCCTGACCTCGTCATCACCAGCGCCGCGATGCGATCCAGGATGGCCTCAGGCTTTAAGCCTCCGGGGCGGTGCGGTGCACCCCCCGGGCGTGGTGGCGGTTCAGGATCGCGGTGGCCTCGGCCTCGCGCTCCGGGTCGTCGGCGCGCACCCAGAGCAGCAGCTCGCCGCGCTTGAGCGCTTCGGCGAACTGGCCGGCGTGGGGGCGGGAGACCACCATCTCCAGCGCAT
This sequence comes from uncultured Rhodospirillaceae bacterium, assembly GCA_964454795.1. Classification (GTDB taxonomy): domain Bacteria; phylum Pseudomonadota; class Alphaproteobacteria; order Rhodospirillales; family Defluviicoccaceae; genus CAYVUM01. Next base: position 7,220 of record CAYVUM010000119.1, read on the forward strand.
CCTTGAGCGCCAGTCCGCCGACTGCCCCGCCGATACCGGCAGCGATCAGCGCGGTCAGCGGGCCGCCAGCGTAGAGAATCGCCCCGGCCGCCACCAGCGGCACCTCGAAGCGGATCTCGCCGGTCAGGCCGGCCAGCACGTCGCGCCAGGTTCGTTCCGGCGGCTCCGCGGCCTCGAGAGATTCGTGGCTGACCAGCACCGAAAGATCGGCACGGTCGAACCCGGCGGCCATCAGGTCGCTGACGCAGGCCTCGAAACTGGCCCGGTCGGCGAGCAGGCCGACGATCTCGGGGGCGGGCGCGGGAGCGGTCTCGTTCATGACGGTTGCCTCCGTTTCGTCCGCCCATACTGCGCCCGGGACCGAAGCGTCGGCAAGCGGCTGCGGCGCCGGCGCGCCCGTGCTAGCGTGTGCGGCGATGAGCCCCCGCGATGCCCCGCCGACGGCCCCTGAGGCCGCCGCCAGCCCGATGATCGCCCAGTACCTGGCGATCAAGCGCGAGCATCCGGACTGCCTGCTGTTTTACCGGATGGGCGATTTCTACGAGCTGTTCTTCGAGGATGCCGAGCGGGCCGCACAGGTGCTCGACATCGCCCTGACCCGGCGCGGCCGCCATGGGGATGCCGACATTCCCATGTGCGGGGTGCCGGTGGCGAGCCACGACGGCTATCTGGCGAAGCTGATCCGCGCCGGCTTCAAGGTCGCGGTGTGCGAGCAGACCGAGGAGCCGGCAGAGGCGAAGAAGCGCGGCGCCAAGGGCCCGCTTCGCCGCGCCGTGGTCCGTCTGGTTACCGCCGGCACGCTGACCGAGGACAGCCTTCTTGAAAGCCGCCGTCACAACTATCTGGCGGCCCTCGCCGAGGCCGGCGGCACCCTTGGCCTGGCCTGGGTCGACATTTCCACCGGCGCCCTGGAAGCCCAGCCGCTCGAGCCGGCGGACCTGGACGCCGCCCTCGCCCGCCTCGAGCCCGGGGAGCTGCTGGTGCCCGAGGCGGTGGTACAGCGTCCGGCGCTGTTCGAGACGTTGGCCGCGGTGCGCGAGCGCTTGACCCCGCTGCCGGCGGCCCGCCTCGACAGCCTTAACGGCGAGAAGCGGCTGAAGGCCCTGTTCGGGGTGGCGAGCCTGGATGCCTACGGCACCTTCGGCCGGGCCGAGATCGGCGCCCTCGGCGCCCTCGTCGATTACGTCGAGCTCACCCAGAAGGGCCGGCTGCCGCGCCTGGAGCCGCCGCGGCGGCTCGGCCAAGGGGCGGTGATGGCGATCGACGCCGCCACCCGCCGCAATCTCGAGCTGACCCGCACCCTCGCCGGCGAGCGGGCCGGCAGCCTGCTTGCCACCGTCGACCGCACCGTCACTGGCGCCGGGGCGCGGCTGCTCGCCGCCCGGCTGACCGCCCCCTTGACCGATGTGGCAGCGATCGACGCCCGGCTCGATGCCGTGCAGTTCTTCGCCGACGACCCGGACCTCTGTGGCGAGGCTCGCAAGGCGCTGAAACGCTGCCCCGATGCGGAGCGGGCGCTGTCGCGGCTGACCCTCGGCCGCGGCGGTCCGCGCGATCTCGCCGCCGTCCGCGATGCCCTCGGGATCGCCGCGGAGCTGCGGGCGTTGCTGGAGGGCGCCGGGGCCGGCATGCCGGCGGGACTGACCGCCGAGGTGAGCGCGCTCGGCTGCCACCGGGTGCTGATCGACCGGCTGGCCGCCGCGCTCGCCGCCGAGCTGCCGGTCAACGCCCGCGACGGCGGGTTCATCGCCGCCGGCCACAACGCCGCCCTCGACGAGCAGCGCCGGCTCCGCGATGACAGCCGCCGGGTGATCGCTGAGATGCAGGGCCGCTACGCCCAGGCCACCGGGGTCAGCGCGCTGAAAATCCGCCACAACAACGTCCTCGGCTATTACGTGGAGGTGCCGGCCAGGCACGGCGCGGCCCTGACCGGAGGCGGCACGTTCATCCACCGCCAGACCATGGCGAATGCCATGCGATTTTCCACGGTGGAACTGGGCGAGTTGGAGGACCGGATCAACCGCGCCGCCGAGCGCGCCCTGGCGATCGAGCTTGAGGTTCTGGACGACCTGGTCGGCGAGGTGGCCGGACGGTCGCGGGAGATCGCCGCGGCCGCCGCTGCCCTGGCCGCCCTCGATGTGGCCGCCGCGCTCGCCACGCTCGCCGCCGCCGCCCGCTGGTGCCGGCCGCTGGTCAATGACGGTCCCGACCTGAAGATCATGGCTGGCCGCCACCCGGTGGTGGAAGCGGCGCTGGCCGCCGGCGACGGCGGCGCATTCGTCGCCAACGACTGCACGCTCGCCGCGGGCCGGCGTGTCTGGCTGCTCACCGGCCCCAACATGGCGGGCAAGAGCACCTTCCTCCGCCAAACCGCACTGATCGCCCTGCTCGCCCAGAGCGGCAGCTTTGTGCCCGCCGACGCCGCGGAAATCGGCATCGTCGACCGGCTGTTCTCCCGCATCGGCGCGGGCGATGAGCTGGCACGCGGCCGCTCGACGTTCATGGTCGAAATGGTTGAGACGGCGGCGATCCTGAACCAGGCGGGGCCGCGGGCTCTGGTGGTGTTCGACGAGATCGGCCGCGGGACGGC
>CAYVUM010000120.1:0-9652 GCA_964454795.1 uncultured Rhodospirillaceae bacterium
CACGCCGATCAGCAGCGAATACAGCGTGGCCTTGAGCGTGCCGAACACGAGCGGCAGCATGCCGAGCTTCATCTCGAACGCGTCGGTCCCGCCGGTGGATTGCCACACGTGCGTGGGCCTGGGGTACGTCTCGTACCAGACGGGCAGGAACATGGAGCTCAGCGTCGCCTCGGGGTGCTTGAGGTCCATGGCCCAGCGGTGCAGGCCCGCGGCCGTGAGGGCGTAGGCGGCGTCCTCCTTGGGGGCGATCAGGATCGAGCGGGTCGGCTCCTCGGACTCGCAGGTGACCACCTCCTGCCCCAGGGTGGCCTGGTACACGCGAACGCCGCCGGAGCCATAGGCCGCCGCCAGGAGCCGCGAGGCCCGGCCGGCCACCACGCCGGCCGCCGCGTTTGGCGGTGAGGAGGGGGACCGCCTTGCTGCCCGGGTCGCTGCGGTGATCGCCGCCCCGCACCCACGAAGCATAACGATTTCGTGCGGCAGCCGGACCCTGGAAGCCCGGGTCGGACGCTATGGCGAAGTGGCGGCGCCTGCCGCCCTGATCGTCCTCCACGATGTCACCGACCATTGCCGCGATGTGCGGCGGCTCGCCCGCCTGGCGGCGGCGCTGGACGCACTGCCGGCCTTCACCGTCATTGCTGACAGTTCGGGGGAGATCGAGGCCGTCAACGGGGCCTTCTGCGCCCTTGCCGGTTGCCGCGCAGCTTCGGTCGTCGGCGCCGATGCCAGCGACGTGGTTTTCGCCAGCCTCGACGACGCCGGCCTCTCCGCCCTGTGGTCCGCCGTCGAGGATCGACGGCCCTGGTACGGCACGCTCAGCTTCACCCCCGCCGGCCGGCCCAGCGTCGCCACGCCGGCGACGGTGGTGCCCCTGACCGGCGAGGACGGCGGCACCGTGAGTGGCATCCTGGTGGTCGGTGAGCCCCTCACCAGCCGGATCGAGGCCGGTGATGACGACGGGGGCCGCCCCTCCGACGCCAGCGGCGCCCACTGGGAGGTCACCGCCGGGGATCCGCCGGCGCAAGCCCGCAAAGACCGGGCCGTGCTGCTCGGCGAGGCGATCGCGGCTCTGGCCCATGAGGTTCGCCAGCCCCTGGCGACGATCGTTGCCCGCAGCCAGGGCAGTCTCGACCGGCTCGAATCCGGTGAGGCCACCCCGGGGGATCTGCGGGCATCGTTCGAGACCATCCGCGCCGGAGCGGCCCGGGCGGCGGACATCGTCGAGGCGGTCAGCCGGCTGATCCGCGGCGACGTCGCCGCCCCGGAGCCGGTGGACATCAATGCGATTGTCGGCGACGCGCTGACCCGCGCCAGCGAAGCTCTCGACCGGAGTGCAATCAGCCCGGCTTTGGACCTCGCCGATGACCTGCCGCCGGTCGCCGGCCGCGCTGTCGAACTCGAGCAGGTTCTCGACAACCTGGTCAACAACGCCATCGATGCGATCGTTGCCGGGAACGGCGGTGTCCGCCGCCTGGAGGTGGCAACCAAACGGGAGCCGGGTGGCATGCGGATCTCAGTCCGCGACACCGGGCCGGGGGTTCCCGACGCGAGCCGCGAGCACCTGTTCGCCTCCTTCTACACCTCCAAACCCTCGGGTCTCGGCCTTGGCCTCGCGATCGCCCGCGGCCTGGTCGACGGTCACGGCGGCCGGATCTGGATCGACGACCCCGACGACGGCGACGGCGGCGCGGCGTTCTGCGTGTTCCTACCCGAGTGGAGTGCCGGCGATGGCGGATAGGCCTGCCCGCCAGGACCAGGGAGCCAGGGCCGGTGCCACCACCGTTTACGTGGTCGACGACGACGAGGCGCTGCGCCAGAGCATCTGTTACCTGATCAACGGCCGCGGCTACGCGACCACCGACTTCCCCAGCGCCGAGGCCTTCCTTGCCGGCTATGATGCCAAGCGGCCGGGCTGCCTGCTTCTGGATCTCCACCTGCCGCGGATGAGCGGCATCGAGCTCCTCGAATGGCTGGCGGCGCGGGCCGACCTGCGGCCGGTGATCATGCTGACCGGCCACGGCGACATCCCGACGGCGGTGCGGGCCATGAAGGCCGGCGCCCTCGACTTCCTCCAGAAGCCGTTTCACGATGCCGAGTTACTGGAGCGGATCGCCCAGTCGATCGGCCTGGACGCGGCGTGGCGGAGCTGGCGCTCGGAAGCCCGGGTCGTCGTCGAACGGCTGAACAGCCTCGATCCTGAGCAGCGCCGGGTCTACGACCTGCTGATTGAGGGCCGGACCACGCCGGAGATCGCCCGCGCCCTGAACCTGGACCGCGGCACCGTGGAGGTGCGGCGACGATCGGTGCTGCGGCGGATGAAAGCCGGATCGACCGTCGAACTGGTCAGACTGGCCGCGCTCGCATCACCCCCGGCACGCTGACCGGCGCCCGCCGGCAAGTGAACGCCGCCCAAAGCGCCGCGGTGAACAGCACGACGGCCCCCGCCTGATGAGCGGCGGCAAGCGGCAGCGGCACGATGAGCAGCAACGTCGCGATGCCGAGCCCGACCTGAGCGAGGGCCGCCACGCCGACCGCGGCCGCCGCCCGCCGCACCGCCCCGTCAGCCACGAACAAGTGAACGCGCAGCCAGAACGCCACCGCCACCGCGGCCGTGACGATTGCCAGCACCCGGTGATTGAACTGGACGGTGGTGATATCTTCGAAAGCGCTCAGCCAGGCCGGATCAGCAGCGTAGAGCAACGGCGGCAGCCAGTAGCCGTCCATGGTGGGGAAGGTGTTGTAGGCATAGCCGGCGTCCAGACCGGCGACGAACCCCCCGGACAGCACGGTCATGAAGATCATCGCCACGAGCACCGCGGCATGACCCGAGGGCGCCTCGCCGCTGTCAGGCTTTTCGGGATGCGCGCGATAGCCGAAAGCGCTCCAGAGCAGGGCCGCGTAGATCACCAGCGCCGCGCCGAGGTGCGCCACCAGCCGGTACTGGCTGACCTCCGGCCGGTCGACCAGGCCGCTCTGCACCATGTACCAGCCGAGCCCCCCCTGAAGACCGCCCAGCACGAAAAGGATCGCGAACCGCGGTGCCGCCCGGCGGTCGATCCATCCCTTCCACAGGAACACCGCAAAGGGGATCGCGAAAACCACGCCGATCAGCCGGCCCCACAGCCGGTGAATGTATTCCAGCCAGAAGATCTCGCGGAACCCGGCGAGCGTCAGCCCCGCATTCACGTCCCGGTATTCCGGCGTTGCCTGATAGGCGGTGAAGGCGGCCTGCCAGCCGGCCTCGGTCAGCGGTGGCAACCAGCCGGTCACCGGCCGCCAGTCGACCATCGACAACCCGGACCCGGTCAGCCGGGTCAGGCCGCCGATCACGATCATCGCCACCACCATGCCGGCCAGGACAAACAACCAGGTCGCCAGGGCCTGGCGGCCTTCCGCCGGTAAACCGGATTGCGGCACGTGTTGCTCCTCTCGCAGGACTCCCCGGAAGCCGCGTGGCCGGCTTTCGGTCAGATGCATGCAATCTGGCGCGACGCCTGAGCCTTGCCAAGGGGCATTGGCCACGGCCTGTCCCGCGCCGGTTCGTGGAAATCGTTGCCTGTGCGGTGGTGTATGTGGCATCTTCGTGCACGTTCCGGTTGGCGCCCGCCACGGGGTTCCGGCAGGGGTCCCGCGGCCCTTCGGAACAGTCTGAGGGATGCGCAGGGGGAAAGAGGGGGTGACCGGCGGATGGCGATAAGCGTCCCGACCGGTCCTGGAGACAGCGATCCACCACCACGCACGAGGGTTCCCGTGGTCCGGCCAGCGAAACGCCTGTCAGTCCTTGTCCCCGTCGTTGCCCTTGTCCTGAGCGTTCTGACCGCCGGTGCCGTCGCCGACTCCGCCGCCCACCGCATCGCCGGGCAGCTGGACCTCGGTGAGCCGCCGGCCTGGAAGTCGGGCGCCATCGTCCGGGATGCCGCCGGCAAGATCGTTCTTGATGCCTCGCGTCGCGCCCCGCCGGGCTCGGCGGCCGGCGTCCGGGGATTGCCTTCGGGCAGTCTGCCCCTGTCGAGCGGCTGTCCGATCGGCGGCGTGCAAGCGGCGGGATTCAAGGTTCCGGGCCACGTCGACGGCATCGTCCGCAAGCTGGCGCCGGCGCTCGGCCTCGATCCACAGCTGGTGTTCGCGGTGATCAAGGTGGAGTCCAATTTTCATGCCGGGGCCGTCTCCCCGAAAAAGGCCCAGGGCCTGATGCAGCTGATCCCTGAGACGGCGAAGCGGTTCGGGGTGGGCGATCCGTTCGATCCCGCCCAGAACATCCGCGGCGGGATGACTTACCTCCGCTGGCTGCTTGACGAGTTCAACGGCAATCTCGATCTGGCCCTTGCCGGCTACAACGCCGGCGAAAAGGCCGTGGAACGGCATAAGGGTATTCCCCCGTACCGCGAGACCCGGAATTACGTCCGCAAGGTCCTGGCGCACTATGGCTGCGGCACCGGTCGTGGCCGGTCGGCGTTCGGGGAGACAGTCACCGAGGGCCCGCGGCGCGGCTGGCACGCGCTCGGCGGGGAGAGCTGGGAGCCGGTTCGCGAGCCCTACGATCTGTGGAATGCGGCGCGGCGCAGCGTCGGGACTCTGGAGAGCTGCGGCGGCAACGGCCGGCGCGGCTGGTCGCCCTTCGACCCCGAGGACAGCACCACCCGCTGCCAGTAACCCCGGGCCGGCGAGGCGATCGGGCCGCCCGGCGGTCGAGACGTCGCCGCCGCCGGCGTCAACGCCCCGTTGCGGCAATCACCCGGTCACGCTCGTCCTCCGGGTCCGGACGGAACATCTCGACCGTGACCTGGCGAATGAGGGCGGCGAACGCGGGGTCCTCGATCCCGCCGGTCTCGCCCAGCCGGCCGGTGATGTCGGCGATCACGAATGCATCGTCGCAGAACACCGCGTTGATCCGCACTGCGCCGTTTGCCTGCGGCTTGCCGCCGCCGCCATCCCCCCGGCACTGCGTCCGGCCGCCGGGCCCGCCGTTGAAGGCCCAGACAACCCGCATCGACTGGCTGCCGGCGACGGCCGGATCGGTGGTGAATCGCGCAGTGGACGACCAGGCGATCGCCCGGGTCATCTCCGACAGCACCCGCTCGACGAGCGCCGCCTGGGGGACATCGTAGGGCGTGCCGAGGATCTCCACCAGCAACGGACCGGACGACCCCATCAGCGTCTGGGCGAACACCCAGCTCTGATCCGAGCGCTGGCGCTGGCCGACTGTGGGCACGCCGGCGCAGCCCGCGATCAGGAGAGCGGCAACAACGATCGACCATCGCCGCCAGCGTCCGTCCATTCCGTCCTCCATCCTGCCGTTGACCCTCAAAGCTCCGGGAGCCGGGCCTGCCGCCGGTTGGCACATCGTCCGCCGGAGACTATGTCAAGAATAGGCGATCATGCCGGCGTTGCGATCGTTTGGGCGCACTGGCAGTGGCGGTGGCGAACGAAAGGAACAGGATCGTGCTCTGTCCGCACACCCGATCCGCCAGCGGAACGGCAGGTCGCCTCGCTCTGGCTGCGGCCGTCGCCGGTTTTCTCGCGGTCCAGCCCGGGACGGCCGGCGCGGAACCGTGGGGGCCCGGGGCAGCGACCGGCATTCCTGTGGACCGGTCAGCGACCCGGTCCGCCGCCGAGCAGTTCCTCCCCGGCGAGCCGGTCTCTGTCGACTGGGAAGATCCGGACCCAGACATCGAGCGGTCGACCGGGCGGCTGCGGGCGATTTCGCGGCGGGATCCGCGGCCCGAGTTCTTCGACCGGCCGCCGCCGCCGGACCTGCCGGACGCGGGCGAGCGCGCAGTGGAGGCGCGCCGGCGTCTGCTCGAAGCCAGGCAGGACCTGCTTGAGCGCAGACTCGACTCCCTGCCGCGGCAGTCGACGGCGCGACGGCTCCTCGAGCCGGGCCGGAGCAGCCAGGAACGGGCCCGGGAGATGACGCTGGACCTCGAGCGCCGCAACCTCGAGTTCGAACAGCGGATGCTGTCCGGTCCGTCTCTTGCTCCGCGCTCACCCGGCGTCGGCCTCCGCCCCGGCACCAGCCGCCGCTGATCCCGCTGGCCTCCGGTTCCGGCCGCTGCCTGCGGGGATCATCGCTGGTCGCCGCGTGAGCCTCGCGCCTTGAACCCGCGGCGGCGCATCCCAGACTCTTGGCAGAGGGGAGCAACGGAGCGGTGAGAGCATGCCCGACGGCAGCGAGGTGCGGACCGTCAAGGTGGCCGGCGAAATCGGCAACATCGCTGCCGCCGACTGGGATGCTTGTGCCGGCACGGCCGACCCGTTTGTCAGCCATGCATTTCTCTCCGCCCTCGAAGACTCCGGCGCCGCCGGCGCCGAGGCCGGCTGGATGCCCCATCACCTTACCGCCGAGGACGCGGCCGGGCGGATCATCGGCTGCGCGCCGCTCTACCTGAAATCTCACTCCTACGGCGAGTATGTGTTCGATTGGGGCTGGGCTGACGCTTATGAGCGGGCCGGCGGCCGTTATTATCCCAAGCTGCAGTGCGCGGTGCCGTTCACGCCGGTGACCGGTCGCCGCCTCCTCGTCCGCGACGGTGCGCCGGCGGACACGGCCGAGCTGCTTGTCAGGGCGATGGTCCGGCTCGGCGAGCAGAGCGGGGTCTCATCGCTGCACATCACCTTTCCCACCGAAGCCGAGTGGCAGCGGCTCGGCGCACTCGGCTTGGTGAACCGGATCGGCGAGCAGTACCACTGGTTCAACCGCGGCTACGGCCGCTTCGAGGATTTTCTGGGCGATCTTCAGTCCCGCAAGCGCAAGACGATCCGCAAGGAGCGCCAGGTGGTCAGTGACAGCGAGGTGATGGTCCGGACCCTGGTTGGGAGCGAGATCGCCGAGCGCCACTGGGACGCCTTCCACCGCTTCTACCGCAACACCCACGACCGCAAGTGGGGCTACGCCTATCTCAACCGCCCGTTCTTCTCCCTGCTCGGCGAGAGGCTTGGCGACCGGGTCGTGCTGGTCTACGTCGAGGACGCCGCCGGCCGGCCGGTCGCCGGCGCCCTCAACCTGCGCGGCGACGGTGCCTTGTTCGGCCGCTACTGGGGCTGCGCCGAGGCGTTCAAGTTCCTCCACTTCGAGGCCTGCTACTACCGCGCCATCGACTTTGCGATTGCAACGGGGCTGTCCCGGGTCGAGGCGGGTGCCCAGGGACCGCACAAGGTCCAGCGCGGCTACCGGCCGGTCCGCACTTTCAGCGTGCACTGGATCGCCAACCCGGGGCTGCGCGCCGCCGTCGAGCGGTTCGTCAGCGGCGAGCGGCAGGCGGTCGAGGCCGACATCGCCCGCCTGGAGGCGGAGCTGCCGTTCCGTCAGGATGCCGGGCGCTGCTAACCGCAGCTTAACAACGTTGGGCCCACACTGGGGAAATGATCCTCCGCGCGGCCCTGCCCCCGCTGCTCTGCATATCCCTGCTCGCCGGCCTGCCGCAGGCCGGTGCCGGAGTGTTCGACGGTGGCATCAGCGAGCGGCCCGCCCCCTCCGCCGGCCCCCCGGTGACCGTGGATGAACCGTCAGGACCGGTGTGCCTGCGCTTCGCCTCCACCGCCCGCGGACCGGCGCTGGTCAACCTCTGCGGCCGCTGCCGGCGGGCGGCGATCGCCCAATCGGCCGCCGGCGGCCGGGTCGCGACGACCCGCTTTCTGGTCGCCCCCCGCTCGGCGCTGCCGCTGACCGGACCGAAGTCCGGTACCCTCAGGATCGTCGAAGATCGCCCCTGCCGGTAGCCAGCGGGCCGACGAGCATCCCTTCATCGGCCCGGTGGTATCAGGCCACGTTCGCGCCCCAGGATTCAAGGATCGTGTCGACGCTGGCGAACGCCACATCGGCCCTGGCCGGCGGGTCGGCACCGTCGATCCGCACCGGCAGCAGCACCTCCGTCCAGTCGGGATGACGGCGGATCAGGCCGCGGGCGCGAACCTGGGGATGATCGGGAACCTCCGCGTGCTCGAGAACCGGATGGAAGCAGCAGTCGGCGGCGCCAAGCACGTTTTCCCAGTGCGATAGCGGCTGGCTCCCCAGCACCGCCGCCACCTCGCCGATCAGCGCATGCTGGGGCAGCGGCTCGGTCTGCCGGGAGATCCAGTCGGGCCGGCCGACGGCGGTGCAGAAGTTGGCCCAGAACTTCGGCTCCAGCGGGCTGATGGTGATGAACCGGTCGTCGGCGGTGCGATAGATCTGATAGCCGGCCGCACCGCCGGTGAGCAGGCCCCGGCGCCGGCCGGTCTCGAACGCGAAGGCCAGCTCCTGCAACGCAAGCAGCGCGTCGCTCATCCCCACGTCCAGCGTGCAGCCCTGCTGTGTGCCGGCGGCCGGCCGGTCGCGCCCGAGCAGCGCCGCCAGGATGGCGATGACCGCCTGCAGCGCCCCGGCGTGGTCGGCCATCGGCGGGAACGGAATGACCGGCCCCTCCTCGGTGCCGGTGGCGCCGAGTGCACCGGTCAGCGCCACATAATTGAGATCATGGCCGGGGACGAGCCGGTGGGGACCGGTCTGGCCGTAGCCGGACAGGGCGCAGTGGACGAGCCGGGCGTTCAGGTCGCGCAGCCGCTGCTCGCCGAAGCCGAGGCGGTCGAGGACGCCGGGCCGGTAGGATTCCAGCAAGACATCGGCGGCGGCGACCAGCCGCTCCAGCTGCTCACGGCCCGCCGGCGCCTTCAGGTCGATCTCGATGACCCGCTTGCCGGCGTTGACGATGTGATAGTAGGGGGAGACGGACGCGTTGCCGTTGTTGTCGAGGCGACGCCCCGGCTCGCCGCCGGGCGGCTCCACCTTGACGACCTCGGCGCCGAAATCGCCCAGCATCCGCGCCGCGAACGGCCCCGGCAGATACTGGCTTAAGTCCAGGATTCGGATGCCGGCGAGAAATGGAACAGCCATCGCGGCGCGCCTCCCCAAGCGTGTTTTCGCACTGCACCATTGCAGGGTGGCGCGCCCGGTCGGCGGCGTCAATGCGGCCGTCGACGTTCAGTGAGGGAGGCGGAGAGGCGAGACCATGGCCGCCGCGCGATCAGGCTCCCGCAGCCCCGTCCGGGTGGTCAGACCCCGGAAACGACGGTCGCCGAGTCCGGGTCAGCCGGTTGAGACCGGCTCGTCGGTCTGTTTGCCGTCCGGTTTGGCCGCCTTGCTCGGAATCTCCGGATAATCGAAGGCGATCTTGCCGTCGACCACTGACACCTGCACGACCCCACCCTTGGTCAGCCGGCCGAACAGCAGTTCCTCGGCCAGTGGCCGCTTGATGTGCTCCTGGATCACGCGGGCCAGAGGACGGGCCCCGTAGCGCGGATCATAGCCCTTGCGGGCGAGCCAGGCCCGCGCATCGTCGGTCAGTTCGATGGTCACCTGGCGGTCGGCCAGCTGCGCTTCGAGCTGCATCACGAACTTGTCGACAACCCGGCCGATCACGTCGCCGGAAAGGCCGGCGAACGGGATCACGGCGTCGAGGCGGTTACGGAATTCGGGCGAGAAGGTCCGCTCGATCGCCTCAGTATCGTCGCCGATCCGCTCCTCCCGCTCGAAGCCAATGGCCGGCTTGGCGAGTTCGGAAGCGCCGGCGTTGGTGGTCATGATCAGGATCACGTTGCGGAAATCGACGGTCTTGCCGTTGTGATCGGTGAGCTTGCCGTGGTCCATGATCTGCAAAAGGATGTTGAACAGGTC
>CAYVUM010000121.1:0-9615 GCA_964454795.1 uncultured Rhodospirillaceae bacterium
ATCGCAGATCGGACAATCGAGGGGGTGGTTGATCAGCAGAAACTCCATCACCCCCTGGCGCATCTTCTGCACTTTCGGGCTCTTCGTGTCGATCACCATTCCGTCAGCCACCGGCATGGCGCAGCTGGCCACCGGCTTCGCCGACTTCTCCATCGCCACCAGGCACATCCGGCAGTTGCCGGCGATCGACAGGCGTTCGTGATAGCAGAACCGGGGAATTTCAATTCCCAGCTGCTCGCAGGCCTGAAGGATGGTGAGGCCGGCCTCGACCTCCACTTCGGTGCCGTCGATGGTCAGCTTCGGCATGGTCGCGTTTCCCAAAAAAACCGCTCAGGCAGCCCGCTGCGCCTGCGCCGCCTGACGTTCGTGAATCCGGCGCTCCAGCTCCGGGCGGAAATGGCGGATCAGCCCCTGGATCGGCCAAGCCGCGGCATCGCCGAGGGCGCAGATGGTATGGCCCTCGACCTGACGGGTCACCTCTTCCAGGACATCGATCTCCTCAACGCTGGCGTCGCCCATGCACATCCGCTTCAGCACCCGCCACATCCAGCCGGTGCCTTCCCGACAGGGGGTGCACTGGCCGCAGCTCTCGTGCTTGTAAAAGTACGCCAGCCGGGTGATCGCCTTCACCACGTCCGTGGACTTGTCCATGACCATGACCGCGGCCGTCCCGAGGCCGGTGTGCGCCGCCATGCAGGAATCGAAGTCCATGAGGAGGGTATCGCAGACCGGTTTCGGGACCAACGGCACCGAAGAGCCGCCGGGGATCACGGCGAGCAGATTGTTCCAGCCGCCACGCACACCGCCGGCATGCCGCTCGATGAGCTCCTTGAGGGGAATGCTCATCTCCTCCTCGACCGTGCACGGCTCATTGACGTGGCCGGAGATGTTGAACAGCTTGGTGCCGCAATTCTTCGGCCGGCCGAGCGAGGCGAACCAGTTGCCGCCGCGGCGGAGGATCGTCGGCACCACCGCGATCGTCTCCACATTGTTGACCGTGGTCGGGCAACCGTAAACGCCGACACTGGCCGGAAACGGCGGCTTCAGCCGCGGCTGACCCTTCTTGCCTTCCAGGCTCTCGATCAGCGCCGTCTCCTCACCGCAGATATAGGCGCCGGCCCCACGGTGGACGTAAACGTCGAAGTCCCAGCCCGAGCCGCACGCGTTGCGGCCGATCAACCCGGCCTCGTAGGCCTCGTCGATCGAGCGCTGCAGCGCCTCGTATTCGCGGAAGAATTCGCCGCGGATGTAAATGTAGGCGGTATGCGCGCCCATCCCGAAACCGGAGAGCAGGCAGCCCTCGATGAGTTTCTGGGCATCGTGGCGCATGATCTCCCGGTCCTTACAGGTTCCGGGCTCGCTCTCGTCGGCATTGACGACCAGGTAATGGGGCCGCTCGCCGATGGTTTTGGGCATGAACGACCATTTGACACCGGTGGGAAAGCCGGCGCCGCCGCGGCCGCGGAGGCCCGACTTCTTGACCTCCTCGACGATCCAGTCCCGGCCCCTGGCGATCAGTTCCCGGGTGCCGTCCCAGTCGCCGCGGGCCCGCGCGCCGGCCAGCCCGGTGTCGTGCAGGCCGTAGAGGTTGGTGAAGATGCGATCCTGATCGCGAAGCATTCAGCGCTCTCCCTGATGGCTGCCGCCGGTGTCCAGGGTGGTCAGAGTGGTGAGACCGCCGATCGGCTCACAGCTGCGGCGGCCAATCTGCGATCCCGGGTTCGGATGCCGCCCGGCCAGCAGGTCCTCGATCACCTTCAGGGCCGTATCGGCCGTGAGATCTTCATAGAAGTCGTCGCCCACCTGCATCATCGGTGCGTTCACGCACGCGCCCATGCATTCCACTTCGGAGAGGGTGACCTCGCCGTCCGCCGTCGTCTCGCCGATGCGGATGCCGAACCGCTCCTGAACGGCATCGACGATCGCATCCGAGCCGCGGAGCCAGCACGACAGATTGGTGCAAACCTGCACGTGGTGGCGCCCCACAGGCTTCAGGTTAAACATCGTGTAGAACGTGGCGACCTCGTACACCCGGATTGGCGGCATCCCGAGATAATCAGCGACGCGATCCAGCGCCGCCGGCGGCACCCAGCCCTCCTGGCGCTGCACCAGATACAGCAGCGGCAGAACCGCGCTCGCCTGCCGGCCCGGCGGATATTTGGCGATAATCCGCTGGGCTTCCGCCTCCATCTCCGGGGTGAACGCAAACGGTGTCCCGCCGGGGGCCGGTGTGCTCATCGGTCGATCTCCCCGAAGACGATATCGAGCGAGCCCAGCACCGCCACCGCATCGGCGAGCATGTGGCCGCGACACAGCACATCCATCGCCGCCAGGTGTGGAAAGCCGGGGGTGCGGATCCGGCACCGGTACGGTCGGTTCGTCCCGTCAGCGACCACATACACGGCGAACTCGCCCTTGGGTGCCTCGACCGCGGTGTAGGTCTCGCCCGGCGGCACGTGATAGCCCTCAGTGTAAAGCTTGAAGTGATGGATCAGCGCTTCCATCGAGGTCTTCATCTCGCCGCGGGACGGCGGCGCAATCTTGTTGTCCATCACCTTGACGGGGCCGGCGGGCATGCTGTCCAGGCACTGCTGGACGATCTTGAGACTTTCCCGCATCTCGGCAATCCGCACCAGATAGCGGTCAAAGCAGTCGCCGTGGGTGCCCACCGGAATGTCGAAGTCGAACGCCTCATACCCATCGTAGGGCTGGGCCTTGCGCAAATCCCAGGGCACGCCGCACGCCCGCAGGTTCGGACCGGTGAAGCCGAGATCGAAAGCCTGTTCGGCGTTGATCGCGCCGATATCCACGGTCCGCTGCTTGAATATCCGGTTTTCGGTGAGCAGCGCCTCCAGATCGTCGATGAATTTCGGGAAGTTGTTGGCCCAGTCCCGAATGTCGTCGATGAGGCCGGGCGGCATGTCGAATGCAACACCGCCGGGGCGGAAGTAGTTCATGTGCAGGCGGGCACCGCAAACCCGCTCGCAGAAGCCCATCAACCGCTCGCGCTCCTCGAAGCCCCACAGCATTGGCGTCATCGCGCCCACGTCCATGGCAAACGCGCAGACGGTGAAGATGTGGTTCAGAATCCGCCCGAACTCGGCGTAGAGGATGCGGATGTGTTTGGCCCGCGGCGGCACATCGATGCCGAGCAGTTTCTCAACCGCCAGCGCAAAAGCATGTTCCTGATTCTGCGGGGAGACGTAGTCGAGGCGGTCGAAGTAGGGGATCGCCTGCAGATAGGTCTTGTACTCGATCAGCTTTTCGGTGCCGCGATGGAGCAGCCCGATATGCGGGTCGGCCCGGTCGATCACCTCGCCGTCGAGCTCCAGAACCAGCCGGAGAACGCCGTGCGCCGACGGGTGCTGCGGCCCGAAGTTGAGGGTGAAGTTCTGAATCAGCGTCTCGGGCATTATCGATCCTCGGCGGGGCCGGCCTTCTCGTCACCGGGCAACCGGGTCAGGCCTTCCCACGGGCTCAGGAAGTCGAAGTTGCGGAACTCCTGGGGCAGCTTGACCGGCTCGTAGACGACCCGCTTCTGCTCGTCGTCATAGCGAACCTCCACGTAACCGGTCAGCGGGAAGTCCTTACGCTGGGGATGCCCCTGGAAGCCATAGTCGGAGAGCAGCCGGCGCAGATCGCGATGGCCGTCGAAGAACACCCCGTACATGTCCCAGACTTCCCGCTCGTACCAGATGGCCGAGGCGAACACGCCGGTCACGGTCGGAACCGGCTGGTCCTCGGCGGTGCGGACCTTGACCCGGATGCGGCGGTTCTGGGTCAGGCTGAGCAGGTGGTAGACCACCTCGAACCGCTCGGCGTCCTCCGGATAATCAACGCCGCAGACGTCAACAAGCTGCTTGAACTGGCAATTCGGATCGTCACGAAGG
Organism: uncultured Rhodospirillaceae bacterium; assembly: GCA_964454795.1. GTDB lineage: Bacteria > Pseudomonadota > Alphaproteobacteria > Rhodospirillales > Defluviicoccaceae > CAYVUM01. The sequence goes on from CAYVUM010000121.1 coordinate 3,891, forward strand.
AATTTCAGCAGCCGCACGACCTGATCGCGACCCGTTGTCACGCACAACTCATCGCCCTTGAGGGAGACCGCAAGGACGGCTTCCGGCATCGCCGCTTCGATGAAGTCGCCGAGTTCCCTGAGTGCTGGATCGCTCACCACTTGGCATCCCACTGTCGGACGGTCACCGGAACGGTTGCGTTTATCGCCACAGCGAGCCGGTGCGCCGGACTTTCTTCTGCAGTTGCAACAGGCCGTAGAGCAGGGCCTCAGCCGTGGGCGGGCAGCCCGGGACGAACACGTCCACAGGCACAACCCGGTCACAGCCCCGCACCACCGAATAGGAATAGTGATAGTAGCCGCCGCCGTTGGCGCATGAGCCCATGGAGACCACGTAGCGCGGCTCGGCCATCTGGTCGTACACCTTGCGGAACGCCGGCGCCATCTTGTTGGTCAGAGTGCCGGCGACGATGATCACATCCGACTGGCGCGGGCTCGGCCGTGGCACGATCCCGAACCGGTCGAGGTCATACCGGCTCACATAAGCATGCATCATCTCGATGGCGCAGCAGGCAAGACCGAAGGTCATCGGCCAGATCGAGCCGGTGCGCGCCCAATTGACGATGGTATCCAGTTGGGTCAGCAGAAAGCCCTTGTGCTGCAGCTCCGCCGACGCCTGGGCCACCAGCTCATCCTGTTCGGGACCGGCCGGGATCGGCCGGCTTGGCCCGTAGAGCACTTGGTCGTTCATTCCCATTCCAAAGCTCCCTTCCGCCATTCATATATAAACCCGACAGTGAGAACGGCGAGGAAGATCATCATCGACCAGAACCCGAATACCCCTATTTCACCCAGGGAGACCGCCCAGGGAAACAGAAATGCTACTTCAAGATCGAAGATAATGAACAGAATGGCGACGAGATAAAACCGGACGTCGAATTTTCCGCGACTGTCCTCGAAAGGATCAAAGCCGCATTCGTAAGCCGAGTCTTTGGCCACATCCGGCTTCTGCGGCGAAACGATATAAGACATACCGACGGCAATTACAGAAATGCCAATCGCCAGAACAATAAAAATCAGGATAGGCAGGTATTCCGCGAGCAGCTGATCCATGATCCCACCGTCTATTGGCGGTCGCTGCGGTCCAGTTTGACCCGGGGGTCGGCAGCTGGCACAAGCACTGCACCGTCTGCATCTTCCGTCGCGACCGGCTGTGCTTCGTTATGACCGCGCCTGCCAGTCTGATCCGCAGGAGCGATGGCGGGAGTGACGGGACTTGAACCCGCGGCCTCTGCCTTGACAGGGCAGCGCTCTGACCAACTGAGCTACACCCCCAACACGCTGCGGCGCGCGCGCCGGGAGCGTTGGTGTACCGCTCACCCTGCACCCTGTCAAGCGAACCGCCCGAACTCTGTGCAGGCCGGCTGCACAACCGCAACCACGCACACCGTCCGCTAAGAGCGCTGACCAGGGGTTGCAAGGGACGCCGCCGCCGACACCGCCGGCGATCTGGTCACAAAAGACCTGCGCAAAGAGGGCCGGCGGGAGCCATTGCCCCGAGCAGCCCCAAGGACCAGGACCCGACCCGGGCCGCCGCAGGGCGCCAACCCGGCCGGCTGGTGGGCGGTGACGGGCTCGAACCGCCGACATCCACGGTGTAAACGTGGCGCTCTCCCAGCTGAGCTAACCGCCCCCGCCATCACCGGCTGCACCGACGGGCAGAATGCCGGGTGCCGCTTCCGGTGGTCAATCGGCAAATCGCGGCTGCCGGCCTGACCGGCCCCCGGGCGCCGCCGGGCCGGATGCCGGGCGCCGGGCCGGCTTTGCCCGGCGTCAGTTGATCGCGTCTTTAAGCGCTTTGCCGGCCTTGAACTTCGCCTGGTTCGTGGCCTCGATATCGATCGGTTCGCCAGTGCGCGGATTACGGCCCTGGGAGGCCGCCCGCTGAGAGACGCTGAACGTGCCGAACCCGACCACCTTCACCTCGATGCCCTGCTTCAGGGCGTCGGTGATCGCCGAAAACACGCAGTCAACGGCCCGGGCCGCATCCTGCTTGGTCAGACCGGTGCTGGTTGCGACCGTGGTCGCGAGATCGTTCTTGTTCAAGGCGAGATACCCCTGCTCTCGGTTCGAGCGCAAATGCTGAACATTCTGAACGGCCCGGCCGCCACCGGACATAGCGGCGGAGGCCCCATGAGCCGGCCAAACAGCACACAAAAGTTTAGGTGGACGAACGAAGCGGCGTCAAACCGCCTCCGCCACCCAGGAGGGACGGAGTATTTTCAGGGACTTAGCCCGGCTTATCGGGTGAGGGTCCACGCGCGGCGCGCAGAATCGGCTGATCTGCAGCCCCTCACCGCGGCCGGCGGCGCCGGACAGTTCCGTCCGCCGCCGACACCGTGATGCTGACATCAATGGGTGACGACACCACCCAGATCATCGTCGTCCGCATGAGCCGCAGCCAGCGCCGCGGCCTCGCGCTCGACCTCGGCGTTCTCGTCCCATTCGATCGGCTCGAGCGGCCGCACCAGGGCGTGGCTCAGCACCTCATCGACACTGCGAACGGTGACGATCTCCAGGTGGCTCTTGATATTGTCCGGTATTTCGGAAAGCTCGCGCTCGTTCTGATCAGGGATCAGGACGGTGCGCAGACCGCCGCGGTGGGCCGCCAGCAACTTCTCCTTCAGGCCGCCGATCGGCAGCACCCGGCCGCGCAGGGTCACCTCCCCGGTCATCGCCACGTCCTTGCGAATCTGCACACCGGTCAGCACGGAAACGATCGCCGTGACCACGGCGATGCCTGCCGACGGGCCATCCTTCGGCGTCGCCCCTTCGGGAATGTGAACGTGGATGTCGGTGCGCCCGAAGCGGGACGGGACGATCCCGAACTGCACGGCCCGCGACTGAACGAACGACCGCGCCGCCTGGATCGACTCTTGCATCACGTCGCCGAGTTTACCGGTGATCGTAATCCGTCCACGCCCGCGCACGGTGACCGCCTCGATGGAGAGCAGCTCGCCACCCACCTCCGTCCACGCCAGACCGGTGGCGACCCCAATCATGTCCTCCGCCTCGGCCTCACCGTAGCGGTACCGCTTGACCCCCGCGTACTTCTCGAGGCTGTCCGGCTCGATGGCGATCTCTTTGACATCGCCCATCATGATGTCCTTGACGGCCTTGCGGGTCAGGCCGGCGAGCTCCCGCTCGAGGTTCCGAACCCCGGCCTCGCGGGTGTAGTGGCGGATCAGGACCCGCAGCGCATCGTCGGAGATGCCCCATTCACCGGTCTTGACGCCGTGCGCCTCCACCTGCTTCGGGATCAGGTGGCGCTTGGCAATTTCCACCTTCTCGTCCTCGGTATAGCCCGAAATGCGGATGATCTCCATCCGGTCAAGGAGGGGTGGCGCCATGTTGAGGGTATTGGCGGTGGTCAGGAACAGGACGTCCGAGAGATCGTATTCCACTTCCAGGTAGTGGTCGGAGAAATGGGAATTCTGTTCGGGGTCCAGCACCTCGAGCAGCGCCGAGGCCGGATCTCCGCGCCAGTCATGTCCCATCTTGTCCACTTCGTCGAGCAGGAACAGCGGGTTGGAGGTTTTGGCCTTGCGCATCGCCTGAATGATCTTGCCGGGCATTGAGCCGATGTAGGTCCGGCGGTGGCCGCGGATTTCGGCTTCGTCTCGCACGCCGCCGAGCGAGATGCGCACGAAGGTCCGGCCGGTTGCCCGGGCAATCGACTTGCCGAGTGACGTCTTTCCGACCCCCGGCGGCCCGACCAGGCACAGGATCGGACCTTTCAGTTTCCGCGCGCGCTGCTGGACAGCAAGGTATTCGAGAATTCGCTCCTTGACCTTCTCAAGGCCGTAGTGATCGGTATCGAGAATCTCGCCCGCCGCGCGAATATCCTTCTTGACGCGCGAGCGCTTCTTCCAGGGAATGCCAAGCATCCAGTCGAGATAATTGCGGACCACCGTCGCTTCGGCCGACATCGGGCTCATCGAGCGGAGTTTTTTCAGCTCCGCAAGCGACTTTTCCCGAGCCTCCTTGCTCAAGGCAGTCTTAGCGATTTTTTCTTCCAGTTCGGCCACTTCATCGCGGCCGTCTTCGCCTTCACCCAGCTCTTTCTGGATCGCCTTCAGCTGTTCGTTGAGGTAATATTCCCGCTGGGTCTTTTCCATCTGCCGCTTGACACGGTTGCGGATCCGCTTCTCCACCTGGAGAACACCGATTTCCGACTCCATGTTGGCGTAGACACGCTCCAGCCGCTCAGCAACGGATTCGGTTTCCAGCAACTCCTGTTTCTCAGCGACTTTTAGCGACAGGTGCGAGGCGACCGTATCGGCGAGTTTGTTCGATCCCTCAATCTGGTTGACGGAAACCAGGACCTCGGGGGGAATTTTCCGGTTCAGCTTGATGTACTGCTCGAACTGGCTGATCACCGAGCGGCTGAGTGCGGCGACCTCGCGCTCATCCTGCTCGGGCTCTTCGATCAGTTCGGCCGTCACCTCGAAAAACTCCTCGCGGCCGGTAAACGAGACAATCCGCGCGCGCTGGCCGCCCTCGACCAGGACCTTGACCGTCCCGTCAGGCAGTTTCAGCAGTTGCAGAACCGTCGACACCGTCCCGACCCGGTAGATTTCGTCAGGCGACGGTTCGTCCTGGGATGCATTCTTCTGCGCCACCAGGAGAATTTGCTTGTCCGTCTGCATCACGTCTTCGAGCGCGCGCACAGACTTCTCGCGCCCGACGAACAGCGGCACGATCATGTGCGGAAACACGACGATGTCGCGCAGTGGCAGAACGGCATAAACAGAGGATGAGCGTGACACGATCTCAAAACCTTTCTGTGGGGAGCATCGGCGCGACCGCCGGGCGGTCGGGCAATCCCGCAGGTGTACAATACTTGGCACGGCCGTCCCGCAGGTCAAGCATCACGCCGCCCGGGCTCCAGCCGCATGGCCGGCCTCTCACACAACCGCAGTCATCGGATCGTCGCTGCGGACCCGGCGAGCACACGGCACATCGCTCAGGGGCGCGGGCGAAACCGGCACCGCCGGACGCTCAGGCTCAGGCGCTCAGGCGCTGTTGCCAACGTCCCCGCGCCGGTCCGCGTAGATGAACAGGGGCTTGGCCAGCGCCTCGGCAACCTCACGGTTGATCACCACCTCCTCGACTCCCTCCAGCGAGGGCAAATCGAACATCGTGTCGAGGAGAATGCTCTCCATGATCGAGCGCAGTCCGCGGGCACCGGTCTTGCGCTCAACGGCCCGCTTGGCGATCCCGAGCAGGGCCGCCTCGTTGAACTGCAAGCGCACCCCCTCCATCTCGAACAGCCGCTGATACTGCTTGACCAGGGCGTTCTTGGGCTTGGTGAGGATCTCGACCAGCGCGCCCACATTCAGGTCATCCAGGGTCGCGACCACCGCTAGGCGGCCGATGAACTCGGGAATGAGCCCGAACTTCAGCAGGTCCTCGGGTTCCACATCGCGGATGATATCGCCGGTCTGGCGCTCGTCCGGGGCCCGCACGTCGGCGCCGAACCCGATGGTCGTGCCTTTCTGGCGGGCGGAGATGATCTTCTCAAGCCCGGAGAACGCGCCGCCGCAGACAAACAGGATGTTGGTGGTATCGACTTGCAGGAATTCCTGCTGCGGATGCTTGCGGCCGCCCTGGGGCGGGACGCTCGCCACCGTGCCCTCCATGATCTTGAGCAGCGCCTGCTGCACGCCTTCGCCGGAGACGTCGCG
>CAYVUM010000122.1:0-9545 GCA_964454795.1 uncultured Rhodospirillaceae bacterium
TCCCGGGCTACGCCGTGATCGAGCAGTATTACGTGGCGTTCGCGCCGTTCTACACCCGCCTCGGCCTGACCCTGTTCGTGATCGACTACGGCGGCTACGGGACCAGCGACGGCACCCCGACCGCCTCCGCTTTGCTCGCCGACGCCCGGGCGTGCTTTCAGGGGGTGCCGGCGGCGTTGCGAGAGGTGGGGGTGGAACCGGCCGGCCGGCTGTTCCTGATGGGCCGCTCGCTCGGCAGCGCCGCGGTCCTGGAGATCGCCGGCGATGCGCGGCTCGGCGGCGAGATCGCCGGACTGATCATCGAGAGCGGGTTTGCCGACACCTTCGCCCTGATCCAGCGGATCGGACTGATCAGCCCGGCCGGGGTCGACGAGGACCGGGACGGCTTTCGCAACTTAGCGAAGATGGCGGGGGTGCAGGTGCCGACCCTGATCCTCCACGGCGAGCGCGACACGATCATTCCGATTGCCGACGGCGAGGCGCTGTACGCCGCCTGTCCGGTAGCCGACAAGCAGCTGGTGCGGATCCCCGAGGCCGGCCACAACGACCTGATGCTGATCGGCCGCGAGCCCTACTTCGACGCCATCGCCCGCCTCTGCGGTGGCCTCCGCCCGGGGGTGTAGGGGGGAGAGCGGCCGCCCGGCGCCCGATGGCCGCGCCGGGCGCTGACAGCAGACCTCCGGACCTTCCCGGGCGCGCGTCGTTCGGTTGTTGAGATGAGCCATCTGCGGACGCCGCGGGCGGTCAGCGCATCGCCATGAGCGTTGACCCGACGCAAATGGCCGCCGACGCAATCTACGTCCGTTGAAAGAGTTTGACCGGACGCGGTAGGGCTGGCCCCGCTCTGCCTTCGAACCGGCCGACACCGGTTAAGCGGGGTTACGCGGGCTGATTAGCGAGTTTTCGATCCGAGACGTTGAGAATGAAAGCATCAGACGGATTTGTCTTCGGCCTCGTTGCGATGTACGCGGCAAGCTTCGTCGTCTTCGGATTTGTCATCTCACCGCCGGGCGAGGTGCTCGACGGCCTGATCGAAATACACCTGGTGCGTGACGCACTAATCACCGACTACGTGGGCGTCGGGGGGCTGGGCGCCGCTTTCGCGAACGCCGGCCTGCTTCCGCTCCTCGCCTGCGTTCTGTATCGACTGACGTCGGCGCCCATGTCCGGCCAGTCGATCGCCTGCTTGTTCCTTCTGCTCGGTTTCGGTCTGTTCGGCATGAATCTTGTGAACGTGCCGCCGATCGTCCTGGGCGTTTTCCTTTACGCGATGTACCGGCGCGTTCCGTTCCGGAACCTGGTCAACTTGGCGATCTTCAGTTGTGGTCTTTCGCCAATTTTCTCCGAGATCCTGTTCAGCAGCAGTCTGCCCCTGGCGGTCTCCGCCCCCCTCGCCGCAATGACCGCGGTCGGGCTCGGTTTCATCATGCCGCCCGTCGCGGAGCAGGTGTTCAGGGCGCACAATGGCTTCATCCTTTATAACGTGGGCTTTGCAGCGGGGATCGTTGGCACCCTAACGGTCGCCCTCTATGCGTCCTACGGGATTGTGCCGGAGCCGGTGATGATCTGGACGTCGGGGAATAATGAGACCCTGGGCGTGTTCCTGGTCCCGATGTTTGTCTCGATGCTCGTCATCGGGGTGATCCTGGATCGACGGGCACTGGCAGGCCTGCTGACCATCTTGAAATCGCCCGGGCAGGCGCCCGCCGATTTTGTCGCCGCGGCGGGCCTGGGGCCAACGCTGGTCAACATGGGCCTCTGCGGTCTCATCGGCGTCGGCTCCGTGCTGCTGGTTGGCGGGGACCTGAACGGGCCAACGATCGGCGGCATTCTGGTGATCGTCGGCTTTGCCGCATGCGGAAAACACCTCGCGAACATCGTGCCCATCATGGCCGGGGTCTACGTCGGATCTCTGGCCAAGATTTGGAGCGCCACGGACGAGGCGATCGTCCTCGCGATGTTGTTCGGAACGACGCTCGCCCCCATTGCCGGGCGTTTCGGCTGGCACTGGGGTTTGGTCGCCGGGTTCGTCCATTCATCGGCGGCCTTATCGGTCGGTGCCGCCAGCGCAGGCCTTAACCTCTTCAACAACGGCTTCGCGGCCGGCTTTGTCGCCACCGTTCTGACACCGGTCATCGTCGCTATCACCTCACCAAGACGAACGACCTCAGACCCCCCCCACGTGAGTCGCTCATAACCCTCAGGTCGGATGAGCAAGCGTCGCCCGGATTTCGCTACGCTGCATCCGGGCTGCAAATTCTGGACGCTCGCAATCGCATTGCCGACACTGCCAGCGTCCACGTCCCGCCATTGGCTAACGTCGCTCCTGGCGATGATCAGCCCGACCGTGACGACCGCAGTTGGCTGACCGCGGTCATTCACGGGGCCTCGATGGGACGGTTGAGCAGGGTCGGAGAGCGGACCGGCCTGCCGCGGAAAAGGACCCCTCTTGCGCGTTGGCATTTCGGGCCGCGTCCGCTCGCCGGGGACCAGGCTTGCCCGGCAGACGGGGTTGACGGTCGCGGGGATGCTTTGGCCGGTGGTGCTCCGGTCCACCGGAACAGCCGTCAGACCTCCGCCGGATGGCTTCCTCCCGAGATTCGCTGCTGCACACCGTTCTGCAAGCCGAAACCCGGGCTGCCGCGCTGAGCCGCGATTGCGGACCGCCTTCGCGGCGCCGGAAAACGGCAGGGCATACGAGAACGGCGGCCCGGGAAGGGCCGCCGTTCGATTACGGTATCGGGTCAGTTGCTGGCGTCGATATCAGGCAATGCGCCGACGCCGGCCAAGGGCGCCGAGGCCGAGCAGGCTGACGCCCAACAGCGCCAGGGACGCCGGCACCGGAACCTGCGTGACGCGGATTTCGTCGATGATCAACTCGAGAGCCGCGTGGTTGGAATTGAAATCAAGCGTGTGGAAGTGGAAGACGATCGCACCGGCGTTTTCCAAAATCGGGAAGGGGTCGCCTCCAAAGAAGCCGCCATCATACAGGTCCGCATCGTCGAACAGGAGAGTGATGGTCTCCGGTGTCGCCAAATCTTCGGCGATAAGGAATTGCAGCGCAGCGTATCGGTCTGCGCGGAAGTCGTCTTCGTCGTAGACCCGGAAAAGAAGAGCGGTCCGGTCACGGTCGGTGAAGACGACGTCAACTTCCAGCCGGTCGTTCAAGCCACCCTCGGTCAGGTCGACACCACCGAGGCCGTTTTGCACATTGTTGAAATAGACCTCATTATTATCGCCGGGGCCGAACGCGAAGTCCTGGACTTCCACGCCGCCGCCGGGGAACTCGGTGAGATCGCGCTCCCAGGCGGCATCGCCGTCGCCGTCCCACTGGACCCAGCCGTGACCGTAGTTTTGTGACGCCTGGTCGAACACGTACAGACCACTGTCAGCCGTGTCGACGCTCACCTGGATCCCGGTGGTAAAGGTGGAGTAGATCTCCTGAACGAAGCTGGAGGTGTCCCGCGACCCGCCGAGCACGCCCGACGCAATGCCGTCGATGGCAGCACTGGTCACCTCGAAATCGTCGGGCTCAGAAACGCTCTCATCATCGAGGACGTCGGTCGGTGCGCCGAGAATCGGGAAAGGAAAATCGCCGGCATCGAGCCCTGGGGTGGGGTCCGTGATACCCCCGGCAGGCGTGCCATGAGCGGTCCCACCCTCTTCGAAATTGTCGATAATGATCTCGGCATATGCCGGGTTGCTGAGCGCCGTTGCGGCGAACAAGCCCGCAACGGCCAAACCCCAAAATGTTACCCGCATTTCTAGCTCCTCACGTTGTCGCCTTACGGCCGTTTCATGTCCGGAAACCCTGGCTATGCCCGCATCCTCCGTTGATGAGCCCGCAGGTCTACCCGCCCCGTTTGGTGCAAGGTCCGTACCAAGTGAGCGGAGTTGTTCATTCTCAATATCTTCTGGGCCGGCGGCCGGCCAACGGCGGCGAAACGATGGCGAAAACTGTAAAGGATTCCGACACCTTCGGCGCCGAACAAACCCGGACTATCAGGGCTTGTTGCCATAAACTATAACAAAAACAGAGGGTTGACAGATCGCCAAAAGTGTAAAGATTCTTGATGTGCCCCAAACAGGGGGTTAAGAGCGAAGGGCGCTTGTGCGCCTCTGAGCGGGGCGCCGGCTCAACCTGATGCTCGGAAAAGGCGATCGGCGGTTGTTCGCAAGGCCCGTGTACGAAGGGGAAAGGGGTCCGCAACCGCACCAACGACCGGGCAAGAGCCCCTGTTTTCGCCGCCGTCTCTGGCGATGCCGGCTTTCGGGACCGCAGATTTGCCTGCCGCGGGGCAGCGTAACGAGTGCGCCTCAGCCCGCAGAGGCGGTGGCGGAGGCTCGTAATCGCCGTCGGGGGTCATGCGACGAATGGCGTCGTCCGCCGGATTCGCCCGGTCAGACGCCGTCCGCCACGTCTCATCGTCCAGCCGCGCCGGCGCGGACAGCGTCGCCGTTGGCGCCCCTCCGGTCAACCGGTTGCCGGCCGCGCCCGGTGCACCCCCTGGATGCGCACGGCGGCGAGGATCGCGCCCCGCTACTCCACGCCGAGCCCGCTATTCCACGCCGAGCCCGCTATTCCACGCCGAGATTGTCGATCAGGCGGGTCTTGCCGAGCCAGGCGGCGGCGAGGATGCGGGCGGCACGGAGCGGCGCCTCGCCCTCCGGCGGCTGCCACGGGACAAGGGTCTCGGGATCGCAGACGGCCAGATAGCCAACCTGCCGGAAGCCGGCGGCGAGCAGCGCCTCGCTGCCGCCGCGGCAGGCAGCCACCGGATCGCCGCCGCCGCCGATCGCTGCCGCCACGTCCTGCAGGGTGCGGTGCAGGGCCGGGGCGACCGCCCGCTCATCGGCACTCAGGTAGGCGTTGCGGGAGGACAGGGCGAGGCCGTCGGCCTCGCGCACCGTCGGGCAGCCGTGGATGGTCACCGGGATCGCCAGGTCGCGGACCACCCGGCGGATCACCTGCAGCTGCTGCCAGTCCTTCTCGCCAAACAGGGCAACGTCGGGCAGCGCCTGCAGGAGCAGCTTGGTGACGACGGTGGCAACCCCGGTGAAGAACCCCGGCCGGAACTCCCCCTCCAGGCGCTCGCCGAGCCCCGGCACCGTCACCCGGGTCAGCGAGCCGGGCGGATACATCTCCGCCACCTCCGGCGCGAACATCAGGTGGGCGCCGGCCGTGACCAGCCTCGCGGCATCACCGGCTTCGTCGCGGGGATAGACGGCGAAGTCTTCGTTGGGGCCGAACTGGGTGGGGTTGACGAACACCGAGACTGCGACCCGGTCGGCGAGCCGGTGCGCTTCGCCGACGAGGGCGAGATGGCCGGCGTGGAGCGCGCCCATGGTCGGGATCAGCGCCACCGACAGCCCGGCGTCCCGCCAGCCGCCGATGCGGCCGCGCAGGCCGGCCACGTCGCGGACGATATCGAGGCCGGGGCCGAGATGCAGCGGCCCGTCGACGTGGGAGACAGCCATCGATGCGGGCCCCCTGTGTCCGCGGCTTTGACGCGTCTGGTCCCGCTGCCGGCCAGGCTCAGCGGGCGGCCTTGCCGGTGCTGCCGCCGGTGGTCGCCGGCGCTTCCCCGGCGCCGGAGCCGGCAGCGGCCTGGGCTTTCGCGGCCGGGCTCACCCCGAAGCAGTGATCGAGGGTCGGGAAGCGCCGGGCGCGGACGTCCTCGGCATAGGCGCGGGCGGCGTCGGCGATGCCCTGGCCGAGTTCGGCATAGCGCTTGACGAAGCGGGGCTTGAAGCCGCTGAACAGGCCGGTCAGGTCTTCGGTGACCAGGATCTGGCCGTCGCAGGCCGGCGAGGCGCCGATGCCGATGGTCGGGATGGCGATTTCGGAGGTGATCCGCCGCGCCAGGGCCTCGACAGTGCCCTCGATCACGGTGGCGAAGGCGCCCGCCTGCTCGACGGCGTGGGCGTCCTCGACGACCCCCTCGAATTCCTTGTCCTCGCGCCCCAGTGAGCGGAAGCCGCCGGCGGTGTTCACCGATTGTGGCAGCAGGCCGATGTGGGCGAACACCGGAATGCCGCGGTCGACGAGGAAGCGGATGGTCTCGGCCATCTCCACCCCGCCTTCCAGCTTCACCCCGGCGCAGCCCACGTCCTTCATCACCCGGGCGGCGTTGCGGAACGCCTGCTGCGGGCTTTCCTGATAGGTTCCGAACGGCATGTCGACGATGACGCAGGCCTTGCGGGCGCCGCGCATCACCGCTTGGCCGTGGGCGATCATCATCTCCAGGGTGACGCCGAGCGTCGAATCCATGCCGTAGAGGACCATGCCTAAGGAATCGCCGACCAGGAGCAGGTCCACGTGCTCATCGAGGAGCACGGCGGTGAGCGACGTATAGGCGGTCAGGCAGACGATCGGCTCAGCGCCTTTGCGCGCCCGGATGTCCGGGACCGTGACTTTCTTCCACTGCGTGTGAACGCTCATGGACGCTTTCTCCCTCCAGACGGGAACGCACGACTGTTGCATTTGCCTGCTCGCCGGGCAACCGCAAATTCGCACATGCAGCAACGCGTCGAGGACATGGGAAAGCCCCCTGGCGATGCAAGGGACGGGCGCCGGGATTTTTGCACTTTTGTGAAACCGGCGCCTGCACTCGCACCGGGCCCTGTTGCTCATGCGCAAAGCGTGGTTTAAGTGGAGGCTACCGATTTCCACACAATTGTTGGGTGTTTAGGGCCAATCCTGGTGAGCGACCATCCATCGACCCCGCCGGGACGCTCCCACGGAATCCTGCCGTCCCAGGATCTCCGGGAGCTGGTCGCCAGCGCTGCGCTGACCGCCGCCGCACCCATCACCGAGGATCAGATTCAGCCGGCCAGCCTCGACCTCCGTCTGGGCGAGGTCGCCTGGCGGGTCCGCGCCGGCTTCCTGCCCGGCGCCCGTGCCACGGTGATGGAGGGCGTGGAGGCCGTCGGGATGCACCGGCTGAGCCTTGCCGAGACAGCGGTGCTGGAACGGGGCTGCGTTTATATTATTCCGCTGGTCGAGCGGCTGCAGCTGCCACCGGGAGTTTCCGGGGCCGCCAACCCGAAAAGTTCCACGGGCCGCCTCGATCTGTTCACCCGGCTGATCGCCGACTACGCCAGTGAGTTCGACGAAATCCCGGCCGGCTACGACGGGCCGCTGTATGCGGAAGTGAGTCCGCGCACGTTCAGCGTGGTGGTGCAGAGCGGCATGCGGCTGAACCAGTTGCGCCTGCGCCGCGGCGGCCGCCGGGGCAGCGACACCGCGCTCAAGCGGCTGTTCCGCAACGTCCGGCTGGTCGACGCCCCGGGGGGCAGCGGCCAGATCCAGCGCGGCCTCGCGATCAGCGTCGATCTCAGCCCGGCCGGCGACCAGCTCGTCGGCTGGCGGGCCCGCCGCCACACCGACCTGGTCGACTTGAGCCGCATCGACCACTATGAGGCCACCGACTTCTGGGAGCCGGTGCGCCCCGATCGCACCGGCGCGGTGGTGCTCAACCCGGGCGACTTTTACATCCTCGCCTCCAAAGAAGCGGTCACCGTGCCGCCGGACCATGCCGCGGAGATGCGCGCCTATGACACCCGGGTCGGCGAGTTCCGGGTCCACTACGCCGGGTTCTTCGATCCCGGTTTCGGCTACGCCGATTGTGGCGGCGCCGGCTCGCGGGCGGTGCTGGAGGTGCGTTCCTTCGAGGTTCCGTTCATCGTCCGCGATGGTCAGCGGATCGGACGGCTGGTCTACGAGCCGCTGACCGCGCGGCCCGACAAGCTGTACGGACTCCAGATCGGCTCGTCCTACCAGCGCCAGGGCCTGATGCTGGCCAAGCAGTTCCGGCGGTCGGTGGCCTGACCGCGTTCTTCACGCCGTTTGTGAATGCCGTCGGCCCTTCGAACCGCCCTGACTGACTGGCCGGCGGGACGATCCGGGTCGCGAAGTGAAGCCCATGCGCAAGAACCTGTTTTCGATGCGAGCCGCGAACATTAGTCTTCGCGTATGTAATCGATGTATAAGATGATATTTGCGGCGATTTTTGATCCACAGGGAAAGGACCTGGAGCGCCGGGGTAAATTTCATCCTAATTCAGGGGCGGAGGTCATAATCTCGTAAGCTTTGCCTGCTACTGCCAGGACCTGAAGGTTTCCCCAACCCTTCCGTTCGTCAGACGTTGGCGGGTGCGGAAAACCTGCGCGTTGGCCGGACGTGCCAATGTCGACGACCGCGCGTCTTTTTTAGGACCCGTCACCGCGGCGGGTCCTTTTTTTTCAGGGCCGGGGCCGGGTCCCGGAACGGCGATCGCTGTCGGGAGACAGCCGCGTCTCCGTTCGCAGAAACGGCTGTCCCTCGTCCTGACTGAAAGGGGCCCCGCCGGGCGGCGACGCTCAGGCGGCTTCCCGGGGGGTCCCGGCGACCACGTCGAGGATATCGCTCATGATCGCGTTCAGGTCGAAATCCTTCGGCGTATAGACCCGGGCGACCCCGGCCTTGCGCAGCAGCTCGGCGTCCTCCGCGGGAATGATGCCGCCGATCACCACCGGCACATCACCGAGGTCGGCGGCGCGCAGCCGCTCCATGATCTCCTGCACCAGTGGCACGTGGGAGCCGGAGAGGATCGACAGCCCGATCACGTGCACGCCCTCCTCCAGCGCCGCATCGACGATCTGCTGCGGGGTCAGGCGGATGCCCTCGTAGACGATTTCCATGCCGGCATCGCGGCCGCGGAGCGCGATCTGCTCAGCGCCGTTGGAGTGGCCGTCGAGCCCGGGCTTGCCAACCAGCATCTTGATCCGCCGGCCGAACTGCTTGGCGAGGGCGTCGGCCTTGCCGCGGATCGACTGCAGGGCGGCGACGTCGCGGGAGGCGGCAGCCTGGCTAACCCCGGTGGGTGCGCGGTACTCGCCGAAAATCTCCCGCAGGGTTCCTGCCCATTCACCGGTGGTAACGCCGGCGTGGGCACAGGCGATCGACGGTTCCATGATGTTCCGGCCCTCGCGGGCCGCCGCCGCGAGTTCGGCGATGGCCGCCTCGACGCGGCCCTGATCGCGGCTTTCGCGCCACGCCTGCAGGCTGGCGATCTGCTCGGCTTCGGCGCGGGGATCGACGGTGAAGATCTGATCCTCACCGGTGCCGAGCGGCGACGGTTCGGCGTCGGCGAACTTGTTAACCCCGACGACGATCTGCTCCCCGGATTCGATGCCGGCGAGGCGGGTGGCGTTGGACTCGACCAGCCGCTGCTTCATGTAGCTGGATTCAACCGCCGCGACGGCGCCCCCCAGGTCATCCACGCGCTTCAGCTCCTCGCGCGCCAGATGCTTCAGCTCCTCCACCTTTTCGGCCACTGCCCGTGAGCCGTCGAACAGGTCGGCATATTCGAGCAGGTCGGTCTCTTAGGCGACGATCTGTTGCAGACGCAGTGACCACTGCTGATCCCAGGGCCGGGGCAGGCCGAGGGCCTCGTTCCAGGCGGGCAGTTGGCCCGCCCGGGCGCGGGCACTCTTCGAGAGCACCACCGCCAGCATCTCGATGAGGATGCGGTAGACGTTGTTCTCCGGCTGCTGCTCGGTGA
>CAYVUM010000123.1:0-9539 GCA_964454795.1 uncultured Rhodospirillaceae bacterium
GATGGACGTTGACGTCGACCGCCTCGGCCGGCAGCTCCAGGAACAGGGCCAGGACCGGGTGGCGGCCGGAGGCCAGCACGTCCTGGTAAGCGGCGCGGACGGCTCCATAGAGCAGCTTGTCTCGCACCGGCCGGCCGGCGACGAACAGGTGCTGGGCGGAGGCATTGGGTCGCGACAGGGTCGGCAGGCCGGCATGGCCGCTTAAGTGGAGGCCCTCGCGGACCGCCTCGACGGCGATGGCGTTGGCGGCGAAGTCGCGCCCGAGCACGGCGCCGAGCCGGGCCAGCCGCGCCGCCGCCGCCTCGCCGGCGACCGCCGGGCAGTCGAGGGCGGGGCGGCGGCCGTCGCTGAGGGTGAAGGCCACATCCGGGTGGGCCATGGCCAGGCGCTGAACACACTCGAGCACGTGCCCCCATTCGGTGGCCGGCGCCTTCAGGAACTTCAGGCGCGCGGGGGTGGCATAGAACAGGTCGCGGACCTCGACCCGGGTGCCCGGGGGATGGCTGGCCGGCTGCAGGACGCCGACCCTGCCGCCGTCGACGGTGATCGACCAGGCGTGGTCGTTGCCTCCGGACCCGGGAGCTCCGGGCCGGCTGATCAGGGTCAGGCGGGCGACCGCACCGATGCTCGGCAGGGCTTCGCCGCGGAAGCCGAGGGTGGTGATCTGCGCCAGGTCGTCGCCGGCCAGCTTGGAGGTGGCATGGCGTTCGACGGCGAGGATCAGATCGTCGGCGGTCATCCCGCAGCCGTCGTCGTCGACCCGGATCAGCGTTCGCCCACCGTCCCGGACGGTGACGGCAATCCGGCTGGCGCCCGCATCGACCGCATTCTCCACCAGCTCCTTGACGGCGGCCGCCGGCCGCTCGACCACCTCGCCCGCAGCGATCCGGTTGACGATGGTTTCGGGCAGGCGGCGGATCGCCGGCATGGCGGGCTCCGGTGGCGCCTACTCGCGCATCGCCTTGTAGGCGTTGATCAGGCCGCTGGTCGAGCTGTCGTGACCGGCGATGAGATCGTCTCCGGGCAGCTTCTGGAGGATTTCCTTCGCAAGCTGCTTGCCCAGCTCCACCCCCCACTGATCGAAGGAATTGAGGCCCCAGATCACCCCCTGGGTGAAGATCTTGTGCTCGTAGAGGGCGATCAGCATACCCAGGGTGTAGGGGTCGAACCGCCGGACGAGGATCGAATTGGTGGGGCGGTTGCCGATGAAGGTCTTGTGCATCGCCATCCGCTCCAGCTCCTCACCGGCGAGGCCGGTGGCCTCCAGTTCGCTGCGCGCCGCATCGAAGGTTTTGCCGGTCATCAGCGCCTCGGTCTGGGCGAAGAAGTTGGAGAGCAGGATCGGGTGGTGTTCGCCGCGCGGATTGTGGCTGTT
Organism: uncultured Rhodospirillaceae bacterium; assembly: GCA_964454795.1. Lineage (GTDB taxonomy): Bacteria > Pseudomonadota > Alphaproteobacteria > Rhodospirillales > Defluviicoccaceae > CAYVUM01. The sequence continues at coordinate 1,376 of CAYVUM010000123.1, forward strand.
GGCGGCGGCGATGAAATCGCAGGGCACCAGCCGGGTCGATTGATGGATCAGCTGGTAGAAGGAGTGCTGGCCGTTGGTGCCGGGCTCGCCGAACAGTACCGGCCCGGTGGCATAGGCAACTTTTTCCCCCTCGCGGGTCACGTACTTGCCGTTGGACTCCATGTCGGCCTGCTGCAGGTAGGCGGGCAGGCGGTGGAGGTACTGGTCGTAGGGCAGGATCGCGATCGTCCCGGCCTTGAGGAAGTTGGTGTTCCAGACCCCGATCAGGGCGAGCACCACCGGCAGGTTGGCCTCCAGCGAGGCCTCGCGGAAGTGCTGGTCCATCGCCCGGCCGCCGGCGTGGATCTCCAGGAACCGGTCCATGCCGATGGTGATGGCGATGGGCAGGCCGATCGCCGACCAGAACGAGTAGCGGCCGCCCACCCAGTCCCAGAACTCGAACATGTTGCCGGTGTCGATGCCGAAGCTGCCGACGGCTTCGCTGTTGGTGGACAGGGCGACGAAATGGCGGGCGACCGCTGCCTCGCCGAGGCGGTCGACCAGCCAGGCGCGGGCCGTGTGGGCGTTGGTCAGGGTTTCCTGGGTGGTGAAGGTCTTGGAGGCGACGATGAACAGGGTCGTCTCGGGGTTGAGCGGCTTCAGGGTCTCGACGATGTGGGTCGCATCCACGTTGGAGACGAAATGGGGGCGGATCCGCTCGTGCCAGTAGGGCCTGAGCGCTTCGGTGACCATCACCGGACCCAGATCCGAGCCACCGATGCCGATATTGACCACGTCGGTGATCGCCTGGCCGGTGGCGCCGGTGTGATGGCCGTCGCGGACGGCGTCGGAGAACGCCCGCATGTGGTCGAGCACCCGGTGGACTGCCGGCACCACGTTCTCGCCATCCACCTGAAACACCTGGTCGGCGGTGGAGCGCAGGGCGACGTGGAGCACGGCGCGGTTTTCGGTGTTGTTGATCCGCTCGCCGGCGAACATCCGGTCGCGCATCTCCTCGACCCCGGCGGCGCGGGCGAGGTCGACGAGCAGGTCCATGGTCTCGGCGGTGATCCGGTTCTTGGAGTAATCGAGGAGCAGGTCAGCGAGGCGCAGCGAGAAGCGGTCGAACCGGGCCGGGTCTTCGGCGAACAGTTCGCGCATGTGCAACTTGACAGCGGTCTCGCTGTGGCGTTCCAGCGCCGACCAGGCGGCGGTCTTGTGGATCGGCGGCATTGGCTTCGGTCTCCCCCCTTGTGGGATCAAGCGGTATCGTGCGGACTTGCGGCAGGGCGCACGCACGCCCTGGCGTGGCACCGGATGGCCCCAGAGAGTAGCAGGCCGGTCCGGACGGCGGAAGGGGACGGCGTCCGTCGCTGCGGTAACCCGCGCCGACTGCCCGGTGACGGTCTCGCGGTACGACGCTCAACGCGCCGCCTCCGACGTTGCCGCCCTCACACGTCCTGCACTCGTCCTGCCGAACCCGATTCCCGAACCCAGATAGAGGTCGAGGTGACCTGACCGTCGCCAGTTCAACGGCGCGGCATTGGAAGGGTAAAAATCAACCTATGCATGTCCTTGTTCTCGGCGCTGGCGTCATTGGCGTTGCCACCGCCTACGAGCTGGCCGCGGACGGCCATGCCGTCACTGTCATCGACCGCCAGCCGGGGCCGGGGCTGGAGACCAGCTTTGCCAATGGCGGGCAGATTTCCGCCAGCCATGCCACCCCGTGGGCGAAACCGTCGGCGCCGTGGCAGGCGCTCCGCTGGCTGGGGCGGAGCGATGCCCCGCTCCTCTACCACCTCCGCTGGGACCCGGCGCTGTGGGGATGGACGGCCCGGTTCCTGCGCAATTGCACGCGCCCGCGAATGCTGCGCAACATCGAGCGCAGCCTGCGGGTGGCCCTCTACAGCCGCGACCGGCTGCGTGCGCTCCGCCAGGCGACCGCCATCGCCTACCGGGAGCGAAGCTGCGGCATCCTGCACATCTTTCGGGACCGGCGCGAATTCGACCGGGCTGCGCGCCAGGTCGATCCGATGAACCGCTTCGGATGTGCGCTGCAGGCGGTTGATCCGGCGGAATGCGTCCGTCTGGAGCCCGCCCTGGCGGCGCACCGGGAGCGGCTGGTCGGCGGCATCTACAGCCCCGACGACGAGACCGGCGACGCCCACCTGTTCACCGGGCGGCTCGCCGCCCTGTGCGAACGGCGAGGGGTGGCATTCCGGTGGGGCGAGAGCGCGTCGCGCATCGCCGCCGCGGACGGCGGGGTGGCCGGCGTTGAGACCAGCGCAGGGTTCTGTCCCGGTGACGCCTGCGTGGTCGCGCTCGGCAGTTTTGCGCCGGCGCTCCTCAAGCCGCTCGGCCTCCGCCTGCCGGTCTGTCCGGCAAAGGGCTACTCGGTGACCATTGAGGTTGGCGAATCGGACCGCGCACCGGCGATCGGCTTGATCGATGATGAGGTGAAGATGGTCTACAGCCGGCTCGACGGCCGGCTCCGCGCCGCCGGGACCGCCGAGTTCACCGGCTATGACAACCGGGTCTCAGAGGTGCGCGCGCGGTCGCTGCTTGACCGGGTGATGGAACTGCTCCCGGGCTGCGGGAATGCCGAGGGCGCGATGTTCTGGGCCGGACTGCGACCGTCCACGCCGGACGGCGTTCCGGTGATCGGCGCCACCCCTGTCCGCGGGCTGTTCCTCAACTGCGGCCACGGCACCCTCGGCTGGACGATGGCCTGCGGCTCGGCCCGGATCACCGCCGATCTCGTCTTCGGGCGCCGTCCCGAGGTGGCCGTCGACGGCCTCGGCCTGGACCGTTTCGGCTGACGCCGCGGCTTCTGCCGCGGCATGCCTGCCGGCTACAAGACCACCGTGCGCCCGCCGTGCAGGAACAGCCGCCGCTCGGTGTAGAACAGGAGCGCCCGGGCGAGCACCTGGGCTTCGATATCCCGCCCGAGAACCTGCAGGGCCTCCGGTCCCATGGTGTGGTCGATGCGGGTCGTCTGCTGCTCGATAATCGGCCCCTCGTCCAGGTCGGCGGTCACGAAGTGGGCGGTCGCGCCGATCAGCTTGACCCCCCGCTCGTAGGCCTGGTGATAGGGGCGGGCGCCGCGGAAGCTGGGCAGGAACGAATGGTGGATATTGATGATCCGGCCGGGATAGCGGGCGCACATCCGGTCGGTCAGGACCTGCATGTAGCGGGCGAGAACGATCAACTCGGTGCCGGACGCGTCGATCAGGGCGGCAAGGCCGTCCTCCTGCTCGCTCCTGGTCTCGGCGTCGACCGGCAGGTGAACGAAGCGGAGGCCGCGATCTTCGACGAGCCGACGGTTGGTTTCATGATTGGAGACGACGGCGGCGATGTCGATCAGCAGGTGGCCGGTACGCCAGCGATAGAGGATGTCGTTCAGGCAGTGATCGGCCCTGGAGACCATCACCACGGTCCGCACCCGCTCGCCGTGGCGGGTCAGGTGCCAGTCCATGCCGTAGTGCCCGGCGATGCCCTGGAATGCGGCGGCAAAATTGGCCACTGTCGCTCCCTCCTCAGCGGGGCGCACGGCGGCTCGCATGAAGAATCGCCCTGACAGGGTGTCGTTGAACATCGCCGCGTCATCGATGTTGCAGCCGCAATCGCGCAGGCATCCCGCCACCGCGGCAACGATTCCCGGCCGGTCCAGGCAGTGGAGGCGGAGGATGTGGGTTCCGTCGGCGGGCGGCATGGTCACGGCTTCGGTTCGGAAGGACGGCGTGACCGTACCCGGAAAGCGGGGCCGACGGAAGCGGTGAGCGGTACCCCTGCGATCTCCCCCGGTCTTGTCCGTGGCCGTTGTCCGGGGAGGGCGGTTGCCTTACATAGCCTCCCATGAGCCATGCAATGCCGACGAGGATCGAAGCCCCGGCCGCACCGCTGGCGGCGATCGCCGATGTGGTCGGTCCGAAAGGTCTGATCACCGGGCCGGCCGATCTGGAGCCGTATCTGATGGAGGAGCGCGGCCTCTATCGCGGCTCGTGCGAGGCGGTGGTCCGGCCGGCGTCGACGGCGGAGACGGCGGCGGTCGTCCGCATTTGCGCCGGCGCCGCCATCCCGATCATCCCCCAGGGCGGCAATACCGGCCTCTGCGGCGGGGGTGTTCCCGACGGCGGCATCGTGCTGTCCACTGCGCGGCTGAACCGCATACGCGAACTGGACCGCGCTGACCGGACGATCACCGTCGAGGCCGGGGTGGTGCTGGCCGACATTCAGGAACGCGCCGCCGCGGCCGACCTGCTGTTCCCGTTGAGCCTCGGCGCCGAGGGCTCGTGTCAGATCGGCGGCAACCTGGCCACCAACGCCGGCGGCCTTAATGTTGTGCGCTACGGTAATGCCCGCGACCTGGTGCTTGGCCTGGAGGTGGTCCTGCCCGACGGCCGGATCTGGAACGGCCTCAGGAAGCTGCGCAAGGACAACACCGGCTATCACCTGCGCGGATTGTTCGTGGGCGCGGAAGGCACGCTCGGGGTCATCACCGCGGCTGTCCTGCGGCTGTTCCCCCGGCCGCGGACGTCGGTCACGGCGATGGTCGGGGTGGCGGATGCGGCGGCGGCGGTCGACCTGCTGACCCGGTTGCAGGACACCTGCGGGGACACGGTGTCGGCATTCGAGTTTATCGGCCGGGCCGCGTTCGAGTTTTGCTGCCGGCATGTGGACGGTGTCGTCGATCCGTTCGGCGATCGCCATCCCGCCTACGTGCTGCTGTCCCTCTCCAGCCCGCGGCCGGGCGATCCCCTTCAGGACGCGCTGGAGTCGGTCCTGGAATCGGCGTTCGGGGCGGGAACGGTTGCCGATGCGGTGATCGCGGCGAGCGGGCAACAGGCCGACGAACTCTGGCGGCTGCGCGAGAGCATTCCGGAAGCCCAGAAGTTCGAGGGTGGCAGCATCAAGAACGATGTTTCGGTGCCGGTCAGCCGCACCCCCGACTTCATCGCGGCGGCAACGGCAGCGGTGGAGCAGGCGCTGCCGGGCATCCGGGTCGTTGCCTTCGGTCATCTGGGCGATGGCAACATTCACTTTAATTTGTCGCAGCCCGAAGGGATGGACCGCGCGGCCTTCCTCGGCCAGTGGGAGCGGTTTGACCGGATTGTCGCCGACATCGCCACCGGCCTTGACGGCAGCTTCTCCGCCGAGCACGGGATCGGCCGGCTGAAGACCGCGGATATGCGTCGCTACAAGGACCCGGTGGAACTGGACCTGATGCGCGCGCTCAAGCGGGCGATCGACCCCGCCGGTCTGATGAACCCGGGGAAGGTTGTGGACTGAGCCGTTCGCGCAGAGCCGTCGGCGACCCGCAGGCTCTTGGCCTCACCATAAATGCTTCTCGGTGCCGCACTCCGGGCACATCCAGGTATCGGGCAGGTCGGCAAAGGCGGTGCCGGGAGCAATGCCGGCGTCCGGGTCGCCGACCGCCGGATCGTAGACGTAGCCACACTCATTATTGGGGCATTTGCGTGCCCCGGGGGGCAGTCCGAAGGCGGTCCGCGCCGGGGCCGGACCGGGGATGACCCAGACGGCCAGGCCCGCAGTGAGAAAGCCCAGAAGTGCCTCACGGCGCGAGCGCAGAACCGCGGGTCCGGCGGGACGTGGAACAGGGGCGACCACGCTCTCTCCTCCCTTCAAGATCGCAGCACGGGGCGGGCTCTGCCGCTGCGGGCCCCGGCCGCCGCGGGCAAGTGTAGCGGGTCCGGGACAGGTTTTGGAGAGGCGGTGGATGCGAAAAGGGCGGAGGAAGTCCCCCGCCCTCGCATGGCCGACCGCCGTCCCGGGCGGCCGGCGCAGGTTCAGCCGCCGATGGCGCCGCCGCCCTGCTTGGTAATCGCAACCACGGACGGCCGCGGCGGCATACCATCCTTGAAGTCCGGCCAGCGGGTTGCCGGATCCTCGAACGTGGAGGTCCGCTCGAAGCCCGGGAAGGCCTTGACCCCGTCGCTGGCGACGTGCTGGACGGCCACGAACAGGGTGCTGCTGTCCGGACTGAAGCAGGGCCCGCACATCTCGGCGCCGATCGGCACGCGGTAGAACATCTTGCCGGTGCCGCGAAGCTCACCCTCGGTCTCCAGCGCCCAGATCCCGTCGGCGGTGCCGGTCTTCGACCAGTTCGAGCCCTGGTCCGTGGAGATCCAAAGACGGCCGGCCGAATCCATCGCGCAGTTGTCCGGGGCTGCGAACCAGCCGTTCTCCGAGGTGGCCGGGTTCCACATCGCCCCGACCTCGGCCTTGGCCGGGTCGCCGCACTTGACCAGGATGTCCCAGCTGGCGGTGGGTGCCGCGTGGTCGCCGTCGGGCGGGGTCAGTTCGACAATATGGCCGAAGGTGTTGCTTGCCCGGGGATTGACCGCGTCCACCTGGTCTTCCTTGCGTTTGGAGTTGTTGGTCAGCATGACGTAGACCTTCTGCGTCACCTTGTTCGGTTCCACATCCTCCGGACGGTCCATCGGGGTGGCGCCGAGCAGGTCGGCGGCGCGGCGGGTCTCGATCATCACGTCGGCCTGGGTCTTAAAGCCGTTTTCAGCGGTCAGCGGCCCCTGGCCGTGGACCAGCGGCAGCCACTCCAGCGTGCCGTCGTCGTGGAACTTGGCAACGTAAAGGGTGCCGCGGTCGAGCAGGTCCATGTTGGCGGCGCGATCGTCCGGATTGAACGTGCCGTCGGTGACGAACTTGTAGAGATAGTCGAAGCGCTGGTCATCACCCGTGTAGACGACGACCCGGCCGTCCTTGTTGACGATCGACTCGGCGCCTTCATGCTTGAAGCGGCCGAGTGCGGTGCGCTTTTTCGGTGTGGACTGGGGATCATAGGGGTCGATTTCGACGATCCAGCCGAAGCGGTTGGCTTCGTTCGGCTCCTTCGTCACGTCGAAGCGGTCGTGAAACTTGCCCCAGATGTAATCAGTATTGTCGCCGGCAACGCCATAGCGCTTGTAGTTCTGCTCTTCCGCAAGGCCGCTCACCTCCCCCATGAAGTACTGGTGGAAGTTCTCCTCGGCAGTGAGATAGGTCCCCCAGGGGCTGATCCCGCCGGCACAGTTGTTGACGGTCCCGATCACCGTCATGCCGGTCGGATCGGCGCTGGTCTTCATGCGGTCGTGGCCGGCGGCAGGACCGGTCACGAGCATCTCAGTCGCGAGCGTGGTGATCCGGCGGTTGAAGGGGCTGTCCTTGACCACCGTCCACTTGCCGTCGGTCTTTTTGATCTCAACCACCGAGTTGCCATGGGCGGCCAGCTCGACGTCGATGTGCGCTTTGGTCAGCTTCGCCGGATCGAGCTTGCGGTCTTCGCCGGTCACCCCCGGGAACATCAGGTCGGTGTTGGTGTATTCATGGTTGACGCACAGCAGGCCGTGATCGGCGCTGTCCCCGCCCTGCGGCAGGCTGACGAAGCCGACGAAGTCGTTATTGTAGCCGAACTGGCCCGACTGGGCCTCGGCGGTCTGGTTGTTGGGATCGAAGTCGGGTGCGCCGGCGACGATCGGATCGCCCCAGCGGAGCAGGACATCGGCTGAATAGCCCGGCGCGACCCGGTGGGTGTCGTCGACCCCGTGGACGATCTCCTCGAACGCAAAGCGGCCGCTCGTGGCACCGGCGCTGCGCGTGGTGGCCAGCGCGAGCGGGCCGAGGGTCGCGGCAATCGCGGTGACGCCAAGGGCGCCGCGGAGCACATCGCGGCGTCGGTAGCGGGCGGCGATGATGTCGCCGATGGTGGGCTCGGTCGACGGATTTGTCGGAATATCGTCCCGATCGAGAATGGCGTGTTCGCGAAGGTCGTGGGCACTCTGGTTGGTCATCGAAGTTCCTTTCGGACACCGGGTGAGCAGCTCAATCGCTGGTTTTGGGATGATCGCGCGAGCGTTTCCATCCGACGCAGATATAAAAAGACCTCGTGAAAGTTGCTTGACAGTTATGTGACAGAATGGCGAATGGTGGGCGCTCGGACCGCCATCAGGGTGCGCCCAAGGGCCGTGGCGCATGGTGGCGCGGTGCGCGAGCGCCCTGCGGACCGGCGGCGGAGGGTGGTTGACGTTTACGTAAACGTCAGCTATCGTTTCCAAAAACACGGAACAAAAGGCGGAACCGCGGCCCCGGATCAGCGGCCCCCGTCCATGCAGCCAGGCCCCTCACGCAAACAGGCCCCTCACGCAAACAGGCCCCTCACGCAAACAGG
>CAYVUM010000124.1:0-9459 GCA_964454795.1 uncultured Rhodospirillaceae bacterium
CACGTACCTCGGCATCGGTCAGCGACTTGCCGAGTTTCAGGTATTCCCCGCGGGCGGCGCGCAGGACGTGGCGCATCCCCACCGGCTCACCCTGGCCGGCGGCCAGGAAGGCGGCGTTGAGGGCGATGTTGCGGATGTTACCGCCGGCGACGTTGAGCTGGGCCAGCCGCTTCGGGTCGAGCCCGGCCGTCGGCGTCTCGGGCGGAAACGCCCGCGCCCAGATCGCCGCGCGCTGCTCCCGGTCCGGGAACGGGAAGTCGACCATGAACCGGAGCCGGCGCATAAACGCGGGATCGAGGCCGTCCTTGAAGTTGGTGGTGAGGATGGCGAGGCCCTGGTACGACTCCATCCGCTGCAGCAGGTAGCTCACCTCGATGTTGGCGTAGCGGTCGTGGCTGTCCTTGACCTCGGAGCGCTTGCCGAACAAGGCGTCCGCCTCGTCGAACAGCAGGATGGCGCCGCCATCCTCGGCGGCATCGAACACCCGCCGCAGGTTCTTCTCGGTCTCGCCGATCCACTTGCTGACCACCCCGGAAAGGTCGATGCGGTAGACATCCAGATCCAGCACATTGCCGAGCACCTCTGCAGCCAGGGTCTTGCCGGTGCCGCTGGCGCCGCTGAACAATGCGCTGATGCCGAGGCCGCGGGGGTTGCGGGCAGCGAAGCCCCAACCGTCGTAAACCCGCCGCCGGTGGCGCACCTGGGCGGCGATCTCGTTCAGGGTTTCTCGCTGGGCGGCGGGCAGGACGATGTCGTCCCAGGTTGCCGGGCTGCAGATCCGCCGGGCGAGATCGTCGAGGCGGGGGCGCGACTGGCGCCGGCAGGCGGCCCAGAGCAGCGCCCCGGGGTCGGCCCCGGGGTCGTGCCCGATCTCACGGCGGACCTCGGCGCTCGCCGCCCGCAGTCCCTGAACGCCGAGGCTGAACTGGCCGAGGACCCGGTCGAGGCTGCCGCCGGTGCCGTTGACGCGATCGACCAGCGGGCCGAGGGCCTGATGCCACAGCGCCTCGAGCTCAGCGCCTCCCGGCCGGTCCACGTCGATCCGCAGCGACGGCCGCCGGCCGGGCGACATGGCTTCGGCCCCCAGGACGGCAACCGGAGCATCGAGAACCTCCAGGAATGCAGTGGTGAGCCGGCGGTCGTCTGGCCCGTCCAGGCCCTCCGCGTCGATGAGCAACAGCGCGCCGGTCAGCAGCGCCTCCCGCATCCACAACCGCACCAGCGCCTCCCGCTCGCCCGCGAGGCGTGGGATCTCGCGGGCGGCGAGCGAGAACACCGGCCGGCCGAGACGCTCTCCGGCCGCCGCTGCCACCATCGCCCTGGCGACGCGGTCGGCGCCGCACAGGTGCACCACCGGTACCTCCGCCGCTGGCAAGCGAGCGGCATCGCCGCACCACAGGGCCGCGAGGCGGCCGGCGAGGCGGTCGAGCGACGGCGGCAGGGCCGGCGGTGGCGCTTCGCAGCGCATCAGTTCGGCAAGCCTGACGTCGGCGCCGGCAATGCCGATCAGGAAATGCAGGATCCGCTCGTCGATGCGCAACGGGCCGCTGGCCAGCCGGTCGCGGGTGTCCACGTCGATCAGCCGCCAGTGGCGGAGCGGACCGGTCGGGCTCGCCGCACTCCAGTGCGGGCCAGGAAGGACCGCGAAAGCAAGCCCGAAGCTGGGGGCCGACGGGTGCGCAACGCCGCCGGCTCCGGCGCACAGCCGGGCAAGCTCGCCATCCAGTTCAACCCCCGCGCAGAGCAGCAGAACATCCCGCTCGAACGGGCTGAGGTCGAGCCCGCTTACCAGACGGCCGAGCGCCGGGCCCTCCGTTGCTGCAGAGCTGTCGTCGGTTCTCCCATCCTCCGCCGGGTCAGCCGGCTCGGGTGCTCCGGCCATATGGCGTTCGAGGTAGCGGCGAAGACGCTCCAGGTGGGCCATCAGCGCCGTCCGGTTGTGCTCGATCCCGGGCCTGTCCGCCACGAACATCATGGGATGGCCGCCAAGGGTCCGGTGATTTCGCCGAAGGTGGCGCTGCCCGGCACGTCGTCCACCTCGGCGGCGCTTTCGACCCCGTCGACCCGGGCCCGCACCAGGTAGCTGCCGGCGCGCACCGCCGCGAAGTCGAAGGTGAGCGTGGTGAGGGGGAAGTTGGCCGGCGGAACCGGCTGCGGCTCCAGCACATGGGCTTCGGCATCGGCGACGCCCTGCTCGTTGAGCAGCAGCTCGATCCGCTGTCCGGCGACGACCGGAGGCGCGAAGTCGACGGCGATGGTGCCGGTATGGCGGTTGTCGACGGGCGGAGCGGCTGTCTGAACTGCCCCGGCCGCAAGGGTGAGGGTCGGCTGCAGGGCGAATGGTACGCTTCGCGACTCACGCAGAAGGTGGGCAGGGGCGCCGTTGCCGAGCGGCCGCTCGGCCCTGACGGTGTGCAGGCCGGCGGGAAGGCTCTGGCCGCCGAAGCTCGCTGCTTCCAGGACCACGGTGATCCGGGTATCGCGGACCCGGCTCTCCTCGGGCGTGACAACGCGGTCGTCGAAGCGCAGCGCCAGCCCGGCGCGGCTGAGCCCCCTGCCGAGGATCGCCAGGGTGCCGCCCCAGACGATCGGCGCCAGCGGCCCCTCGGCCGCCTCCACCGTCCGGATCACCGGCTGGTCGAGCGTCGCGGCATAGATCCGCCGGCTGCGCACCGGCAGGACCGGATAGGGCTGTTCCTCGCTCTCGATCAGCACCACCGTGCCGCGGAACGCTGCCGACAGGGCATAGGGGGTCTGAAAGAACACCGACCACAGCTTGGACAGTTCTTCCAGATTGAGCGGAGTGGGGGTGAAGGTCACCAGCTCACGCGCCGAGGCCAGATTGGAGCTGCCGAGTGTGGCCGGGTTGTCCTGGATGACCTTCTCGATCACCGGGCGGGGAAGATAGGGCTGGGCGTGGAGGACGCGGGTCACAGCGCCCAGGATTCGTTCCGGCTCGAAATCGGCGTAGGAGCCGGAGGCGGTCAGCAGATAGTGCAGGTCGAGCGCCAGCGTCGGGCAGTTGACGAGGCGCCCGCGGGCATCGCGGGTGGGAACGTCGATGTTCCGCTGGGCTGCGTTGGGCGTGGTCTGAAAGAGGAAGATGTTGACGCCGGGGGTCTGCTGGAGGTCGTTGTCGGCCGTCTCCGGACGGCCGAAGCTGACCGTGGCTCCCGGGACAGCCTCATCAAGGGCGCCCTGGAGGACCTCGCCGAGGGCGGCGGTGACAGTCGCAATGGCGAGGTAGTTGCTCATCGTTGCCGGCGGCTCAGTCGCGCCTGTCCGCCCTGTCCAGACAGGCCTGGAGTGACGGCAGCTGCGGCGCCGGGCGGGCCGGCCGGGCAGTGGGCGCCGGGGAAGCTGCGCGCACCTCAATGCGGCCGATGTGAACCTGGACGGCCGGCGGCAGGTCGTCAGCCGGACCCGCCGGCACCTGCTGTCTGCCTTCGGTCCGCCCGGTCTGAGGCGGGACAGCGGTGACCGAAAGCGCGGGCGCTGGTGATTGAAAAGGCCCCGGCGCCGCCGGTGTGGCAGCCGGATCAAGCGGTGCTGCCGGGCGCTCTTCGAGGTTTCCCGCAGGCGGTGCCGCCGGTGCTTGCGATTGAGCAGCCGGACGATCGACCGGGCGTTTCGCACGGTCGGCGACCGTCCTGTCTGCGGGTGCGGGTGCGGGAGCGGGGCTCGCGGGCTGCGGCGGCGCGGCGGATGCGCGGGTCGCTGCGAGCGGAGAGCCCGGAACGGACCCGGTCCCGGTCGTGCCGGCGTCGCTGGCGGCCGCTGCCGGGCGCGGTGCAGGCGGCATGGCCCGGCGCTGGACGCGGGCGGGTGCCCCAACTGCCGGAGGCGGACCGGCCGCCGGCATCGCACTCGCCGCGGCTACAGGTGGGGCGGGGCGGGCGACCCGCGCCGTGGCGGTGAAGACCGGCGATCCCACCGCCGGCGTGCCGGCCGGCGCCGTGGCGGGCGGCGCCGGTGGTCGGGGAGCGGACGGCGCGGAAGCGACCGGGCTCACAGCGACAGCCCCGGGGACCGGCGGGCTTGGCGGCGGGTCCGGGCGGCGCGGCAGCGGATCGACCGGGTCTGTTCCGGCGCCGGGCGCATCGCCATCCTGGCCGGCGCCGGGCGCATCGCCATCCTGGAAGGTCCAATCCGTCGTCAGGCCGTCGCTTTCTCCGCCGACGGCCGAGCTGGGGGGAACGGCGACGGCTTCGAACGCCGACGGCCGGCGGGGCTGCAGCAGCGGCGCGCTCTGCCGGGCCCGGCTGGCGAGGCGGGCGAACAGGTCTGTCATCCCCTCACCTGTTCCAGATAGAGTTGGCGGCGGATCCGTGGCACCGCCAGGATCTCCGGCTCCGACCAGCCGTAGGCGCGGGCCAGGGCGCCCACCTCGGCGATCAGCCGGCGGGCCTGGATTGCCAGTTCCTCAGCGAGGAATGCGCCCACGTCGAAAAGCTCCTCCCAGGCCGTCGCGCAGTGGCGGCAGGTGAGCACCAGGCGCACGTCCGTTCGCGGATCCGCCGTCTCGATCGCGCGGCCGACCTCCGCAATCACCGCTTCGGGAAGGGCCGCGGGAGCGATCACCGCATCACCATGACGCGCCTCGACGACGCAGCGCCCGATCAGCAGGCGGCGCGCCGCCGCATCGGTCTCGCACATCCGGGCGGCGGCGAGGTCGCGGCTGTCGGGGCGGCGAACGGTGATGTGGAACGGGGCGTGCGCCAGGGTCAGCGGCGCGCTGTCCGGCGGCGGCCGCCCGGGTTCGCCGAAGCCGAGGTCTGCGGCCGTGAACACCACGTCATGGGCGGTTTCGCAGGCAGGGCAGCGGGCCACCGCCACGATCTGCGGGCCGAAGGTGTTCGCGCGCAGCCGGAACAGCCCGGCGTCCCGGTCGCCGAGCGGCCAAGTCGCCAAAGCCTCCCGGCTGGTCCCGGGCAGCGCGGCGGCGAGCAGGGTCAGGGCGAAGTCGACCGGGTCCTGATGACAGCCGAGTGCCCAGAGGTCGAGAATGCCCGCATCGGACAGCGGCACCATGGTCCGCTCAGGCCGCCGGTTCGGTGAACTGCGGTTCCTCCGGTTCGGTGACGTCGTAATCACGCTCCCAGCCCTCGTTTTCCAGCTTGAGCATCTGGATTGCGACGGCGTTGCCGCTGGCGTCGAGCTCGGGCAGGGACTGATATTCCGACGGCCAGCACCGGAACACCCGGTAGGCGATCACCTTCTGGCCGGCCTCGTTGTACAGCTCGATGATCACGTCTTTGCGGAAATCCTTGAGAGAGACCTCAAGCCCCAGGTCCGATCCGAAGTTCCAGACCTTGTTGGCCCATTTCTCGAATTCCGGATCATGCGTGACGCCGCGCTCGAGGGTGACGGCGTCATACTCGCTCTGCCCCGGCAGCTTGCGCGAGGTCGACGGATCGCCGCCCTCGCGATGCTTGATCACTTCGGTGGTTCGCTTCAGGGCCCCGACCTTGGTGACGCCGGCGACGTAGCGGCCATCCCATTTCACCCGGAACTTGAAGCTCTTGTAGGGGTCGAAGCGTTCGGTGTTCACGCTGAACTGCGCCATGATGCGGCTCCCGTCTGGCTGCCGGCGCGCTTACGCCTGGTTCCGGATCTGCTGGATGTGAATGACGACGAACTCGGCGGGAAGCAGCGGGGCGAAGCCGACAACGATGTTGACGATCCCGCGGTTGCGATCGTCCTGGGTGGTGGTCTCACCGTCGCATTTGACGAAATAGGCGTCCCGGGGCGAGGCGCCCTGGAACGCCCCCTGGCGGAACAGCCGCTGCATGAACGAGCCGACGTTGAGGCGGATCTGCGCCCACAGCGGCTCGTCGTTGGGCTCGAAGACCACCCACTGGGTGCCGCGATAGAGACTCTCCTCGATGAACAGGGCGAGACGGCGGACCGGAACATATTTGTATTCGTCGCCGATTTCGTCGGCGCCGCGCATGGTCCGCGTGCCCCACACCACCCGGCCGTACACTGGCAGTGTCCGCAGGCAGTTGACGCCGAGCGGGTTGAGTTGGCCGTTCTCGCCGTCGGTGAGCGCCATCCACAGCCGGTCCACTCCGTTGAGAGTGGCATCAATCCCGGCCGGGGCCTTCCAGACCCCGCGACCGGCGTCGGTGCGGGCGATGATCCCGGCGATCACCCCGCAGGGCACGAAGGTATCGAGCTGACCATCCCGCAGCGGGTCGCGCTGGATGATCCGCGGAAAGTAAATGGCGGCGTTGCGCGCCATCTCGCCGGTGAGCAGCGGGTTGTTGATGGTGTCGTTCCGGGCCGTGGCGACGGCGGTCTGGCGGTTGGCATTCCAGGCCGCCGGGGAATCGACGATCAGAAAGGCGCGACGCTCGGTGCAATACGTGGCCGCGGTTTGCCAGACGGCCGTCGCCGTGTCGCCGTCCCGGGTGTCGGGCGGAATACATAGCATGTTGAAGATGTCGGTGTTCTCCAGGGCGAACAGACCGGTCTTTTGGACGCGATCGCCCTGATAGATGGCGGGGCTGAGGGCAACCCCATTATCGCCGTCCTGGCCCGTGGCCGCGGTGCCGTCGGCGGGCCGGTCCTCCGGCAGGGCGATATCGGGGTCGACCCGGATCAGGTTCGATCCGGCCTCGAGCACCCGGTCCAGCCGCCGGGCACCGCCGGCCGCCTCGCCGGTGACGTTTTGGAAGAGCTCCCGGGTGCCGCGGGCGGTGTCCTCGACGGTCAGATCGTAGAGCCGGCCGGCATCGATCCCGTAGCGGGCCGCGACGGCGTCGGCCGCGGCGGCGTTGGTCGGGTGGGCGACCGTGGCCGACAGCGCGTTGCCCCAGCTGCCCGGATTCGCGGCGACCAGGCCGAGGGCGCCGAGGCTCAGCGTTGCGAGGCCGTCGTCGGCGGCACTGGTCTGGTTGAACAGGCGGACGACGATCGCCCGGGAGCCACCGTTCAGAAAGAAATCCCGCACCGCGTAGGAGAGCGGGCCCTCCGCCCACAACCCGCCGAAGGTTCGGTTGAAGTCCCCGAAGCTCAGGCACTCCACCGGATCCTCCACCGGACCGCGGGCGGTCCGGCCGACGAATGCAGTCACCGAGGTGGAGACCGACGGGATCGTCCGGACGCCACTCGGAACCTCTTCGATGTAGACACCGGGGTGGAGGAGCTGCACGGGCATGGGGAGCACTTCCCTTTCAACGGCGGGCGAACGGGTGGCGTTGACGCGTCACCCCGCCCCTCAGGTGACGTTGAGGCCGATCAGAATGTCGAGGGTCGCGGCTTCGGTGTGGCGGTTGGTTACGGTGAGGGAGGTGAGGTCTGTGGCAATCTCCTCGACCGCGGCGCCGACAACGAACACCGGGCCCTTCAGCGCGACTTCGGGATCCGTCCCGGCGGCCCCCTTGATCGAGACCTTGCCGTCGTAGACCGAGGACTTGACGGCGAGGACAGCGACCTTGGTTACATCGTCGATCTGGAAGGTAAACGTGGTGGCCGTCGCCGTCGGGGTCGTGGCTGGCGGAACGGGCGGCGTCGCCGCGTCGACGGTCAGCCGGCTGGACAGGACCGCGGGAACGGTGAGGCTGCCGCTGTCGTTCATCGCCGGGCCGGCGGAAGAACTGACCTTGACCGACCAAGAGAGTGTTTCCGGCATCGACGCCTCCTGGACCGGAATGGATCGAGTCTCAGCGGTCGGGCCGGCTCGATCCGGACGCGATCTTTCCTTTCCATTGGAAAAGAAGACCAAGAAGACAAATCAACCCTTCGGGCTCAGAGAACCCGCGACAACCAAGAGATGTTTTCCCGGAACCGGCTTTCGCCAAGTCCCCCCAGTCTTAATTTCGTTGCCCGCCGCCGCAACCGGCTCTGTCCCACCGACGATTGCGACGCTTTCTCACGCTTCAAGATCGGTAAATCTACCCGAAATCACCAAGGATTGCAAGCCGGTTGCGAGCTTTTTGTCTGATCGCCACAGCGGCTTCAACCGGAAGTTTTCTGCCGCTCGTGTTTTTCTAGTCTCAATGAGGTGAGGGCCGAATTAGAGTGACCTTAAATAAACCCAGGCTCGGATCATTGGCCGGCGCGGCGCCCGGCGGGCGTGGCCGGTTTTCGCGGGCAGTGCGAGGATACCCCGCGAGACCCCCCGCCGGCGCCTGGCTGCTGAGGGTGCCCAAACCGCCTGGCGCCCGGGTCTTTCAGTGAAAATCCCGGGACTGGATATCGAACTTCGCTTCGTCGGCGGCGCGGCCGGGATGGGCGTGGCGGGCGAACCTGTCGCCCGCAGCACTGCTCCCGTCGCGGGCAAGGTGGCCGAGCAGGCCGGTCAGGTCCCAGATCCGTTCGGCCAGGACGTGAACGACCCGGCCCTCCCGCTGCACCGGTCCCTCGACGGCAAGCAGCGTGGCGTTGAGGACGGCAGCGCGGAACCGCTCGAATATCTTCGGCCAGATGATCAGGTTGGCATGGCCGCTCTCATCCTCGAGGGTGATGAAGATCACCCCGTTGGCGCTGCCGGGCCGCTGGCGGGTCACCACGATCCCGGCGACCCGAACCCGCCGGTTGTGCTGCTCCACCGCCAGCCGCCCGGCCTCCAGGCAGCCGCGACCGGCCAGGGCGTCACGGAGCAGCGCCAGCGGATGGTGTTTGAGGCTGAGCCGGAGCGCGCGGTAGTCCTCGGCCACCTCCTCGCCGGCGCCGGCGGCGGGCAGCCTGACCTCCGGCTCCCGGAGCGCCGGCGCCGGCGGGCCGGCGGCGCGCGCCTCCGTGGCGGCGAACAATGCGAGGGTCGCCGGGCTTTCCGCCTGCACCGCCCACAGTGCCTGCCGCCGGGACAGGCCGAGCGAGCCGAAGGCATCGGCGCCGGCGAGGGTCTCCAGGGCGGGAGCGGCAAGGCCGGTCCGCCGCCGGAGGTCCTCCACATGGCGGAACGGGGCGGTGCTGCGCGCCTTCGTCAGCCGCTCGGCGTCGGCTTCGGAGAAGCCTTTGACCTGCCGCAAGCCGAGCCGGATCGCCATCCCCCCGACCGAAGCCGGGTCGGTCTCCAGGGAGCAGTTCCACCGGCTGTGGTTGACGTCCACAGGGTGGACGGCGACGTTGTGGCGACGGGCATCGCCGATCAGTTGCGCCGGCGCGTAAAATCCCATCGGCTGGCTGTTGAGCAGGGCGCAGGTGAACGCCGCCGGGTAATGGCACTTCAGCCATGCAGAGACGTAGACGAGCAGCGCGAAGCTGGCCGAGTGGGATTCCGGGAAACCGTAATCGGCGAAGCCCTCGATCTGCTTAAAGCAGCGCTCGGCGAAGTCGTGGTCGTAGCCGCGGGCCCGCATCCCGGTGATGAAGGTCTCCCGGTAGTGGCCGATGGTGCCCGAGCGCTTGAACGTGGCCATCGCCCGGCGCAGGCCGTCCGCCTGGGAGGGGGTGAAGCCGGCGCCGACGATGGCGATCTTCATCGCCTGCTCCTGGAACAGCGGCACACCG
>CAYVUM010000125.1:0-9287 GCA_964454795.1 uncultured Rhodospirillaceae bacterium
GTTCGGGCGCCCGTTCCCCTGTTCTTCTTGCTCTTTGCCCTGGCTGGCTGGGGGTTTGGGGGGGGGGGGCGGGGGGAAGTGCTGGTCCGGGCTGACCGTGTCCAGCCCGACCGCCTCGCGCTCGTGGAGCTCGGGGAGCATCCGGTCCTCATCCTGCCGGCCATCGGTGGCCGTGCGCGCTTTGGGAGCCTCGCTCTCCGGGTCGTCGGTGCCCTCCCGGTAGACCTTGAGGAAGCCGGGGAACGCGATCGTCGAGCCCGTCGCCCGCAGGATGATCCGGCCGTCGCCGGCCGCGATGTCGGCGGCCACCTGATCGAGCACCGCCGAGGCCATCTGGCTTGCCACGGTCCGCCGCCAAATCAGGGTGTAGAGCTTGCGCTGGTCCGGATCCAGGTCGCCGGCGATGGCCTCGGGCCGGCGGGCAACGTCGGTGGGGCGGATCGCCTCGTGGGCCTCCTGGGCGTTCTTCGCCCGGCTGCGGTAGACGCGGGGCTTGTCCGGGAGATAGGCCTCGCCCCAGGTTCCGCCGATCAGCTGCCGGCAGGCGGTGACCGCATCGCCGGCCATATTGACCCCGTCGGTCCGCATGTAGGTGATCAGTCCCACCGTCTCGCCGTCAATGGTCACGCCCTCGTAAAGCCGCTGGGCGATCTGCATGGTGCGCGAGGCACTGAAGCCGAGCTTGCGCGAGGCCTCCTGCTGCAGCGTCGACGTAATGAACGGCGGCGCGGGATTGCGGCGCACCTGCTTGCGTTCAACGCCGGCGACGGTGAAGGCCTCCGCCTCCACGGCGGCGACTGCCGCCTTTGCCGCCGCCTCGTCTCCCAGATCGAACTTGTCGAGCTTGCGGCCGGCCAGATGGGTCAGAGTGGCGTTGAACGCATCGCCGCGCGGGGTGGTGAACCGGCCTTCGACGGTCCAGTACTCCCGGGACCGGAAGGTCTCGATCTCAGTCTCGCGCTCGCAGATCAGCCGCAGGGCCACCGACTGCACGCGGCCGGCCGAGCGGCTGCCGGGCAGCTTGCGCCACAGTACCGGCGAGAGTGTGAAGCCGACCAGATAATCGAGGGCGCGCCGGGCGAGATAGGCGTCGACCATCTCCTGATCGAGCGTTCGCGGCCGGGCGAAGGCCTGCTGGATCGCGTCCTTGGTGATCTCGTTGAAGACCACCCGCTTGACCTCCAGGCCTTTCAGGGCGTTCTGCTCCTCGAGCACCCGGCAGACGTGCCAGGAGATCGCTTCGCCCTCGCGGTCCGGGTCAGTGGCAAGGTAAAGCCGGTCGGCGCCGCGCAGAGCCTTGGCGATCGCGTCGATGTGTTTGCGCGCCCGCCCCTCCACTTCCCAGTCCATGCTGAAGTCTTCATCCGGGCGGACGGAGCCGTCCCGGGGGGGCAGGTCGCGGACATGGCCATAGCTGGCGATGACCCGGAAGTCGTCGCCCAGGTACCTGTTGATGGTCTTGGCCTTCGCCGGCGACTCGACGACGACGACGTGCATCTGGCTTACACCCACCAAGAGGGGGGATCAGGCGCTGGCAATCAGCGCGACCCGATTGCCAGGCTGCCGCTCGACGCGGCCCGCCAGTTCCCATTCGAGGAGCACGGACGTCACGACCGCTGGCGACAATTGGCAGCTACGAACGATTTCGTCAACCGTGGCCGGCGCCGCCGACAACGCCGCCTCCACTGAACGCCGTGCCGCTTCCAGATCATCGGGCCCGGCTGCGGCCGGATCGGCTGCCATCGCTTCTTCGTCATTCAGCGCCTCGGCCAGGGCAGCCACGTCCCCGGGAGTCATCGTCCGTGCCCGGCCCGCACCGACGCTGTTCAGAGCGGCAACCACATCGTCGATCCCCTCCACCAGCGCGGCACCCTGACGGATCAGATCGTTGGGACCCCGGGCCCGCGGGTCGAGCGGCGAGCCGGGCACCGCCATCACTTCGCGGCCCTGTTCGAGGGCCGTCCGGGCGGTGATCAGTGCGCCGGAGCGCAGGGCCGCCTCGACCACGATCACGCCCTGGGAAAGGCCGGAGATCAGGCGGTTGCGGCGTGGAAAGTGACGGGCCTGGGGGTGCACCCCGAGGGGGGACTCGGCGATGATCGCCCCCGTTCCGGCGATCGCTTCGTAAAGGGACCGGTTCTCTTCCGGATAAACCACGTCGGCGCCCCCGGCGAGGACCGCCACCGTGCCTGAAACCAAAGCGCCGCGGTGGGCAGCAGTATCGATTCCGCGGGCCAGTCCTGACGCAATGACAAACCCGGCCGCACCCAGCTCTGCCGCCAGGGTTTCTGCCATCCGGCGGCCGTTGGCCGAAGCGTTGCGGGTCCCGACCAGGCCGATCGCCGGACGCGTCAGAATCGCCGGATCGCCGCGCACCGCCAGAACCGGCGGCGGATCGGCGATGCTGGCGAGCAGCGGCGGATAGTCTGGTTCGCCCAGCAGGATCAGGCGAATACCGGCCACCCGGGCGGCGGCCAACTCGGCGGCGGCCGCCTCCGCCGTGGCAATCGCCGGCGGCTGCGCGCGGCCGCCCCGTCGCGCCAGCTCAGGCAGGCCCGCAAGGGCCTCGGCAGCGCTCGGGAATCGCTCAAGCAGGCGGCGGTAGGTGACCGGCCCGACCCCCTCACTCCGACATAGGCGCAGACGATCGAGCCGTTCTGCCTCCGGGAATGGGGCCGCCGGCCCCGGGGCTGCGAACCGCTCAGCCACGGCCGTGACCGCCGCTCGTCTCCGGCCCTCTGGTCCGGGTGGTCTGGCGATCGCCGCCGTCGCCGCCGCCGGAGGGAGACGGGCGGGCCAACCGGGCAGGAAGGGCGACGATCGCAGGGGTCATGGGGCTCGCGCCACGAGACTGACGTCGATCATGACCATAGGGTCGCCCGCCGCTATCCGCCAGCGTGAGCTCGGGATCGCAATCAGGACTGGCGCGGGCGGCAACCGGGGTCGGGCCGCCGGCCCTTGCCAACGCCCTCGCCAGGGCAGGGTTAAAATAAAGTTACACAAAATAGCCCTTGACAGAACGGATCGCAAAAGATTACCAAGATGCGAGAACGGATCGTTCGCATTCGCAGAAAGGCTCCCGGTGCCGGTGCGAACCGCCGACGATCCACCCGGGCCGCGCCGACGGCAACGCCCGCAGCAAGTCATCCAGGAGGACGTCAGATGAGCGAGATTGAGCCGAACAACCAACCGGAACACCTGTTTGCCGGCCGGGTTCCGGAGGCCGCTGCGACGGCATGGCCGGAAGCCTACGCCGACGCATCGCGTGCGATCGCCGCCGAGGCGGCAACCGATCCGCACGATCCCCGTTTATACTGGAGCTTTTTCCCGGGCACCGACTGAGATCGCAACCACGCCGCCGCCGGGTGGATCAGGGCTCCGGCATCCGGCGCTGCGGCGGGCTCAGTCCTCCGGCTGCGAAGCGCGGCCCGAGCCGATCTTCGACTCCTCGCCCTTGAGCAGGCGGCGGATGTTGGCGTGATGGCGGACCAGCGCCAGAATGGCGAGCAGGACTGCGCCGACGGTACGGGGAACATCGGCGAGGAGCGCCATAACGACGGGCGAACTCGTCAGCGCCACCAGGGCGGCGAGTGATGAATACCGGAACGCCGCGGCAGTCAGCAGCCACACGGCGCAGGCGATCAGCCCGACCGGCCAGGCCAGAGCGATCAGCACCCCCAGCGAGGTCGCCACCCCTTTGCCGCCCTGGAACCGCAGCCAGACCGGAAAATTATGGCCGAAGACGGCAGCGAGCCCGGCGATCAACGCCGGGTCCGAGGCGTAAAAATGGCCGATCAGCAGGACGGCAGCGGCGCCCTTGCCGCCATCGAGGAGCAGGGTTGCGGCCGCCAGGCCCTTGCTGCCGGTGCGCAGGACGTTGGTGGTGCCGATATTGCCCGAGCCGATCTTGCGGATATCGCCCTTGCCGGCGAGCCGGGTGAGGATCAGGCCCCAGGGAATCGAGCCGAGCAGGTAGCCGACCAGAGCGGCAATCTGCAGGGAACGGTCGAGAAAAGGCGCGATCTCGTTCATGACCCGGGCGGCCATGACCCGGGCGGCCATGACCCGGGCGGCCATGACCCGGGCGGCCATGACCCGGGCGGCCGGTCTCCGACCAGTGGACCGGCGCCGTCGAGGGCGAACACCCGGCGGCCGTCGATGACGGTGAGCAGCACCCGGCCCTCCACCGGCCGGTAATCGAACGGCGTGTTCTTGGACTTGCTGTGCAGTTCCGTCTCCCGGACCTGCCAGGCGCGGGTCGGATCGAACAGGGTCAGGTCGGCGGAGGCTCCGACGGCCAGCCGCCCGGCCCGCAGGCCCAGCAGATCGGCCGGCCGGCAGGTGAGCAGCCGCAACACGTCGAGCAGGCCAAGGTAGCCGTTGTGGACCAGTTCCAGCGAGATCGGCAGCAGGGTCTCGAGGCCGACCCCTCCGAAGGCTGCCTGGGCAAACGGCAGCCGCTTTTCGTCCTCATCCTGCGGGGCATGGTCGGAGGCGATGGCGTCGATCGTGCCGTCGCAGAGACCCTCGACCACGGCGAGGCGGTCGTCCTCGCGGCGAAGCGGCGGCGACAGCTTGGCAAAGGTGCGGTAATCGCCCACCGCCGTCTCGTTGAGGGCGAAGTAGGGCGGAGCGGTATCGCAGGTCACCGCCAGTCCGCGCGCCCTGGCACGGCGAATCGCCTCGATGCTGGCGGCAGTCGAAACATGGCCGAAGTGGAGCCGCCCGCCGGTCATCTCGACGAGGCGCAGGTCCCGTTCGACCAGAATCACCTCCGCAGCAGCGGGAATGCCGGTCAGGCCGAGGCGGGTCGCCAGCTCCCCGGCATTCATGTCGCCGCCGTCGGCGAGGCTTGGCTCCTCCGGATGCTCGACGATCAGCAGGTTGAAGGTGCGGGCATAGTTCAGGGCCTGGCGCAGGGTCTGGGCGCTGGCGATGGCGCGTTCGCCATCGGTGAAAGCGACTGCCCCGGCCTCGGCAAGCATCCCGATCTCGGCGAGCGATTCGCCGTGGAGGCCCTTGGTCACCGCGCCGTACGGATAAACCTTGGTCAGCCCGAGGAGCCGGGCGCGGCGCGCCACGAACTCGACCACCGACATGTCGTCGAGAACCGGCTTGGTATTGGGCAAACAGACCAGGGAGGTGATGCCGCCGGCGGTGGCGGCCTGGCCGGAGGATTCGAGGGTGCCCTTGTGCTCATCGCCGGGCTCGCGCAGCTGCGCGCGGATATCGACCAGTCCGGGACACAAGCAATGGCCGCCGCAATCGACGATGACCGCATCGTCTGGCACCGCGGCCGCGGTGACGCCATCGCCAAGCGCCGCAATCGCCTCGCCATCGGTGAGGACGCCGCCCGCCGCATCGAGACCCGTTGCCGGATCGAGGAGCCGGGCGTTGACGAAGGCGACCCGGCCGGCGCGACGATCGATGTGAAAGGTCCCCTGAGCCATCGCCGGCGCGCTGCTTCACAGATTGCGGGGCGCCGGATGGGGCAGATTGGCGGAGAGAATTTCGAGACAGGCCATCCGCACCGCGACCCCCATTTCCACCTGCTCATGGATCAGGCTGCGACCCACGTCGTCGGCGACCAGTGAATCGATCTCCACCCCGCGGTTCATCGGCCCGGGATGCATGATCAGCGCTTCCGGATTGGCGCCGCGAAGCTTGGCGTAGTCGAGCCCGAAGAAGTGGAAGTACTCGCGGATCGAGGGAAAGAAATTGCCGTTCATCCGCTCCGACTGCAGCCGCAGCATCATCACGATGTCGCAGCCGGTCAGACCCTTGACCATGTCGCAATACACGGTGACCCCGAGCCGCTCTGCCCCGTCGGGCAGCAGGGTCGCCGGTGCCACCAGCCGGACCCGCGCCCCCATGGTGGTCAGCAGATAGATATTCGAGCGGGCCACCCGGGAGTGGAGGATATCGCCGCAGATCGCCACCTCCAGCCCTTCCAGCCGGCCGAGCCGGCGGCGGATCGTCAGGGCGTCGAGCAGCGCCTGGGTCGGGTGCTCGTGGCGGCCGTCGCCGGCGTTGATCACCGCGCAGTTGACCTTCTGGGCGAGCAGCTTGACCGCCCCGGATTCGGGGTGGCGGACGACCAGAACATCGGGGTGCATGGCGTTCAGGGTCATCGCCGTGTCGAGCACGGTCTCACCTTTCCGCACCGCGCTCGTCGACACCGACATGTTGATCACATCGCCGCCGAGGCGTTTGCCGGCCAGCTCGAACGAGGTGCGGGTGCGGGTCGAAGCCTCGAAGAACAAATTGATGATGGTGCGACCGCGCAGCAGGCTCTTTTTCTTGTCGGCCTGGCGGTTCTGCTCGACGTAGGCTTCGGACCGGTCCAGCAGCGCCTGAATCTCCAGCGGCGACAGGCCCTGGATCCCGAGCAGGTGGCGGTGGGTGTAGGAGACCGGAGTGTCGCCGTCGGCCATGATGCCCGGATCATACGAGGGGCCACGGCCGACGCGCAAGCGGCCGCGGCGCGCTCAGCGGCGGTCCAGAACATCCAGGGCGCTTTGCAGGATGTAGGCGGCGGCGAGCTTGTCGACCACGTCGCGGCGGCGGCGGCGGCTCATGTCCGCCTCCTCGATCAGCATCCGCTCGACCACCCGGGTCGACAGCCGCTCGTCCCAGAACGCCAGCGGCCGGTCGATCACCCCGAGCAGGTTGGCTGCGAACTGGCGCACCGACTGGCACTGCGGGCCCTCGCGGCCGTCCATGCTCACCGGCAGGCCGACGATGAGGCCGCCGACCCCGTGAAGCCCGATCAGGCGGCGGAGCTCGCCGGCATCGGCGGTGAACTTCGTGCGCCGGATGGTGGTGAGCGGGCTGGCGATGGTCAGCGTCGTGTCGGAAAGGGCGAGGCCGACGGTCCGGCTGCCCACGTCGAGGCCGAGCAGCCGCTCTCCCGGGGCCATCGCCGTTTTCAGGAGGGTGAGATCGACGACCGCCACGGCTGGCCTCCGGAGGTGGGTGCGCTCATGAGTTTCGGACGCGAACGCTGACGCAGCAACCCCTAGCCCGCAGGCAGCGAAGCGGACGGTGGCGGCTGGTCCGGTGCCTCGCCGGACCCTGGTTGCAAAAAAGGCATCGGCGGAACGGGTTGAAGCCGCTCCGCCGACGCAACACTGGAAACCGGGGCCGGGTGGCTCAGCCGCGGCGGCGGAACGCGGCCGAGGCGGCGATCAGGCCGACGGCGAAGAGGGCCAGGCTCGCCGGCGCCGGGTTCGGAACGATGACCTCGCCGCGCTCGCCGAAGCGCAGGTTGTCGATGGCAAAACCAGCCGGCTCGGAACCGACCAGGTCGAGGAACACGCCGGCGATGGCGGCCGAGCCGTCATCGGTGACGAGGCCGAGGAACTCGATGCCGGTGCCGAGGTTGACGACGGTGCCGAGCAGGCTGCCGTCACGGGCGAAGGCGGTGATGCCGGTGCTGCCGGCGGCATCGAAGAATCCGCCGTCGAAGCCAACGCCGGCCTGGTCGATGTCGAACAGGATCGCGATCGGCCCATTGAAAAGCGGGGTGCCGGACAGCACGGGCGAGGTCGGGTTGGCACCGTCGGGGTTGATGAAGGTGTCGGGGGCGGTCACGTCCAGGGTCAGCGGGCCGGTCGGGGCGCCGACGACGCAGGCGGTCGCGGCGGCGCCGGGGCAGTCGACGCCGGGGGTGGCGCTCAGCGACTGGCCGACGAAAAAGCCGTCAAAGGTGACGGTGGGATCGCCGGCAACCCCGCCTAATCGCCTGGGGTGTAGGTCGGGTTGGTGGTGCCGACGGCGAATTCGCTGAAGGTGATCAGCCCGGAGCCGGCGACGAAGTCGGTTTCGGAAACACGCACCACGGCGGCGTGAGACGGCGCGGCGATGGCGAGGGAAACGACCAGGGCCGACACGGCGGCGGTCGTGCGAACGAGGGTTTGGGTCATGGCAGGGGTCCCGCTTGCCTGAGAGTTGAGGGTTCGGTGTTCACATCTGCTTCCGAGCCGTGCTGTCGGCCGGATGCACTCGCTCACCTTTGTGCAGGCTTCATGCCACTGCAAATTTTGAGAGTGTTTCCAGGGGCTTGCGACAAGAAGGTCGCAACCGGGGACTCATCCCAAGAGCCGAAGGTGTAAGAAAAACTGACACAATATCCCGATCAACCGGCCGGAGTTGGCAGGGGCATGTCAAGATTATTGTCTTATATTCAATGAATTAGCGGATGACAGGGCGGACCGTGACGGTGTCAAAATTTCGGACATGCCCCGTTTCGATGGGTTCGAAACCGCAGACGGGTTGCCCGCACTGCGAGCAGCCCGCGTAGCCCGCGTAGCCCGGGTAACCCTGTCGGGCGGATTCGAAGCGAAGCGCAACCCGCTGCATGCGGTTGGCGCCTCCGGCGCCTCCGGCGGGTCACGCGGCGCTTTGGACCCGCCCCACCGCACCGGGTCAAGAAACGCCCCGGCCCGGCCGCCGCCACCTCCGTGCGGTGTGGTTGCGCGGGCAGGTGCCGGGATGCTACAAGCCCGATCCGTCCGTTTCCCCGTGCTCCCCACCGACCGGAGGCGTTGCCATGGCGTTGGACCGCGACACCGTGCGTTCGATCGCGACTCTCGCCCGCATCCGCATCGCCGACGACCAGCTCGATGCGCTGGCCGGCGAGCTCTCGCACATCCTCCACTGGGTCGAGCAGCTGGCGGAGGTGGACACCAGCGATGTGGCGCCGATGACCAGTGTGGCCGCCATGACCCTGCCGCGGCGGATCGATGCGGTCACCGATGGCGGGGTGCTTGAGCAGGTCCTCAGCAACGCGCCGGACCGGGTCGACGGCTTCTACGCGGTGCCCAAGGTGGTGGAATGACCGGGCTCACTGACCTCGGTCTCGCCGCCGCACTGGAAGCCCTGGACGCCCGGACGGTCTCGGCCGTCGAGCTG
This sequence comes from uncultured Rhodospirillaceae bacterium, assembly GCA_964454795.1. Lineage (GTDB taxonomy): Bacteria > Pseudomonadota > Alphaproteobacteria > Rhodospirillales > Defluviicoccaceae > CAYVUM01. The sequence goes on from CAYVUM010000125.1 coordinate 8,914, forward strand.
GCCCGCGCCCACCTCGACGCCATGGCAGCCGCGCGCGGGCTCAATGCCTTCATCACCGAGACCCCGGAACTGGCGCTCGAACGGGCCGCCGCCTCCGATGCTCGGCGCGCCCGGGGCGACGGCCTCGGACTTCTCGACGGCATTCCGCTGGCGATCAAAGATCTTTTCTGCACGGAAGGGGTTCGCACCACCGCCGCCTCGCACATCCTCGACGACTTCACCCCGCCCTACGAATCGACGGTCACCGCCAGACTGCGCCAGGCCGGGGCGGTGATGCTCGGCAAAACCAATCTGGATGAGTTCGCCATGGGCTCGTCCAACATGACCAGCTGGTTCGGGCCGGTGAAGAACCCCTGGGGCCCGAAGGACGGCCG
>CAYVUM010000126.1:0-9179 GCA_964454795.1 uncultured Rhodospirillaceae bacterium
CACCGCGGTGTCCTCGGCGGTGGCGGCGACATCATCGCCGGCGCGCGGCGGATCGCCGGCGTCCACTGCCTCGGTGGTGTCGCCACCGCCTGCGTCTTCGGGGTCCGGAGGGGGCGCCGGGACCACCGGATTGCGTGGAGCCGATCCGCCTCCGCCGCCACCATCCGCGCCCGCGGTCGCGGCCGGGTTGAAATCATTCACGGGCTGGAGGGGCGCGGGCGCTGGCGGGGCAACCTCGAGCGGCGCTGCGATGGTGACGAACAGGTCCGAGAACGGGCTGGCCCCGCCGGCCGCGTCGGTACCGCCATCGGGCCCGCCCGCGGGCGCCAGGCCGAGGGTTTCCATGAATTCGTTCAGTCGCTCAAAGCTGTCACCGGCACCGCCGAAGATGGCATCCGGGGGGAGCGTTTCCGCGCCGGCGGTGAACGAGGCGATGAACAGGGTGTTGTCGATTGTGTTCACGGTCCTCGCGCCGGCATCATTGGTGACCACCAGCTCGCCGACCACCGTCAGTTCGCCGGTCACCGGATCAGGCTCCGCGGTCAGCCGGAGCCAGACCGGGCCGGGTGCGTCGTCGCCGTCACCGCCCACCCGCAGCAGGAAGCGGGTGCCACGCACACCGATGCTCGCCGCCGGCGTGTTGATGACCATGGCGTCGGGATCGGTCTTGGCGATCGCTCCGCTGACGAACACGAACACCCCGTTCACCGCGGAAAAGCTGAGCGCGCCGGTCTCGGTGCCCGGATCGTAGATGAGTTCGTCCAGTACCAGTTCGCTGTCACCGCCAATCGTGGTTTCTGTGTCGTCGGCGAAGATCAGGTTGATGGCGCCGTCCGGGCCGGTGCGGACGATATCGCCCTGAAAGATGGGATCACCGACCCGGAGCGGAACGACGGTACCGTCAACCCGGGTCGCCGTGGCCTCGCCTTCCGCCGCCTCCACCTGGCCAATCGCCTGCTGCACCGGCCCTGCGCCCGTCTGGGCAAGCTGGAGCGGCGTGCCGGACGCGGCGAGACGCGCGGCGAGGTCGCCCGCGACGTGCATGCCGCTCGCGTCGACCAGCGAAGGGGGCGGGTCCACAGCGAAAAAGCCGCGAATAACAAGCTGCGTGCCGTCGGCGGCCGAAACCACCAGGTCGGGGCCCGATCGCGCATAACCAGCGTCGGCCAGGCTGAAATCACCCGGCAGGCGCACGAAACCGTCCTGCGGCGCCTCAACGACGGCGGTTGCGGACGATCCGGCGATGGTCTCGAACGTCTTGGACATTCAGGCAATCCCGTCGAACGGTCAGGCTGGTACAGGGCGCCGCGCCCACCTGCTGCGCACCCGATTCCGGGTATTGTGGGCAATCTTGGCGGATTTGCAACTCTTAGTCGCAAAATTTTCCAGAGATTGAAGGGACTTGTCTGGAGCCGGGGGCAACGAACAGGGAACCCGCATCGGCCGGCCGGGCAGCGGGCGGTGCACAAGTGAGGCCTCGGAAAGCGCGTTAAGAGGGCTTCAAGGTTTTGCGGTTGAGATTCGCGCCAGACGACGGCCGTGCCGCAGGGGTCGCCTTGCCCGCGCGGTCGGTGTCCGGGTCAGGAGACTGAAGCGCCGATGTCGAACCCCTCCGCCAACAAGCTCATCGAGCTGGCCCGTCGCCGGACCCAGGAAAGCCGCTCGAGCCTCGCGAAAACCATGACGGAGCTGTTCTCACCGGACAGCCGGTCAATGAGCGATCGCGAGCGGGTGCTGATGTTCGACATCCTCCGCAAGATCGTCCACGACGTCGAGGTGAGCGTCCGCAGGCGCGTGGCTGAGCGCCTTGCCGACATGACGGATGCGCCGAGCGACCTGATCCGGATGATGGCGAACGACACCATCGAGGTGGCGTTTCCGCTCCTCAACGGCAGCCCGGTGCTGCGTGATCCCGATCTGATCGAGATCATCCAGCACCGCACCGTCGAACACCAGATGGCGATCGCCATGCGCTTCTCGGTCAGCGCCGAGGTCAGCGCCGCCCTGGCCGCGACCGGCAACGAGAACGTCATCGAAACCCTGCTGCGCAACCAGAACGCCGAGGTCGCCGAAAGCACGCTTGCCTACCTGGTGGAGGAATCCCGCCGGGTGGACAGCTTTCAGGAGCCGCTGCTGCAGCGCCGGGAGCTTGGCGCCCACCTCGCCAAGCGCCTGTTTCTCTGGGTCTCGGCCGCGTTGCGCCAGGAAATCATCAGTCAGTTTGCACTGGATGAAGTGGAGGTGGATGCCCTGCTTGCCGCCGCCGCGGCCGAAGCCGTGGTGCCACCTTGCCAGGTGACTGAACCGTCCGCCGCCGACCGGCTCGCCGAGGGCCTGGACGAGGGGGATCTGCTGGACGTCGAGACCCTGGTGCGCGCCCTTGCGGTCGGCGAGATCAATCTCTTCGTCTCGATGTTTGCCCGCGCCGCCGGGCTGCGCGATCGCGAAATGCGCCGCATCCTGTTCGATGGCAACGGCGAGACGCTGGCGATCGTCTGCCGCGCGATCGGCATCGACCGGGACACCTTTGCGACCATTCACCAGCTGACCACGGCCGGGCTCAGCAAGCGCAGCGAACCATCGCGGGCGGGCCGGCACACACTGATGGCGCTGTTCAACCGGATCAAGCCCGGAGAAGCGCAGCGGGTGATCAGCCGCTGGCGGCTCGACCCCGAATACGTCGCCGCTATCGAAAGCCTGACCGGGGCAGGGGCAGGGGCAGGGGCAGAGGATGGATAGTTCGGCCGACAGCGCCGCGACGGTTGCAGAAATGCTCGCGGCCGGGCCGGCGCCACCCTATGGGAATCCCCGCCGGATTTACAGCGTACCGGCGGGCGGCGTTACTGACCTGCAGCGTCGCCTCGATGATATCGGCCGCCTGGTTTCCGACTGGATCTGGGAGACCGACGACGCTTTTCGGCTGACCATCGTGACCGAGCGCATTTTCCAGGCGGTCGGGCGGCTGCCCGTCGAGGTTTGCGGGCTGGCGCTCGCTGAACTGTTTGAAGCGGACGATCCCGGCGCCGCGCTGCTGTCAAATCACTTCGCCGAACGGCGCAATTTCCGGGACGTGGCGGTGCTCGGTCGCGACGCCGACGGGCAACGCCGGGATTTCCTCATCAGCGGGGTGACCGTCTTCGACGGCAGCACCGGCCGCTTTCTCGGCTACCGCGGCACCGCCCGCGACGTGACCGGCGAGCGAGCAGCCGAGGCGGCACTGCGTCGCCATAATCAGATCATGCACGCTGTCGCCGTGGCCGCCCAGCGGCTGCTCGCCAGCTCCGCCTGGGAGCTCGAGTTGCCGGAAATCCTGGGGTTGATCGCCCGGGCCGCGGCGGCAGACGGCGCGGCGCTGCTCGCGTTCGGTGAAGGGGAGCGCGGTGCGGAGTCCTCGTCCGGGTCAATGATCGCCCGCTGGGGTAATCCGCCCAAGGCTTCGCTGCTCGCGGCCACCGAAACCCACCGGCGCGGCCTGTCTGAAACGGAAATCGACGCGTCCAACCGCCGGATCGTAATGCCCGTGTTCGCCGGCAAGGCGCTGTGGGGGTCGCTGGTCGTCCACCGCGCCCCCGACCAGCCGGGCTGGACCGGCTCGGACGTGGAAGCGCTGACAGCCACGGCCGGTCTGATTGGCAACGCCATTCACGGTTCTGACTGCCAGCGCCGCCACGATGAGTCCAGCGCCCTCGCGGCCACCGCCTTCGCCACCAGTCCGGACCCGATTTTGATCGTGCGGCTGCGCGACGGGGCGGTGCTGGCGGTCAATGCCGCCTTTGAGTCCGCAACCGGTCGCAGCTGCGATCACGTGGTGGGAAAGCCCCTCGGTCGCGCCGGCGTGGTCGCCGAGCCTGGTGTCCGGCGGACGCTGGTCCGCGAGATCCTGCGTGCCGGCAGTCTCGCCGACCGGGAGCTGCGGTTCCGTACGGCCGATGGCCGCGAGCGCATCGGTGCGGTGTCGGCGCACGTCCTCGTCCAGGCCGGGGAGCGCTGCGTTCTGGTCGTGGTGCGCGATATCACCGAACGCCACCATGCCGACGAGACGATCCAGACCCTTTCTGAAGCGGTTGAGCAGAGCCCGGCGCTGGTGATGATCACCGACGCGGCCGGGACGATCGAATACGTCAACCCCCAGTTCACGGCGATCACCGGCCTCGCTCCCGGCGACCTGATCGGCCGCACGCCGGCGGCCCTTAACGGGGAAGGCCCGGGGTTCAGCGCCTTTTCTGCCGCCATCCTGCACAACGAAGCCTGGCGCGGCGAGGTCCGGCTGCGCCGATCGGGCGATGCTGCAATCACCGTCGAGCATCAGGTCTCCACCCTTCGCAAGGCCGACGGCAGCGTCAGCCATATGCTCGTCGTCGGCGAGGACGTGAGTGAGCGGCGGGCGATCGAGGCCCGGCTGCACCGCAGCAGCCGCCACGACGCCCTCACCGACCTGCCCAACCGGTCGCGGTTTTTCGAGCTGCTGCCGCAAATTCTCGGGACGATGGAACGCGACGGCGCGAGCGGCGCGCTGATCATCCTCGACATCGACCATTTCAAGCGGATCAACGACAGCCTCGGTCCGCACGCCGGCGATGCGGTGCTGCGGGTGATCGGCCAGCGGCTGGCCGACTGGGCGGGGCCGGCCACCCTCGTCGCCCGGATTGCCGGTGATGAGTTCGCGGCCTTTCTGACCCAGGAGTCGGGGCGACGCACCTTCGATGTGGTGCCGGAAATTCTCGCGCTGATTGCCCGGCCGATGACCATCGGCGGGACGGAGGTGACGATCCACGCCAGCTTCGGGATTGCCTGTTTTCCCCAGGACGGCGGCGATGCGGTTGCGCTGCTCAAAAATGCCGATGTGGCGCTCAGCGGCGCCAAGGAGTGCGGCGGCAACACCTGGCGGTTTTTCCAGCCGGAGATGCATGCCCGCGCCGAGACCCAGGTCCGCCTCGGGCAGGACCTGCGTCAGGCGCTGGCCCGCGATCAGTTCGAGATCCATTTCCAGCCGGTGATCTCCCTCGCCGACGCCCGGGTCGCCGGCGCCGAAGCGCTGATCCGCTGGCATCACCCCCGCTATGGCCAGATCGCCCCCGGTGACTTCGTGCGCATTGCCGAGGACCAGGGCCTGATCGAGTCGATCGGCGAATGGGTGCTCGGGGCCGCCTGCGCCGAGGCCCGGCGCTGGGAGGAACTGGGGCTCGGCGCGCTCAGCGTCGCCGTCAACATCTCCGGACGCCAGCTCCAGCGCGGCCGGGTGCTGGGCTCGGTGTTCCAGGCCCTGTCTGCGGCCGGACTGCCGCCGACCCGCCTCGTCATCGAGATCACCGAGAGCGCCGTACTTGCCGATGTCAGCGAAGCCAAGACAACCCTCGACCGGCTGCGGACCATGGGCGTGACGCTGTCGCTGGACGACTTCGGCACCGGCTACGCCTCGCTCGCCTATCTGCGCCAGCTGCCGTTCGAGACCGTCAAGATCGATCAGAGCTTCATCCGCAACCTCCACATCCACGAGGGTGACCAGGCGATCGTCGATGCGATCCTGGCGCTTGCCCATCGCCTCCGCCTCGGGGTGGTCGCCGAAGGGATCGACGATGTCGCCCAGCTCCGCTGGCTTCGCGACCGCCAGTGCGAGATGGTCCAGGGCTACCTGTTCAGTCCACCGCTGCCGGCGGCTGAGTTCATCGCCTGGATGCGGGATCGCCAGCCGCAGGCCCCGCTGCCTGGCGACCGGCGTCAGCGGGCGGTCGCGGAGGTGAAGCCCGAGGCCCGCCGCGCGACCCGGCTCTGATTGCGGCCCGGGTGTATTGAAGGGTTATGCCTCGCCGCGCTGCCGCGCCACGTGTAGCGGTACATGCGCCTCGACCGGCAGCTCGGGCCGGCCGGGCTCGGCCTCGGGCAGGGCCTCCACTTCGATCATGGTGGCAAGGCTGCGCCGGGCGATCCGCTGGTACTCCTCGGTCCCGCGGCGTTTCCAGGCCAGCTCGTCGGCGCTGAGCGGCCGCCGCACCTTTGCGGGAACGCCGGCGGCGAGCTGGGCGGGTGGCACCTCAGCCCCCGCCGGCAGGAACGACATCGCCGCCACAAACGCCGCCGCGCCGACCACCGAGCCGTCCATCAGCACCGCGTTCATGCCGATCAGGGCATGTTCGCCGACATGGGCGCCATGAAGGACGGCACCGTGGCCGATGTGACCCCAGGGTCCGACCACGCAGTCGGCCCTGGGGAAGCAGTGGAGTAGGCAATGGTCCTGGATATTGGCGCCCTCGCCGATGACGATCCGGCCGAGATCGCCGCGCAGCGAGGCGCCGGGAGCGATGTAGCAGCCGGGTCCGATATGGACGTCGCCGACCAGGATCGCCCGGGGATGGACAAACGCGGTGGGATGGACCACCGGGATGACGCCGTCGATCGCGAAGACCTTGACCATGTCCGTTTCCTCGCCGTCGTTGACGCGCCGCCGCCGCCGACGGCAGGCGCTGCTTAGCAGGCTTTGGCGATCGCCAGTTCGAGAATGTCCTTTGCACCGGCGGCCCTGAGACGGGGGATCAGCGCGCGCACCTCCGCCCGGTCGACCACGGTCTCCAGGGCCAGCCACGCCGGATCGCTCAGCTGGGCGACGGTGGGCGCGTGCAGGCTCGGCAGCGCGGCGCTGATCCTTGCCACCTGGTCGGACGGGACGTTCATTTTGAGGAGAACCTTGTCGCGGGCGCTCAGCGCCGCGGTCAGCAGCAGGGTGATCTGGTCGATCTTGGTCCGCTTCCAGGGGTCGGCCAGCGCCGTCCGGCTGGCGACCAGCACGGTGTGGGTGTGGAGCAGGTCGCAGACGATCCTGAGACCATGGGCGCGGATGGTGCTGCCGGTCTCGGTCAGCTCGACGGCGGCGTCGGCGAGACCCTCAACCACCTTGGCCTCGGTGGCGCCCCATGAGAACTCGACGTTCGCAGTCACCCCCCGTTCGGCCAGATACCGCCGGGTGTAGCCCACCAGCTCAGTGGCGATGGTCCGGCCCTCGAGATCGTGGATGGTCTGCACGGGGGAGTCGCGATCGACGACCAGGACCCAGCGCGCCGGCCGGTTGGTGGTCCGGGAATAGACCAGGTCGGCGACCACCTCCACATCGGCCCCGGTCTCCAGGATCCAGTCGAGGCCGGCGAGGCCGGCATCAAGGGTGCCGCCGGCCACGTAGGGGCCCATTTCCTGGGAGCGGACCAGAGCGCAATCGATTTCCGGATCGTCAATGGCGGGGAAATAGTTGCGCGCCCGGGCGGTGATCGTCCAGCCGGCCTGCGCGAACAGGTCAACGGTGGCCTCTTCCAGGCTTCCCTTGGGGATACCGAAGCGCAGGCAGGGCGTGCTCATGCCCGAGGGCGTAGCGAAACCCCCGCCCGATGGCAAGCGGCCGGATCGCCGGCGCCACTCGACCCTGACTGCACCAGAGGTGGCCTCATTTCGGCCGGATGCCGGCCGCGGCGGGCCCTCAAATCCGCAAGCCGCCGGGGCCGGTCATCACCATCCGCACCAGCTCGGCCTGGCGGGCGGTGTTGGTCTTGCCGAAGATCTGTTTGAGGTGCTTGCGGGTGGTCTCGTAGGCGACGCCGAGCATCTCGGCGATTTCGTCGAGCCGGTAGCCGCGGGCGAGCAGGGCGGCAACCCGCGCTTCCGCGCCGGTGAGGCCGTACAGCTGCCGCAGCCGGCTCTCGTCCACATCCGCCGGCCGGTCCGGATCGCCGAGGAAGACGACGGCGGCCGGGTCGTCGGTACCGGGCTCTTCGCTCTCCGCGACGGACCAGACCAGGACGGTGAGCGAGCGCTGGCCGGTGGGGCGCTCCAACGAGAACGCCATGGGCTGGGCCGAGCGGTTGGCGAGCCGGCCGTCCCGCGGCGAGCCGATCATATCGCGCATCAGCACCCGCCGGCCCTCGCGCTGGAATTCGAGGCCGCTGCGGGTGACCGTGAACACATCCCGTTCCGACATGGCGTCCCGGGCCGCCCGGTTGGCGCCGAGAACCGCGCCGCTGCCGCTGACCAGGATGACCCCGATCGGCATGCCGTCGAGGGCATCGAGGGCCACCTGGCGGGCGCTCTGGGTGCGCTGGAGCAACTGGCCGGCCCGGAGGCCGCGTTGCAGGTAGGGCAGCAGCCGCTTGAGCAGCGCCACCGCATCCTCGCCGAACGGGCCGGCGACCGGCGTCCGGGCGGCGTAAAGGAACAGCAGCCGGGTGCCCTGACGGTCGAGGGCGCCGAAGATCTGATGGCGGAAGCCCTGGGGCAGCAGCCACTGGCGGACGAAGTCGGACGCCTGCGCCGTGGACGCCTCAACCAGTTCGGCGTCGGTAAAGACGTTGCCGGCGATCCGGAACGGCTCTTCCTGCTCCAGCCAGGGGCTGTTGCGGCCGTGGACATCGGCATAGGTCTGGACCATTCCCACGTCGATGCCGACCGAGTGGTGGAGGATCGCGGTTGACGCGGCGAAGTCGTGGGCGGCCAGCGCGCAGGCGCCCGCATCCAGCGCTTCCCGCAGCTTCGCGAGCGCCGTCGACCAGAACCGGCCATCCATACTGGCGGTATAGAAGTCCGAGACGAGGTCAACGAGGGCGCCGGCGCCGATAAATCCCTTGTCGTGCATGGTTTGCCCCTACCAGAGCTGATCCACTTGCGCAATTCAGGGGTGATGACAACCCCAATTGCGTGTGATCATGCAGCGGGCACGTTAAAATAGGATTACCCGAAGACGCAGCGTGCAAGCAGTAGCAGAAATAATACTAATGGATGTAGAAAGCATCGAGTCTGCGGGTAAAGATTGTATAAAATGTCCCGTTCTCGCCGGATTCTCTTTGCATTTTTTCTGTTTTGCGTCGCGGCGGCATACCGCCAGGACCCGGCCACAGCGGCGAGTGCGCAGCGTGCCGGAGTGCGGCTGGTCCTCGGACTTCGAAACCGGGCATCGCTGGTAACCGGGCATCGCTGGTCTTGAAACGACCGGCAGGACGCCGGCCCATGACCAGCCACTCCTGCCGGGCAGAGACCGCGACGGCGCCGGGCGGGCGCTATCCGGCGCTTCTTGCGCAGGCAACCAACTCGGGTTGCAACCACAGGCAGCGATGACCTGCTCAGGGGACGTCACAACCCCAATGAACACGCCGCCAGCCACGCGACGGATGACCGCAAAAAGGATCGGAAGAGTGGCGGAGGGA
>CAYVUM010000127.1:0-7129 GCA_964454795.1 uncultured Rhodospirillaceae bacterium
CAGGGTAGAGCGGATTCACGCCTCCCAATAGCATCGCGGAGCGATCCTATTGGGAAGCGACCCGCTCTAGGGTGCGGGCAGGCTTGGCGGTCACCGTCCATGCGGCGACGTGTGGTGATGACAACGCTCAGCGACGAGATCCTCGACCGATTGCGCGCGGATCGGCCGGCATTGGAGCCGTTCGGCGTTCAGTCTGTGGCTTTGTTCGGCTCCTGCGCTCGGGGCGATGCCGGCCCCGATTGCGATGTCGCCGGTCTCGTCCACGATCGCCCAGACAGGCATCCCGACGTGTTCGATTTCATCGACTTGCAGGCCCATCTGCCAGAGCTGACCGGCCGTCCTGTCGATCGGGTCACGGCGGAAGCGTTGCACGACCCGATGCGTTCGCGGATCCGGGCCGAGGCCGCGGATGCCTGAGCGCGACCCGCGCTTACGCTTCAGGACAGCGTCACGGCCTTCGAGAAAATCGAACGCGACACCGCCAGAATGACGCGTACCGACTTCGCAGCCGACGAACGGACCGCGGATGCTGTTGTTCGCAACTTCGAGATCATGGGTCAGGCGGCCGGGCGGCGAGACGAAGGGACCGCAGTCGGGGTTGCAGCATCCCTGCGCCGCCGCGGCGGTCGGCGCGGCGTTGACCCGGCCGGTGAGGGCGTTAGTGTTGTCGCGGGCCCGCCACAACCGGGCGGGGCGGAGGGAACACCAATGAAACTGTTGCGCTACGGTCCGCGGGGCGCGGAAAAGCCGGGCCTGCTTGATCCCGAGGGCCGGATCCGCGACCTCTCCGGCCACATCGCCGACCTCACCCCGGAGGTGCTGGCGCCCGGGCGCCTCGCCGTCCTGGCTGCGATCGACCCGGCCGGCCTGCCCGTGGTGGACGGGACGCCGCGGCTCGGACCGCCCGTCGCCGGGGTTGGCAAGATCCTCGGTATCGGCCTCAACTACCGTGACCACGCCGCCGAGACCGGCGCGGCCCTGCCGGCCGAGCCGATGGTTTTCTCCAAAGCGATCACCGCGCTGTCCGGCCCGGACGATCCGATCCTCCTGCCGAAAGGCTCGACCAGGACCGACTGGGAGGCGGAGCTGGCGGTGGTGATCGGCACCATCGCGCGCTATGTCGATGAGCGGGCGGCCCCTGACCACGTCGCCGGCTACGCGGTGATGAACGATGTTTCCGAACGGGCGTTCCAGAAGGAGCGGGGCGGTCAATTCGTCAAGGGCAAGAGCGCCGACAGCTTTGCCCCGCTCGGTCCCTGGCTGGTCACCCGCGATGAGATCGCCGATCCCCAGGCGCTGCACCTCTGGCTCACCCTCAACGGCGAGCCCCGACAGGACGGCAGCACCGCCGACATGGTCTTCGGCGTCGCGGCGATCGTCAGCTACCTCAGCCAGTTCATGACCCTGATGCCGGGCGACGTGATCACCACCGGTACGCCGGCCGGGGTCGGCGCCGGGGCGATCCCGCCGGTGTTCCTGAAGCCGGGCGATGTGGTCGAGCTCGGGGTCGAGGGCCTTGGCCGGCAGCGTCAGGAGGTGAAGGCATGGCAACCGGTACCGTAACCCCGGCCGCCGCGCCCGCGTCCGAGCTTGCCGTGCTGGCGGAGAAGTACGACCTCAGGGTCCCCCGCTACACCAGTTACCCCACGGCGCCGCACTTCTCGGCCGCCGTCGATGCTGCCACCTACCGCCGCTGGCTTGCCGCCCTCGATCCGGGCGCAAGCCTGTCGCTCTACTTCCATATCCCGTTCTGCGACACGATGTGCTGGTTCTGCGGCTGCTACACCAAGATCGTCGCCCGCTACGAGCCGGTCGCCGCCTACCTGGAGGTGCTGCTCGCCGAGATCGACCTGATCGCCGCGGCGTTGCCGACGCGGATGACCGCCCGCCATCTGCACTGGGGCGGCGGCAGCCCGACCATGCTCACCGGCTCCGACTGGCGGCGGACCCTGGATGCCCTCCGCGCCCGGTTTCAGCTCGCAGACGATGCCGAGGTCGCCGTCGAGTTCGACCCGCGCGAGACCACCGAGGCCTATGTGGCGGCGCTCGCCGAAGCCGGGGTCAACCGCGCCAGCATCGGCGTCCAGGACTTCGATCCGGAGGTCCAGCAGGCAATCAACCGCGACCAGCCGTTCGAGGTGGTCGAGCGGGTCGTCGGTTGGCTGCGCCGCCATGGCATCACCGCCGTCAATCTCGACCTGATGTACGGCCTGCCTTATCAGACGCCCGACCGGGTGCGGGCCATGGTCGACCGGGCGCTGAGCCTTGCTCCCGATCGTATCGCTCTGTTCGGGTACGCCCACGTGCCATGGATGAAGGCGCACCAGAAGATCATCGACGAGACGGCGCTGCCCGGTGCCGCCGCCCGGCTCGACCAGCTCACAGCGGCGACCGGGCTGCTGATTGCCCGCGGCTACCGCGCCGTCGGCCTCGACCACTTCGCCCGTCACGACGACCCGCTCGCCCGCACCGGGACAATGGTTCGCCGCAACTTCCAGGGCTATACGACCGACGATGCCGACGTCCTGCTTGGCTTCGGCGCCTCGGCGATCGGCGCGCTGCCCCGAGGCTATGTCCAGAATGCGGCCCCGCTCGCCGCCTACGAAGCGGCGATTCGCGGCGGCGAGCCGGCGACCACGCGCGGGCTCGCCCTCACCGCCGACGACCGGCTTCGCGCCGAGATCATCGAGCGGCTGATGTGCGAGATGGCCGTGGACGTCGAGGCCGCGTGCCGCCGCCATGGCGCAGACCCCGGCGCGCTCGATCCGGCGATTGCGAGCCTCGCGCCGCTGGTTGCCGACGGCCTCGCCACCGTCACCGGCCGCCGGATCGCCGCCACGGCGACGGGGCGGCCGTTCCTCCGGCTGATCGCCGCCGCCTTCGACGCCTACCTCGGCGCTGGCGGGGTGCGCCATTCCCGGGCGGTGTGAGCCGGCCCACCCGAAAGGGCAGGAAAGTCCCGAAGGAGCATCGGCCGTGCTGATCAGAATCGTCTTGGTTTTCCTTCTCTCTGCCGTTGTCGTGGCGGGCAGCCCACAGGCGAGTGAAGATCAGGCCGGAACCGTGGTCCGCCTTCAGGGCACAGCCGTCGCCGGAGACCGCGGCCGGCCGCTCGCCGTGGGCTCACCCGTGCATTACGGCGAGCGGATCGCCACCAAGAGCAACACCCGGCTGCGCCTGCGGCTGATCGACGGCGCGGTGATCACGCTCGGGGATCACAGCACCTTCACCATCCAGGGCTTCGCGCCGGAGGAGCAGGGGACGATTTTCGATTTGACCAACGGGGTGTTTCTCGGGATCAGCGGCGCGCTCGGCGGGGTCGACCGGCCGATGACCATCAAAACCAACCTCGGCACCGTCGGCATCCGCGGTACCACCTTCTGGGGGCGGCTCGATCCGGGGCACCTGCAGGTGGCGCTGATCGACGGTGCGCGGGTGTTCGTCGAGGCCTCCGGGCGCCGCTATGAACTCACCTCCGAAGCCAATGGCGTTGACGTCTACGTCCCCGAGCGGGAGGGCCCCGCGGTGGAACAGAAGAAATGGGGCGCGGGCCGGATCGCGCGCTCGGTTGCGCAGGTGTCGTTCGCGGACGACTGGTGAGCCCCGGCCCGTCGCTGATCCGGCCCGGGGGCGGCCCGGCGGATCCGTCCCCGCTCTCCGGGACTATTGCCGGTTCCGCAGTTTCGGGGCCGGCCGCACCAGCGAATTCTCGATCCGGCGGAGGACATCGGCAACGCTCCAGCGCGGGGTCGGGCGCTGGTTGGCCGCCCGGACCTGCTCGGCCGCATCCATGCGCCGCTTGACGATGGCGGCGATCAGATCGGCGTGCCCCGGGTTGGCCGCGAGGACCGTGCGCATGCAACCGATGCTCACCCGGATCACGGTAACGTCGGTTTGCGCAGAGAACTTCACAAAGGAAGGCTCTGCTGTGGTCATAGAAACAATTCCAAAATATTCTCCTGGATAGAGCTGCTCAACCACTTTTGCCGAGCCGTCATTTAAAAGTATTGCTGTATCAACAATGCCGGAAACGATGACCTCAAAAGCTTCCGCGACCTCACCCTCGCGAAGGATGGTGGCGCCGCTTTCGTAGTACTTATAGTAGCTTGTTGTGGCGACCTGTTGCATCTCCTCGTCTGTCAGCTCACTGATGATGTCGACGCTTTTCAGGGCCAGGAAAATGTTCGGCGGCTCCGCGGTAGAGATTGGTGCTTTTCGCGTATGCCATTCGCGGATTTCAGGCGCTGTCTGAACGCCCGCGCTCTTCAGCGCATAATGGACTTCGCGAAACAATTCCTCCCGGCCCGCGAACATCGCGGGATAGTTCCGGAAGTGGACCCAGACCATGTAGGTGTAGGGCACGGTACTGGCGTCAGCGATCCGCACAAGTGGCAGCGGCTGCTTGAGGACGTTCCGGCACTTGAGTGCCGCCTCCAGCAACAGCGCCTTGGCAAAACGCGGTTCCACCTCGGAGGGGATTTTGATCATGTACCACGGTGCGAAGACATGGTCGGTGCCGTGCAGGTTCTTGAATCCCTGCCCTGCCAGTTCGCTGTTGGGAACGATGTGGGTCGCGTTATCCCAGCCGCGCAGCCGCGTTGACCGCCAATTGATATCGATCACCTGCCCGATCGAGCCGTCGCGAAGTTCCAGCCATTCGCCGAGGCGGAAGGGGCGCTCGATGCTGAGTGCAATACCCGAGAACAGGTCTCCCAAGGTCTTCTGCAGGGCAAACCCGAGCAGGGCGGCGACTACGCCGGTAGAGAACCAGACCCCGGTGATCGACCGCCCTTCGACGTGCAGATAAATAAGCAGAGCCGTCAGCAGGAACGCGCCGTAGAACAACACCCGCAGTAGCCCGCTGATCCCGCCTTTCGCCGCGGCTGACGAACCCATCAGGAAGAAGACCTCGACAATACGCGCCAGCTTGTACGTGCCAACCAGGAACGCCCCGAGGATCGTCACGGCCTGGATGTCCTCGCCGCGGTCCTCGAAGCCGAGATAGCCTGCAGCAACCCGTGCAAGGCTGCCGACCAAAAGGACGGCCAGCGGCGCCAGGATGATGTCAACGATGGCGGTCAGGGCTGGAAACCGTGCCGCGATCGACCGCTCGCCAAAGAGCCTCATCCCCGTCATCAGCACAACCGCAATGGCTGCGAGGGCCGCGGCCAGACTCAGGTAGTGGGCGATGAGACGTTCGAGAAAGCCAGGCTCGTCCATTCGTTACGACCCCTAAGGCATGCCGGCTTGCGCCAAGCCAGACACCTGCCCGCTTGCGGAAAACGCGGCCTTTGCCAGCGCAGGGCCTGATCGGACTTGAAGGGTCGTGATCGGCGGACCGAGCCCTGACCCCGCAGTCCTTTCAAGCCGTTGCGGGATCGCCCGGCCATGGCGCGGGTCGCCGGAACGCATTCGGGCAGTCCGTCAGTTTAGCTGGAGACCCAGGCACCGCAAGCGCCTCACGCCCCAACGGTGCTGACGCGGGCGTCCGGTGAGGGTTCCGGCGGGCGCCTCCGCGTGGTTCGATGCGGACGGATAAGTCCCATCCGTCCGCTGAATCGAACGACTGGATCAATCGCTGAGTGGATCGGCCGATCATTCGCCCGGGAACCAGGGGTGGGATCCGAACCACGAGCCCGCCTGAACCGGGGTCTTGAGCCCGTTGGTCAGCCGGGCCAAGTAACCAGGGGCGGGATCCGAACCACGAGCCTGCCTGAAGGCCTCACAAACCGGGAACCAATGGAAACGACCCATGGACGCAACGACCAGAACCGACGAGCCCACGATCGTCAACGGCATTAATGTCGATGACATTTATGCTCTGATCGAAGAGGTGCAGACGGATCCGGCCAAGGCTCAGACCAACTGGCGGGTGACGTCCACCTGGCAGGGTCAGACCCGCAGCCGTGCCGAAATCAAGGGGTTCGGCTTTGGCGGCGAACACATCGCCCGCGAGTTCACACTGGAAATTGACGAGCCGGTAGAACTGGGCGGCACCAACGCCTGCGCCAACCCGCAGGAGTACCTGCTTGCCGCCCTCAACGCCTGCATGCTGGTCGGCTATGTCTCGCAGTGCGCAGTGCGCGGCATCCGGCTCGAGAAGCTGGAAATCGAAGCCGAGGGCGACATCGACCTGCGCGGCTTTCTCGGCCTCGACCCGGACATCGTGCCGGGGTACGAAAGCCTCAGCTACACCGTCCGGATCAAGGGTGACGGCACCGAGGAGCAGTTCGCCGAGATCCACGAGGCGGTGATGGCAACGTCGCCCAACGTCTTCAATCTGTCCCGGCCGGTCACCCTTAAGCCGCAGCTTGTCGTCGAATAGGTCGGGATCGCGGGCCCGGGCCTCGCTTTTCGGGGACAGCCCCAACGCACCCTACCGGGCCCATCCCGGTCAGCAACCCGAACCCGGGTCGTCCCGAGAGGACGATCCGGACGCTGACCGGCTGGATTTCTCGGCTGTGCCGCCGCTCCCACCGGCAACGATGAGGCGCCTGCTGGCGGGTTACATGCCTTCCGGGCCGCGGGCGAGGGCGGCAACCCCGGTGCGGGCGAGATCGACCAGACCGAGCGGGCGCATCAGCGCGACAAAGGCTTCAACGCGCTCGGTCTCGTCAACGATTTCGAAAACGAACGACTCCAGGGTGGCGTCCACCACCCGGGCGCGGAAAATATCGGCCATGCGCAGTGCTTCGACCCGCTGTTCGCCGGAACTGCGGACCTTGACCAGCGCCATCTCCCGTTCGACGTAAGGACCCTCGATTGTCAGGTCGGAGACCCGGTGGATCGGCACCAGCCGCCCCAGCTGGGCCTTGATCTGTTCGATGATCATCGGGGTTCCCGAGGTCACCACGGTGATTCGCGACATGCGGTTCTCAGGGTCGACCTCGGCCACGGTCAGGCTGTCGATATTGTAGCCGCGGCCGGAGAACAACCCGATCACCCGGGCCAGTACCCCCGGTTCATTGTCAACGAGCACGGAGATGGTGTGTTTTTCGTCGGCCTGTGGTTGGATCATCATGGTAGAGGAGTCTCCTTGAACCGGCCTTGACGGCATCCGGACCGTGCCGCCGGTCCGGGGCGGGGGGGGGGGGGCCCCGGCGCGCCCCCCCCCGCGGGGGGGCCGGCC
>CAYVUM010000127.1:7139-8851 GCA_964454795.1 uncultured Rhodospirillaceae bacterium
TCTTTCTCGGGGCTTTTTGTTTTTCTGGGGGTGGCGGGGGGTGGGGGGGGGGGGGGTGGGGGGGGGGGGGGCCCCCGCCGAGGGGGGAAACTGCGCCTCAGACCAGAACCATGCCTTCTTCCGAGATCGGCTTCTCCACCTTATCGGTGTTGGAGAGGATCATCTCGTTGTGGGCAGCCCCCGACGGGATCATCGGGAAGCAGTTCTCAGCCTTGTCGACCAGGATGTCGGCAATCACCGCTTTCGGCGTGGCAATCATCTCCCGGATCACGTCGTCCAGTTCCGCCGCCTTCGTCGCCCGCAGGCCGACGGCTCCGAACGCCTCGGCGAGGCGCACGAAGTCGGGAAGCGAATCCATGTAGCTCTCCGAATAACGGCCACCGTGGAGCAGCTCTTGCCATTGCCGGACCATGCCCATGTACTCGTTGTTGAGAATGAACACCTTCACCGGCAGCCGGTACTGGGCGATGGTCGACATCTCCTGTATGTTCATCATGATCGAGGCCTCGCCGGCGACGTCGATGACGAGGGCGTCGGGGTGGGCGATCTGCACTCCCATCGCCGAGGGCAGGCCATAGCCCATGGTCCCGAGGCCGCCGGAGGTGAGCCAGCGCTTCGGCTTCTCGAAGCCGTAGAGCTGTGCGGCCCACATCTGGTGCTGGCCGACCTCTGTGGTGATGTAGCAATCGTCGCGGCCGCGGGTCAGATCGAACAGCCGCTGCACCGCGTACTGCGGCTTGATGACGTCGCCATTCTGCTCGAAGGCGAGGCAGTCCCGCGCCTTCCAGGTATCGATCTGCTTCCACCAGCGCGCCAGCGCTGTCCGGTCGGTCTCGTGGCCGGCGGCCTTCCAGGCAGCGAGGATATCGGCCAGCACCTCGGCCACATCGCCGACGATGCCAACGTCGACCATGACGTTTTTGTTGATCGATGAGGGGTCGATGTCGATGTGGATTTTCTTCGAGTTCGGCGAGAAGGCGTTGAGGCGGCCCGTCACCCGGTCATCGAAGCGGGAGCCGACGGCCAGCATCAGGTCACAGCCGTGCATGGCCAGGTTGGCTTCATAGGTGCCGTGCATCCCCAGCATGCCAAGGAATTGCTTGTGCGAGGCCGGGACCGCCCCGAGGCCCATAAGCGTCAGGGTCACCGGCCAGCCGGTCAGATCAGCCAGTTCGGTGACCAGTTCGGACGCCCGCTCCCCGGAATTGATCACGCCGCCGCCGGCATAGATTACCGGATTTCTGGCTTCAGCCATCATCGCCACAGCGGCGCGGATTGCCTCGGCGTCGCCCTTGGTGCGCGGCCGGTAGCTGCGGTGGACGACGGCGTCCTTCTCCGCGTAATAGCCGGTGCCCTGGCTCACGTCCTTGGGCAGATCGATCAGCACCGGACCCGGCCGGCCGCTCCGGGCCACATGAAAGGCCTCGTGAACGGTGCGCGCTAAGTCGTCGGTTTTCTTGACCAGGTAATTATGCTTCGTACACGGCCGGGTGATCCCGGTGGTGTCGCACTCCTGGAAGGCGTCGTTGCCGATCAAATGGGTTGGCACCTGGCCGCAAATGCAAACCAGCGGCACGCTGTCCATCAACGCATCGGCCAATCCGGTCACGGCATTGGTCGCACCGGGGCCGGAGGTGACCAGGACGACGCCTACCTTGCCCGACGCACGAGCATACCCTTCGGCGGCATGCACCGCGCCGCCTTCCTGGCGG
>CAYVUM010000128.1:0-8746 GCA_964454795.1 uncultured Rhodospirillaceae bacterium
CCCCGCCGCTGGTTCCTTCCCCCCCCCCCCCCGCCCCCCGCCCCCCCCCGCCCGGCGGGCGTGGCCGCCACGACCCGCTTGGGGCGCCCGGCCGCCCCCCCCCGGCCGCGCCGGGGCCGGCGGGCGCCGATCGATCTGCATCGGGGCTTCCAGATCCTCGTAAAGCTGCTGCGCCTCGGCGGCTGGGCCGCGCCGCGCCCCGAGGTCGACAACCCGCACGACCCGGAGCAGCCCGCCGATCGTGAAGGTGAGGACATCTCCGGGCTTCAGCGCCGCGTGCGCCTTGCGGACCAGGGTACCGTTCAGTCGGATGCGGCCCGCCGTACAGGCCTCGGCCGCAATCGAGCGACTTTTGCAGAACCGAGCATGCCAGAGCCATTTGTCGAGTCGCAGGGATTCGGCGGTCATCGCGACACGGCCAAATCGCGCAGCTTGGCGAACGGCGACTCGCTCTGTGCCCGGCGGCGGTCGCGACGATCCGAGCGGGCCAGTCGTTCAGCCTGGGGCCGCCGGCGGAACCGGACACCGCTGGGATCGGAGCGGGCGGTGTAGCCGAGGTCGGCGAGGACCGATGGCAGGGCACCGGCCGGACAGCCGATCAGAGAGCAGAGTTCCGTGCAGGCTTCGAATTCGCCCTGTTCGGCAAGCAGGCTCGCCCGGGCCGCGAGGCGTTCAACGATGTCGACCCGAACCGCCAGCCGGCCGAGCGGGCGGTAGCCGATCGCCTCGAAATAAGCCCGGTCGGAAGCCCGCTCGATCATGACCGAGACCTGCCCCGGTTTTGGTGCCGGCGGGGCGTGGACATCGTGGTGCACGGACCACAGCAGCCGGCGCAGCGCCACCGCCTCCGGCTTGATCAGCCGGGGAAAGTAGATCGACTCCCGCCCGAGCCGCAGCCCGAGCGCCTGCAGGCGGCGGCGATCGCCATCGCCGACCGAGGCAAGCTGGGGGTTGGCCGGACGGCGCGGCAGCGAGCCCAACGCCTCGGCGACCTGAAAGGCGACCCCGCGGGCGGCGGCGCCGAGGCCGGCCTGGCGGGCGCGGAACAGCGGCTGCAGGCGGTCCTCGATATCCCCATCCACCCAGGCGGCGAGGCGTCGGCGGACCCGTTCCCGGTGGACGCCGTCGAGCAGGTCCGCCGCGTCCACCTCGACCCGCGGGCGGAGGATGTCCTGGCCGCCGACGAGGCGGGCGACCGGCTGGCCGTGCCAGCTGATCCGGGCATCGTCGCTGATTGCAAATGCCTCACGGCTGTCCTCCTCCAGGCAGCGGATCCGCGCCGGCATCTCGCTGCGCAGCGCGCGCAGCGCCGCCGAATGAGCGATTCGCAGGGAGGCCCGGGTGTCGACGGCCGGGCTGCCCTCGCCGTCGCCGGGGTCGGGGACGAACCGGAAGCCGTTGAGGGTCCCCACAAACTCGCCTTCAACGGTAACATCGCCAGCCGCCGTAATCGTGCCGGAGAGCGTCTGGCGGTTGCGGATCCGCCCGACCAGGACTGCGCTGCGGCGATCGACGAAGCGCTGGATCAGTCGTTCGTGCAGCGCGTCCGAGAGCTTGTCCTCGATTTCCCGGGTGCGCTCCTGCCAGTGGCCGGCGTCGTCAAGCCAGTGCTGACGGTAGGAGACGTAAGTCCAGGTGCGGACATGGGCGATCCGCTGGGTGAGGGTATCGATGTCGCCATCGGTGCGATCGAGCCGGTCGACCGCCTGGGCAACCCAATCGGTGGGCAGCCGTCCCCCGCCCGGCCGGCCGGGCGGGCCGGTGCCGCTGGTGAGGTGGCCGAAAATCTGCCCGAGCAGATGGGCGTGAGCATCGCTCATCACCTTCCGGAAATCCGGGATCTGACAGACCTCCCATAACAACCGGACGACCTCGGGCGTGTTGCAGCGGTGGACCACCTCCGGATCACGGGCGAGCGTCGCCAGCACCAGTTCGTCGTCGGCTTCGCGAACCCGGACCAGGCCGGTGCGCCCCGGCTTGCGGGCGAGGCTCTTGCGCAACGCATCCAGCGAGTTGAACACCAGGGTGTGGGACCGCCAGTAGAAGTGCTGCACGGGATCGAAGCGGTGGTTCTCGATGGCTTCCACCACCTCCGGCTCCAGGGGGCCGATGTCGGCGGTCGAGCCAAAGGTTCCATTGTTGGCATGCCGGCCGGCGCGGCCCGCGATCTGGGCCAGTTCGGCAGGAGCCAGTTCGCGCACCGCCCGCCCGTCGAACTTGCGGGTTCCGGCGAAACCCACGTGGTTGATATCCATGTTGAGGCCCATGCCGATGGCATCGGTCGCGACCAGGTAGTCCACCTCGCCCGCCTGGTACAGGGCCACCTGGGCGTTGCGGGTGCGGGGACTTAACGCACCAAGGACGATGGCTGCGCCGCCACGCTGCCGCCGGACGATCTCGGCCAGGGCGTAAACGTCGGCGGTCGAGAACGCCACGATCGCACTGCGCGGCGGCAGCCGCTGCAGCTTGCGCGGTCCGCTGTAGGAGAGAGTGGAAAACCGCGACCGGGTCTCGATCTGAGCCTGCGGAACCAGCCGCCGCAGCAGCGGCCGCACCGTCTCCGCGCCCATGAACATCGTCTCGCGGGCACCGCGGGCGTGCAGCAGCCGTTCGGTGAAGACATGGCCGCGATCGGGGTCGGCGCACGTCTGAATCTCGTCGATAGCGAGGAACGCGACCCGCCGGTCCACGGGCATCGATTCGACCGTGCACAGAAACCACCGGGCATCGGGGGGAATGATCTTCTCTTCGCCGGTGATCAGCGCCACATGCCGCGCGCCCTTCTGGCGCACCGCCCGGTCGTAATTTTCACGGGCAAGGAGCCGCAGCGGAAAGCCGATCATGCCGGACTCGTGACCCAACATCCGCTCCATCGCCAGATGGGTCTTGCCGGTGTTGGTCGGCCCGAGCACGGCGGTAATGCGTGAGCGGGACCACTCGGCGTCGGGTCTGTTCGTCATGGCAGCGCCACCATCCCCGTTCGTCGGCCTGTGCACAACGCAGTGTCGGCCGTGAATTGTCAATGGCCTTTGCGTACCGGTGGCGAAGACCGCGGAATTCCGCGGTCACGCGCGGGCGCGACCGGTCCTCGCAGCCGCCGGCCCGGCCGGGCACCGGAGCCGGCCGCGACTCGCCGGAAAGGTCAGCCGCGCGGCGACGGCCCGCCGATCATCGGCACGAAGGCAACGGCGAGCGTCTCCCGGCAGTCGAGGCCGCCGTCCCCATCCCGCACACATCGCCAGAGGGTCTGCGTGCCGTGCACGGGGCCGACCGGCACGACCATACGGCCGCCCGGCTTGAGCTGACCGGACAGGGTGCCGGGGATCACCGGCGGCGCCGCGGAGATGAGGATGGCGTCAAACGGCGCGGCCTCCGGTCGCCCCTGCCAGCCGTCACCGACTGCGATATCAACGCGGTCATAGCCAAGCTGCGCGAGACGCTGTCGCGCGGCCGCAGCAAGCTGGGGCACCACCTCGATGCCGTAGACCTCGCCGGCGATTTCCGCCAGGATCGCCGCCTGATAGCCGCTGCCGGAGCCAATCTCAAGCACCCGGTCTTCGGGGCCGACGTCGAGCAGATCGGTCATCAACGCAACGATGTACGGTTGGGAAATGGTCTGACCGTGACCGATGGCAAGCGGCCGGTTCTCCCAGGCGTTGCTGCGGTCGTCTGTGCGGACGAAGGCATCGCGCGGCACCGCCGCCAGGGCCGCCATGACGTGTGGCGAGAAGGCGGCGCGGCCGGTCAGCCTCGCCGTCTGCCGGGCCTCCGCAGCGATCTCCTCGAGCAGGCGCCGGCGGGCGGCCGCATCAGGGTCGGCGTCGGGCACATCGCCGCCGGGCGGGTGGCGGCGGCCGATCATTCGGGCTCCCCGTCGCGGCGGCCCGGACCCGCCCGCGGGTCTTGCGCCTGCCGGCGGCCTTTCACATATCTGCGAGCGATTTCGGTGGGAATGAAACCAGGGGTGAGCTCTGAAGCCATGGTGCAGGAAACGTTTGCCTTTCAGACCGAAGTCTCGCGTCTCCTCGACATCGTTGCGCGCTCCCTTTATTCACACAAGGAGATCTTCGTCCGCGAACTGATCTCCAACGCCTCCGATGCCTGTGACCGTCTGCGCTATGCGGCGCTGACCGATCCCGGACTGTTTGCCGGCGATGCCGAATTCCGCATCCGCCTCGCCGTCGATCCTGAGGCCCGGACCCTGGCGGTGATCGACAATGGCATCGGCATGAACCGGATGGACCTGGTCGAGAACCTCGGCACCATCGCCCGCTCCGGCACCCAGGACTTTCTCTCCAGGCTCACCGGCGATACCCGCAAGGACCTGGCGCTGATCGGCCAGTTCGGGGTCGGCTTCTACTCCGCGTTCATGGTTGCCGATCGGGTGGAGGTGATCACCCGCCGAGCCGGCGAGGCTCAGGCCTGGCGTTGGCAGTCGGACGGCCAGGGCGCTTACATCATCGAGGAGGCGGAGCGGGACAGTCGCGGCACCACCGTCACGCTGCATCTCAAGGACGATGAGAGCGAGTTCCTCGACGGCTTCGTGTTGCGGCGGATCGTCAAGACCTATTCGGACCACGTCGGTTTTCCGATCCGGCTTGCCGACAAGGACGGCAAAGAGGAAACGATCAACACGGCATCATCGCTCTGGACGCGGCCGAAAACGGAAATCAGCGACGATCAATACAAGGAATTCTATCATCACGTCAGTCATAACTTTGACGATCCCTGGCATACCCTGCACCTGTCCGCGGAAGGCGTCGTTTCGTACACGGCGTTGTTGTACATTCCGTCGGTGCAGCCGTTCGATCTTTTCAACCCGGATCGCAAAGGGCACGTGAAACTTTACGTCCGGCGGGTGTTTATTACCGACGACAGCGAGGGATTGCTGCCGGCCTGGCTGCGCTTCTTACATGGCGTGGTCGACTCCGAGGACCTGCCTCTGAACATCAGCCGCGAGGCCGTGCAACGCGATCCCCGCCTCTCCCGGATCAAGTCCGGACTGGTCAGGCGGGTGCTCGACGATCTGGCGAAGCGGTCCTCGGAGGATCCGGAGGGCTACAGCCGGTTCTGGGAGACGTTCGGTGCGGTGCTGAAGGAAGGGATTTACGAGGATCACGACAACCGTGACCGGTTGCTCAGCCTCGCCCGCTTCCGCTCCACGGCCGGTGACGGCCTGGTCTCGCTGGAGGACTACGTCGGCCGGATGCGCGAGGGCCAGAAAGCGATCTACACGATCAGCGGCTCAGACGCCGCGGCCCTGGCCCGTTCGCCGCATCTGGAGGGCTTCCGGGCCAAGGGGATCGAGGTGCTGCTGTTGACGGATCCGGTCGATGAGTTCTGGATCCCCGCGGTCCGCGCGTTCCAGGACAAGCCGTTTGAATCAGCCACGTCCGCATCCGCCCATCTGGACGAGATCGCTGCAAAGACCCCGGCTGATGAGACCGGCAATCCCCCCTCACCGGAGCGCCCCGGCGCCGGGGATGAGGCGACCGGCGCCCTGATCACGACTTTGCGGGCCGTCCTCGGCGATGCGGTCAAGGACGTCCGCACCTCCACCCGGCTGACCGAAAGCGCCGTCTGCCTGGTCGCCGCCGAGGGCGACATGGACCTGCACCTGGAGCGACTCCTCCGTCAGCACCGGCAGCTCGAAAACAGCCCGGGCACCGCGCGGATCCTGGAGATCAACCCCGGGCATCCGCTGATCCGCCGGCTCGCTGCTGCGGCGGCTGCCGGGAGCGAGGGTGCCGGCACCCCCGATCTGACCCTCACCGATGCCGCGTTCCTGCTTTTCGATCAGGCGAAAATCATCGAGGGCGAACCGGTCGCGGACCCGGTGGCGTTTTCCCGCCGGCTCGCCGCAGTCATGGAGCAGGGCTTCGCCCTCCCCGCGGCGTGATCGTGATCCCCGCCAGCGCGCCCGCAGTCGCACAGGCCCCCCCCCGCGCGCGGAGGGCGTTAACGGAGACGGACGGTCAGTTCGCAGTGCGGTCCAGAAGGCGGCTGCGCATCTGTTCTATCAGTGCCCGGACGGTCATCGGCGAGACATGGTCATAGTCCATGATCGCTCCGGTGACAGGGTCTGAAAGAAGGTCATCGACGCTCGGCTCCGACCCGCCGGCGGCGTACCTTTCGGGACGCCGTGGCTCGGGACGGCGTGGCGGGCGCGGACGCACACTCCGTGCCCCGTCCAGCCAGCGGCGCAAATGACGCGGATCCGACGTCATGCCGAACATGGGGGTCCTCCCTTGCTGACGACAGACCCGCCGGGGATCGATCAGAACCGAAAGACGCCTCCTTGCGTCGGCCTGCAGCGCGGCTCTCTGCCCGCTCCGGCGACCGTGCGAGCGCGGATGGCCGGGGACGGGCAAAACCAGGGTTGGTCGTCCGCGGCTGCGGCCCGACCGGGCGGATCGGATCATCCGCCTGGTTCCCAAGCGAAGGATCGGTCGATCCACGCAACTCTTGATCCTGTGGTTCGATCCCGCTGATGGATGGGACTCATCCGTCAGCCCGAACCACTCGTGCGTACCGCTCCGGTTGACGCTACAGGTACGCCGGCATCCGTGCAGAACTCATGAGCCCGGCGGACTTTCAACCCTGAATGCTACGCCGAGGTGCCGTAAATTGCAAGTCCGGAGCGTTCCTGATGACCGGTTGCCGAGACCTTCTCGCATCAGCGCCCGCCGAGGCCGGCGGCGACGGAAGCCGGACGCGACGGTTATTGCGGGCTGAGCCGGGCCGCGCCGAGGATTCGGCCGGCATTCTGTTCCTGAACGAGCACGGCGCAATCACCGTCGACGGGGCGGCCGGCCGGCCGGACAACCGTCAGCTCGGTTGGCTCGCCGGTCCAGGTGCCGATATGCTGGAGCGCCCGGACAACATTGACGTTCCGAAGGCTGCGACCGCTGTTCTCCCCGGCGGCAATGCGGGTGGAGCGCCAGGGATCATAGAAGGCGAGCCACAGGTCGACCGGCTCCGCAAGCGCCGCCTCACCCAGGCTGACGATCAGCCGCCCTTCGCCCTCACGGCGGATCGCCACCGGCAGCGGCACCGGCGGCGGCGCGGCGGTGATGGCCTTCAGCACTTCGGCCCGGTCGGAGCCCTTCACGTGGAGACTGCCCTGAATGATCATCTGCGGGGTATAAACATAGGGCAACCCCAAGCGCTCGGCGTAGCGCCGCTGCCGGGCGGTGGTCTCGGCCAGCGCAAACGGATCGCTCCAGCCGAGGTAATCCCAGTAAACCACATGCTCGGAGAGGGGGAGGATGGTGCTCTCCCCGGCCAGACTGGCGAGCACCGCGTCGGCCGCCGGGCAGGAGGCGCAGCCCTGGGAGGTAAACAGCTCGACCACGGTGAGCCGGCCGTCCGCCCGCGCTCCCCCGCCCGTGGCGGCAGTCATGATCAGGGCCAGAAGCAGGCTGAGCAGGGCGGAAACGGAACGCATGACCAACAGGTACGGCCGGTGGCGCCGGCGAGCCAATCAAATGGCAGTGAAACCGGCCGGCGCACCGGCGCCGGCCGGGGTGCCATCAGGCGACCGCGAGCCGGTCCAGGACGTATTGGAGGATGCCGCCGGCGCGGAAATAATCCACCTCATCGACCGTATCGATCCGGCACAGAACCGGGACGTCCTGCGAGCTGCCGTCGGCGCGGTGGACGGTCAGGGTCAGCGTCATCCTGGGGGTCACGTCGCCGCTGAGCCCGGTGATGTCGAAGGTCTCCGAGCCATCGAGGGCGAGGGTCTTGCGGTCGGTGCCCGGTTCAAACTGAAGGGGCAGGACCCCCATGCCGACCAGATTGGAGCGGTGGATCCGCTCATAGCTCTCCGCCACCACCGCCTTGACCCCGAGAAGCCGGGTGCCCTTGGCCGCCCAGTCCCGCGAGGAGCCGGTGCCATACTCCTTGCCGGCGATGACCACGAGCGGCACCCCTTCGGCCTGATAGCGCATCGCCGCATCGTAAATCGGCAGCAGCGTCCCGTCCGGCATATGGCGGGTGACCCCGCCTTCGGTTCCCGGGGCCATCTCGTTGCGGATCCGGATGTTAGCGAAAGTCCCGCGCATCATCACCTCGTGATTGCCGCGGCGGGCACCATAGGAGTTGAAGTCGGCGACCCCGACCTCGTGGTCGATGAGGTACTGGCCCGCCGGACTGTCCTTCTTGATCGAGCCCGCCGGTGAGATGTGGTCGGTGGTGATCGAGTCCGGGAGGATCGCCAGCGGCCGCGCGCCGAGGATGTCGGCGAACCCGGCCGAGGCGTCTTCCTCGAAGAACGTCGGCTTGCGAACGTAGGTGGAGCTTTCGGCCCAGTCGTAGGTCTGTCCGGCGGTGATCCGGATCCCCTGCCACTGCTCGTCGCCGCGGAAGACGTCGGCATAGCGCCGGCGGTACATCTCCGGGGTGACGATGCTGTCGATCACCGCCTGCACGTCGATATTCGCCGGCCAGATATCGCGCAGATGCACCGGCCGGCCGTCGGGCCCGGTGCCAAGCGCCGCGGTGGTCAGGTCCACATCCATGGATCCGGCCAGTGCATAGGCCACCACCAGCGGCGGGGAGGCCAGGTAGTTGGCCCGGGTCAGCGGATGGACCCGTCCCTCGAAGTTGCGATTACCCGACAGCACGGCGGCGACGGTGAGGTCCTGCTCGACGATGGCATCGTGGATCGGCTCGGCGAGCGGGCCGGAATTGCCGATGCAGGTGGTACAGCCGTAGCCGACCAGGTTGAAGCCGAGCGCGTCCA
>CAYVUM010000129.1:0-8738 GCA_964454795.1 uncultured Rhodospirillaceae bacterium
TGTGGTTCGATTCAGCTGACGGATGGGTCCCATCCGTCAGCATCGAACCACTCGTGGATCGGATCATCCGCTTTGTTCCCAAGCGGATGATCGGTCGATCCACGCAACGATTGATCGGGCACATCGCCTGCAACATTCACGGAACTTCGCGCAACAATTTATAATTGAATGACACGCCGCCGGCGCGTAACAGGGGACGATCACCGTGTCGTTTGTCGACATGTTCTAGCCCTTTCAAAAAATCTTATGTAGAAAATCCTGAGATGACTTCGGATGAACATTTACAATGAGCAAAACTGCCTGGATTCAATGCCCAAAATCCACAAAACAGCCTCCAGATTTACCCAAAAAAGTCGTATTCATAAATGCTTATAAATCGCCATACTTAATTAAATAAGCCTTATTTGAATATAATCTAAATTATTGATCGCTTATTGATTTTTAGCGCGGCGCGAAAATTAAATCATGAATACAACGCCAACGCAAAATTGCCTTATATTCTTTGAGGAAATCGCTTGCGCGTCTCAGATTTCTTTGCTAGCTTCCAGTCGCTCTTAAGAGAGTGACGGGACATTAAACGGAAATCGACGAGAAAACCCATGCATGAAGCCGAGACGTTGAGTCAGTGCGTAATATCCACAAGGGAAAAAACCCAACCAGCCGGCCGCGACAGCTTGAAATGCGGCGGATGCGGCGTTCGTCCTACGGGGATTGGTCTTCGCATCGCGTCTGTTATCATCGCCGCCATCGCGACATTCTTCTGGATGACGTTGACCTGCTGCGGGCGAGGCTGTTTCACTCTGCTGGCCGGCCAGGTCCGCCGCCTCCGCGTCAGCGCCGCCCGAATGCTCGTGATCGCGCCCACCCGGGCCCGCTGGTCGGGAGAAACCGGCGACGCCCGGATAGAGCTCTAGTGGATCGGATCATTCGCTTGGTTCCCAAGCGGATGATCGGTCGATCCACTAAACGACTGAGCTTGTGGTTCGATTCATCTGACAGATGGGACGCATCCGTCAGCATCGGACCACAAGCCGGACAAAACCGGCGCACCCGGCATCAGACGGGATCGCCCCGTCCCCGCCGGGTGGCCATTCGCCCGGTGTTCTCAGGATGGCTCGAACAGGGAACCGCGCTGCGCCCTGGTCGCCGGCCCGACAGAGCGGCTGGAAAGCGCCGCAGACGCAGCCGAACCGGATGGGAGACAGACCTGATGGCCCATATCGCAATCGTCGGCGCCGGCATCGGCGGCGTCACCATGGCCCTGGAAATGCGCGAGGCCGTTGGCCGGGATCACGACGTGACCGTGATTTCCAACCGCGACTCGTTCCAGTTCACCCCCTCCAACCCCTGGGTCGCCGTTAACTGGCGCAAGCGCTCCCAGGTGGAAGTGCCGCTTGCCCCGGTCCTGGAGCGCAAGGGGATCAACTTCACGTCGGTCGGCGCCAAACGGATCGATCCGGCCAGTAACAGCATCGTCCTCGATGATGGCCACGTCATCCGCTACGACTACGCCGCCCTGTCCACCGGTCCCGACCTGGCCTTCGACGAGATCGAAGGTTTCGGCCCCGAGGGCTACACCCATTCGGTCTGCAACACCGAGCACGCCGAAGCGATGGGCCAGGCCTATGAGGAGTTCGTCAAGGACCCCGGGCCGATCGTCCTCGGCGGTGTCCAGGGCACTTCGTGCTTCGGCCCGGCCTACGAGCTCGCGATGATCATCGAGACCGATCTGCGCCGCCGCGGCATCCGCCACCTGGTGCCGATCACCATCGTCACCGCCGAGCCCTACATCGGTCACCTCGGTCTCGCCGGGGTCGGCGACACCAAGGGCCTCCTGGAGGCGGCGCTGCGCCATCGCGACATCCGCTGGATCACCAACGCCCGGGTCCACCACTTCGAGCGCGACAAGGTCTGCGTGGAGGTCTGCGACGACGAGGGCCAGCCCAAGAAGCAGCTGGAAGTCGCCTCCAAGCTGACCATGATGATCCCCGCCTTCCGCGGCGTGAAGGCGCTGCACGGCATCCAGGGGCTGGTCAATCCGCGGGGGATGATCAACGTTGACCGCTACCAGCGCAATCCCACCTACCAGAATGTCTTCGGGGTCGGCGTCGCCATCGCCATCAAGCCCAACGATCCAACGCCGCTGCCCACCGGCGTGCCGAAGACCGGCTACATGATCGAGACCATGGCCACGGCGGCGGTCCAGAACATCGGCGAGCTGGTGCGCGGCCGGGCGGTGCGCCATGAGGCGACCTGCAGCGCCCTCTGCCTCGCCGACTGGGGCGGCAAAGGCTCGTTCTTCGTGGCGATCCCGCAGATCCCGCCGCGCAACACGTGCTGGCATGCCAGCGGCCGCTGGGTCCACTGGGCGAAGATCGGCTTCGAGAAGTACTTCCTGACCAAGGTCAAGCTCGGCTTGAGCGAGCCGCTGGTCGAGCGCTACGCCCTGAAGAGCCTCGGCCTGTCGCGGCTGGTCGGGCAACCGGCCACGGCCAGCGGCCGGTTCGAAGGCAGCCCCGTCACCCCGGTCGTCTCTGCGGCCAAGGACTGATCCGGACCATGAGGCCGGCCGGGCGAGCCCCGGCCGGTCGCCGCTCGGCGGCAGGGACGCGCCAAGCGCTCATCCCGAGCGGAAAGCGGCGCGAACGCCGGCGTTCAGGGGGTCAGCTTGTCCAGCAGCCGCTCCGCCTCACTCCGCTCCGGAAACGCCCGGTCGCCGGCCAGCGCGGTTTCGAGCGCAGCGCGAGCCTCCCCCGTGCGCTTGGCGCGGCTCAGCGCCTGGGCGTAGTGATACTGAATGGTGCCGTTATCCGGGGCGTTT
The DNA here is from genome assembly GCA_964454795.1 of uncultured Rhodospirillaceae bacterium. GTDB lineage: Bacteria > Pseudomonadota > Alphaproteobacteria > Rhodospirillales > Defluviicoccaceae > CAYVUM01. Next base: position 2,822 of record CAYVUM010000129.1, read on the forward strand.
TCCGCCGCCCGCGCCAGGACCGACACCGCCTGATCAAGATCGCCGCTCGCCATCATCACCACCCCGAAAGTGTCCGCCACCCCGGGGTTGTCCGGCTCCAGATCGTAGGCCTTCTCGGCGGGCAATCGGGCGTCGGCCGGCCGGCCGAGCTTGTGGAGCGACCAGGCCAGGTCGTTCAGCAGCGGGGCCTGTTCGCCGTTCGCCTCGAGCAGCCGCTCCAGGATCGGGACGGCCTTCTCAAACTGCCCCCTGCCGAGATGGGCCCGGGCGAGAGCGCTCTGAACGAGCAGGTCGCCCGGATAGGTATCCGCCCAGCTTTGCAGCGTGGCGAGACCCGCGTCCGGCTCTCCGGCCATCCACTGCGCCCGGGCAAGCCGCATCGCCGTGAAGCTGGTCGGCCGCTGCGACTGGACCAGTTGGAATATGGCGACCGCATCGGGCCAGCGTCCCAGCTGCATGGCAGCCAGTCCCCGCAGTTCCAGAACGTTGGGGTCGCCGGGATGGGCATCCATCAGCGCCTTCACGTCGGTCAGCGCCGCCTCGATGCTCTCTCTCGGGGTCTGCGGCCCGATCTGCATGAGGCGGAGCCGGGCACGGGCGACCTGACCGCGCACCGATCCGGGGTCGATGGTCAGCGCCTCGTCAACCGATGCGAGGGCCTCGTCCACCTCTCCGACCGCTTCCAGGGCCAGCGCCAGATCCAGGTGGGCGTCCGCCGATCCGGGTAACGTCTCGAGCCGCCGCTCGAAGGTCTGAATGGCGTCGTCCGGGCGCGAGGCCTGCAGTTCAGCTCCGCCCTTGATTTGCAACAGTTCCGCGGTGGGTTCATCGATCGTCTCGGCGACGGTGATGGCTTCCAGTGGCCGGGCAGCCTGAAAAAGCGTTCGCGCGAGCGTGATTTGGATTTTGCGATTTTGCGGGGCCTCGGCAGCGGCACGCTCAAGGTAGGCAACCGCTTCGGCGGTCCGGCCCGCCCGGATCTCGAGGTTTGCGAGGTTCGTCAGGGTCGAGACGTGGTCGGGGTGCTCCCCCAGGACGGCCTCGAGCACGCTTCGCGCCGCATCCATGTCGCCCTCGATCGAATGGAGCAGCGCGAGAGCCGCAGCGGTGTTCGGTTCGGCGGGCTCGATTTCCTCGGCTTTGGAGAAGGCCGCCAGGGCCGGTTCCCGCTCTCCACGCTTCAGGCGGAGCAGACCCTCGAGAACCCAGCCATCGGCACGCTCGGGATGGTTCTCCTGGTAGCGACTGATCCCGGCCAGGGCCTCGTCGAGCTGACCGGCACTGATTCGTTCCAGGATCGCCCGGCGCTCCAGATCCGCCCTGCCGTCGCCCTCGACAATCGCCCGCTCCAGATCCTCCAGGCCGGCCTGGCGTCGGCCCAGCGCAATCTTGGCGGTGCCCAACCGTTCGCGCAGAGCCGGGTCGTCCGGACGGAGATCGACGGCTCGCTGCAGATGCTCGACCGCCTCTTCCCTGAAGCCCGATTGAAAGGCCGTCACCCCGAGCATCATCGACAGATCGGCATCGGTCTCGGCCATCGCCGCCAGCGGCTTGAGGATCCGGAACGCGCGTTCCGGCTGCTCCAGCCGCAAGAGGGTGGCGCCAAGCATCCGCCGGGCGGCGATATGGGACGGCTCCTTGGCCACCAACCGCTCGAGATGCTCAGCCGCCTGCTCGAAGGATTCGAGATGATAGTAAGCGGTACTGGCAACATAGAGCACCGGCACCGACGGATCTGCCTGATTGAGGAGCGTGGAGGTCAGACTTGCGGCTCCCTGGTAATCCTCTTTCTGCAACGCAATGACGCTTCGCAGATAGAGGGCGAAGCCGTCGCCGGGCACGCGGGATTCAAGAGTCTCGAGGGTTTTCGAGGCAGCCTCATAATCCTCAAGGCCGATCTGCGCCTGGGCCAGACCGCGCAGCGCGGCATGTTCGTTCGGACGGGAATCGACGACCCGCTGCATGGAGTCGACAGCCGCTGTGAAGTCGCTCTTCGCGATTGCAAGGCGGCCCTTGAGCAGCAGCAGCTCGACCGCGTCGACGGTGGGCGCGCTGTCAGCGCGTTCAATCAGCGCTTCTGCGGCTTCGAAGTCCCGTTCCGCGATCGCGGCGCGGGCAAGGCCAAGATTGGCGGCGAAGTCGTTGGGAGCATAGGCAAATGCCTTACGATACTCTGCCTTTGCCTCGACCACATCACCTTTGGCCAACGCCGCATCACCGCGAATGACCTGGATCTCGGCCTTGCCGGCCTGGGTCGGCTGCTCGGCAGCGTTCGCTTCCGCCAGCACGCGGTCCGCATCGCCTTGGAGCAGCCAGGCGCGGGCCAGGGCCTGCAGGATGTCCGGCCGCGTTGAGCCAAGCTCGCGGGCCCGGCGAAACTCCTTGGAGGCGTCAGCGCCCTTGCCGATGTCCAGATAGACCTTCCCAAGCCGGTAGCGGTACTCCGGGTTGTCGGGCTGGAGTTTGACGGCGTTGCGAAGCTCAATGATCGCTGCCTCGGGATCGCCCTGTTGCAGGTGGTTCTCGGCCTTGGCGATGTACTCCGGCGCAGAAACCGAGCCCTCGCCGTCGCAGCCGGTCATGGCAGAGGTCAGAAGCAGAGAAACCAGAACCGCCCGGGACGCGACCCGGAATTGCCCTCGATGAGCCATGAAACGCCTCCGTTCGACGAATGCGCGAATATCAGAGTCCACTAAGCACGCAGGGATTATGGTCACGAAAGTATAGCTGACCACAGGCGGTTTGAAACGATCCTTTGGCTGAAGCGGAAAGCGGCGTCATCCCCGCCGACGGTGCCGGCGGGCCGATCCGGTCCGGTTTCGGCTCGTTGCCGCGAAGCTCGAACCGCGGATCGGCGTTGGTCATCCGGCCGGGGCACCAGGACAGCCGATGGCGTCGGCTCAGGGTGCACCGCGGTTTTCGCGTCCGTGCGGCGTGACCTCGGCGTCGGCGAGCCAGGCGAGCGCGGCGGTCCACCACTGGACAGCGGCCTCCGGCTGGTCCAGGCGGTGGCCAAGGTCCGGATAGAGCGACAACCGCGAGGTCACCCCCCGGTCGATCAGCATCCGGTGGAGAAGGACGCTCTGTTGCCAGTGGACGCGCAGGTCGCTGAGGCCGTGGCTGATCAGCACGGCGGGGACGGCTCCGGCCGCCACGTCCTCCACGAGGCGATGGGAGCGCAGCAACGGGCTGATCCGGCTGAAGCGGCCCCAGTGGCCGGGATCGCCGTCATCGAACGCCCTGGAAAGGGCTTCACCAGGGCGCGGACGCACCCATGGCCGGTCGCCGAAGTTGTGATACTGCACCCAGAAGGCGTCGGTTGCGTAGTGACCGAGCGGATCGTAGACACCGGCATGGAGGACATAGGCACGGTACGTGTTGGCCCGGCTCCGCCAGCCGAGCAGCCGGGCGCCGAGATAGGCCCCGTAGGACGCACCGATCACGGCGAGCCGGCCGGGATCAACGTAGCCCTCCTCAACAAGTCTGGTGGTGACCAGATCGACGTCCGCCATCGCCCGGCCCCACCCGAACAGGTCGCTTTGGTTGGGGCGTTGGACAAACTTCTGGTACTGAGACTCGCTCAGGACCTTGACAAAGCGGATAAACAGCTCGCGGCCCGCGTGTCGTTCGATTTTGCGGAAGTGCCTTAGCTTGAAAGCTCCGCTGCTCAAGTCATCCTGGATTTTCCGCAGTTCACTATTCGGCTTTTCCGTCCCTTCCAGTAACGGCAGATATAAGTTGAGCAGCAGCTCGACAACATTCTTGGATTCGGCTTTGTTCAGTTCATGGACAAAGCGCGACTGACCCCGCGTCGCCGCGGAGATTTCTTCCGTTGCGAACGTCATGGGCTCGCCTTCCTGGGTCCCGGTGGAGCCCCGGAAATTCGTCAGCGCGACGATGTACCCCTGGCTCGCCAGAAGGCCGGCGTTGAAGCGCATATGGAATTCATCAAGCCACGCGCTGTTGGGGCCGCCGTGCAGGAGGTGCACCAGCGGGAATTTTTCTCCACCCGAGTAATACCCGCTTCCTTCTGACCCGACAATAGCTTGTAGTGCCGCTGGAAAGGCGAGCCAGACTTGAATCGATTCTCTTGAGGGCCCGTAAACAGATCTGGCCATTGGCTCCGGTCTGTCGACGAAGCGCTCGCGGATCCGGATACCTTTCGCCTTGGTGCGCAACGGTCTGTTGAAGTCGGTCACATCCTCGCTGAAAGGAAAAAACCGCAGTTCCGGCGGGCTGGCAAACATGCTGGTCACCGCGGCGATTTCGAGCGGGCCGGCATCCTCCCCGCCCGACTTGACGGCGAAATCGTGGATGGAGATGCCGCGGCGCTCTGCATTCTGGTCCGGCTCATCACCGGCCAAGAGGAGGTCCTGGGGGCCGTCCGGGGACGGCCCGTCCCCGGCGATCGGAAGGAGCTTCAGAAGGTGCCGGCCCTGTTCTTCGACCAGCAAAAGCAACGTGTGCGAATTCAAGGCGGTCCAGGCGAGCGGCAGGACCGTGTCGCGTTTGCCGGGTGCCGGCCGGCGGATCAGTTCATAGACGTCCCGGCCCTCAACGATCGGCGCCGTCTCGGAACCCGGCAGATTCAGCCGGACAAGCCGCGGGTAATCGGCGAGCAGCGTGGAACTCTGCTTTTCCAGATAGATGATGTAGCGACCGCAGAGTGAGTAGCGCGGGGCATAATCGTCGTACCGGCCACGACGATACGGCCCCTGAGGCGCGGACCCTCCGCCGGGGTCTGAGTGCCCTCCAGAGGTCTGCGCATTGACGATCCGCTCGGTCAGCGGCGGCGGGTCCAGGGCGCCCTCGCCGTGTTCAGGGCGGGTGCCCTCGGGGCAGGCGCCGGCGTCGGCCAACTTCAGGCGGAAGATATCCATGGAGACGTCGCGGGGCCACCGGGGCACCTCCGGGTGCCCGGATTCGCCCGCGGTCTCGCCGGGGCCTTCGCCGGACCGCCGGTTGACAGCGGCCCAGACGATTTCCTCACCTCCCGGGTGGACGTCCCAGCACGTCCAGATCCCATAGACAAAGTCCAGAACCGGCCGGTATTTGCCGAACAGATCGCGCGGCGTCCCCGGGGCGTCGGCATCCACCTCGTAGATGCGCCAGAGCGCGTGGGGCAGACGGAGATTGTCCCACCAGCCGACCACCGCGCTTTCGAACACGAGGTGGTCATACTGCAGCGGCGTCTGTTGCAGCGTCGTCGCCACGTAATAGACCCGGCTTCGGACCGCACCGTCAGAGCCCTTGAATCGCCGCCACTTCGGAGCCCAGGGATGGGTGCCCGCCTGGGTCACCCGCCGGACCGCACCCCAGAGCGATTCCGAGGGATCGGCGGGAAGCTTCAGGGTTGCAATGTACAGCTGAAAGACATCGGCCTCCGAGACCCGCGCCCGAAACAGGATTTCGACGGGGCCGTCCCGCTCTTCAGGAAGCGAGCGGAACGAGCAGATGTCGAACACGTCTGGTTTCCAGACCGGCGAGTCAGCGCAGAGCGCCGGATCGGTCAGCGGATAAACGGGCTCACCGGCGCCCGACCCGAACCGCTTGAGATAAATCCGCCGGCGCTGCAAGGCCCCGCCGCCGGGGCGCTCGAAGGCCACGAAGGCGATCCACCGACCGCACGGCGAGACCGCCAGCTGGCCCAACTGCACCGTTGTCCAGATGTCGCGGGGCGTGAACGACATGACAGATTCGCCACAGCCGGCGCTGCCACCACCGCTGCCGGACGGTTGCCGGTGGCGCGCCACCAGCAAGGCGTCACGCACCCTGGCCTCGGCCGCGGCAATGTCGAGAAGCGGGCCAGCCCCGCTGCCGGTCCCGGAGCCTGTCTCAAGGCCAACCCCGGCGCCCATCCCGACACCAACACCAACACCAACACCAACACCAACACCAACACCAACACCAACACCAA
>CAYVUM010000130.1:0-8667 GCA_964454795.1 uncultured Rhodospirillaceae bacterium
ATCGATTCAGAAAATCTCCCGCCTGTCACCCGTCATATGAGTTCGGAGCCCTGGGGATGGCCCGGCGGGCGCTTGCCGGCGGCAGTCGGGTGTGCTATATCCTCTTAATTCCCGAGATGGGTCTCGACTGCGGTCGCAGACCGTCTCACGCCACCCGGCGCATCGTTGGGCAATTCCTTCAGAGTGCCCGACCCCGTGTGCCACACAAAGGGTGATAGCCCCCGATGCCTTCGCGGTGGGGGCTATTTTTTGTTCGCACGCGATTGCGGTCACCCCTGCCGGCCAGACCCCGCGCGGGCTATACTGCCCGTTCCTTGTGGACCGAATGGACCGGCCCTGCCATTCGTATGACCCTTCATATCGCTTACCGCCTGCCGCTGGTTGACCTCCGGGCCCTCTTCGGGATGACCGTGAAAGCCGTCTGGCAGTTCGCGCCGCTGGAACGCCCCAGCCTGCCCGAGGAATGGGTCGGGCAACTGGGCAGCATCCATGCCCGCTACCAAAGTCAGGAGCGCCTTGCCCGCTGCGGCCTCGCCACGGGGGCGGTGCGGTTCTCTCCCGCCACGCTCGAGATCAATTCCGATGCGATCGACGCCGATGTCCCGATCGTGCTCAGTCATGCCGGCCAGACGGTGGTCGCCGACGAAGACATCGGTGTCCGCCTCGATATCGATTTTGCCTTGCCCGGGGCGGGCGCGGCCGACCTGAAGGCGCTGGTTGCCCGGGTTCTCGCCCTGGAGGCAGTGCTGATCGAGGGCCGCACCGATGTCCATCCGGACGGGCCGGGCGGCGGCCGTGAATACCACCCCGCACTCGGCCTCGACCTGCCGCTGCGGTTCGCAGACATGTACGGCCGGGAGACCGCGCGCCATTCCCTCGGTCGGCGCGCCGGCAGCTTCGAGAAAGGGAGTTTCTGGGAGGCGTTCCGGGGCTGGCAGCGGCTGATCAAGCCCGGCGAGCCTCAGGTGTTCATCTCGGCACTCTGTGGCGATGGCCGCATGATTGAACCCCTCGCGACCGAGAATCCGCTCTACCGGAGCGATCGCGGCCTCGACCTCCATGCCGTCGACCTGGAGGTGGACGGTATCCGGCAACTGGTCTGGGTGTTCGTGGAGCCCTCCGGGCGCGGCGTCGACCCGCAGCACGTCCGAAGTCAGACGGACCGGATCGTCGGCTTCCTCTGCTTTCTGGAACGTTTCGTGTTGATTCACCGGTTGATCGCTGCCAACCGGTTCGATCTGGAAGCCTGTTTCAAGGCGATCAATCTGCCAGCGGATGTATGGGATCAGGTTTCGGTCGGTTCGGCCGATCTGGAATACACCTACCGGAAGCTGACCCGGATGGCACGACAACAACACAACCTGAAAACCGCCGCCAAGGACTTGCGCACAGCATTTTTTGCCAATCTCGCCTTGCGCAACGGGGAGGATTTCGAAACTCTGGGTGACCGCGGTCAGGCAGCTTTCCTCGGTCCAGAATCGCGAAATAATCTTGAAGAGATCATGGAGTATGCGTTTAGCCGCCGGCTCCGCCATGAACTCAGGCTCGTCGAAAACCCTTACATCAAAGGAATGATCCTGATGAACACCAATAATTATATCAACATCGGCGGCCAACAGGTTGTCAACTCGGAAAACGTAACTTTCAACGACGTGATCGCTGCTGTCGACTCGACGGTCAACGCTGTTCAGCGCAGTGAGGCAGCGGACGACCTCAAGGCCCATCTCGGCGAACTGGCGGCGCTGATCAAGGACCTGGAGGGCAAGGCCGAGCCGGCGGATGCCGCCCGGGCCGCCGCAGATTTCAAGCAACTGAGCGACGAAGCGGTGCGTGAGCAGCCGGCGCCGGAGGTGCTGAAAACCTTCGCCGGCCGCCTGCTCAGCGGCCTCGAGACCGCCGTTGACGTGGCGGTCAAAGCCAAGCCGGTCATCAACCTTGTTCTGGTGGCCTGCGGGGTGCCGCCGTTGCCCTGACGGCAGGTGCTGCTCGGGCCGGCCGGCTGAGCGGCGTCAGGCGAGCATATCGATCTGCTCGTCGGTCAGGCCGCCCGGGACGATCGTCACCGGGATCGGCAGTTTGCCGATCCGCTTGACCACGTGCCCGATCAGCCTGCCCGGCCCCTCACTGCTGCTGGTCGCTGTGGCGGCGCCGAGAACCAGCACCGAAAAGCCCATCTCCTGCTCGTCAATCAGCTTCATCAGCTCATCGGTCAGCTTGCCCTCGCGGATGTAGACGACCGGGGTTGAACCGGACAACCGCTGCACCACCGAAGCCACGACCTGCAGCATCTCCTCGGCCTGCTCGCGCCGTTCTTCCTCCATAAGGTGGCCGACCGCCATCCAGTGCTGGAACTCGATCGGTTCGATAACGTAAAGCAGCGCCACCCGGCCACCAGTGGCCCTGGCGCGGCGACAGGCGAAGCGAAGCGCCTGATGCAACTCCTCGGTTTCATCGACGACGCAGAGGAATGTACGGGGAGTGTCGCCCGGGAGCGGGTCCGCCGCACCCTTCGCCGCCTGGGTCATCGTCGGACTGGCATCCTGTCTCCGGGGACGCCGACAGCCACTCTCCACCGGGCGCCGGCGCACCCATTAGCACCCATTAATGGATCGGATCGTTCGCCTGGTTCCCATGCGAAAGACCGGTCGATCGACGACGCTCTTGATGTCGATCGACGACGCTCTTGATGTCGATCGACGACGCTCTTGATCCTGTGGCCCGATTCAGCTGACGGACGGGACTCATCGGTCAGCATCGAGCCACTAGCCTTTGCGGAACACCACACTGGCAATCCATCCTGCCACCATGGCGATCACAATGGCAAGCAGACCATAGGCAAACGGTTTGTTGTGTGCAAAATCAAAGACCGCGGCTTCAAACCCGACCTTGGAGACGACCAGCGGGTTGATCTCGGCCGCCGCCACCTCGCCATCGCGGATGAGATACGTCGCGACCGTATAGGCGCCGGTCGGCGCGGTCGCCGGAAACCGCACATCCACCCGGAATAACCGCGTGCCCACGAAAGCAATCGCCAGTGGCTCGCGGCTGAACAGCTCCCGGGTCTGCAGCGAGCGGATCAGGGCGGCGCGGAACTGCGCGACGACGTCGGGAGCGGCGTTCTCCGGTGGCACCATGCGAATGGCATCGGGACCGATTTCGTGACGGATGCGCACGCTCTCGCGCACGATTTCCTCGGGCGGCGCGGTCGCGGCAACGGCATAAAAACCGGGCACCTCGTCAAACACCATGTCCGCCTGGTTCACCCAGATGCCGGCAACCCGGCCCTTGCGCCGGACGACTTTCTGCATCCGTGGCCCCTGGATCACCACGACCACGTCGCCCTCGCCGTCAATGGCGCCGAACAACAGCACGTCCGCGCCGGTGAAGCCGGTGGTGATGGCGATCAGATGATCGGACAGATCGGCGACCAGCTCAAGCGCCCGCGGCTGCGCCGGCAGTCCGGCCAGAGTCGCGACGACCACCGCGACGACCAGCGCCCGGAACAGCCGGCCGCCGCTCACGAGCCGACCACCCCCGCGACGCTGTAGAGATCGTCGGGCGTTGCGATGAGATCATAGACGAGCTTGCCGCACACGGCGAGGACGAGCAGGGCGAGCAGCACTCGCAGCTGGTCGCCGCGCAGCCGCGCCCCGGCGCGGGCTCCGAACTGGGCACCGATGACCCCGCCGACCAGCAGCAGAAGGGCCAGAACCACGTCGACGGTCTGGTTGGTGACCGCCTGAAGCAGGGTCACGTTGGCGGTGACGAAAATGATCTGGAACAGCGAGGTGCCCACGACCACCGCGGTCGGCATGCCGAGCAGGTAGATCATCGCCGGCACCATGATGAAGCCACCGCCCACCCCCATGATCGCGGCGAGCAGGCCGACGAAGAAGCCGACGGCGACCGGCAGAATCGCGCTGATGTAAAGGCGCGACCGCCGGAAGCGCGTTTTCAGCGGCAGCCTGTCCCGCCAGTGGCCGCGCGTCCGCGGCGGCGGTGGCTTGCCGGTCCGGCGGCCGATCATCGCGTTGATGCCCTCGACCAGCATCAGCGCCCCGACCGTGCCGAGAAAGACCACGAAGCAGAGGCGGATGACCAGGTCCACCTGGCCGAGCTGGCGGAGCAGCGTGAACAGCCACACCCCGAGCCCGGAGCCGGCAAAGCCGCCGGCAAGCAGGATCAGTCCCATCTTCACGTCGACGTTACCGCGACGCCAGTGCGCCAGCACGCCGGAGACCGAAGAGGCGACGATCTGGTTGGCTTCCGTGGCGACCGCCACCGGTGCGGGAATGCCGATGAAAATCAGCAGCGGCGTCATCAGGAATCCGCCACCGACGCCGAAAAGCCCGGACAGGAAGCCAACCATGCCGCCCAGGCCGAGGATCAGGAACACATTGACCGAGACCTCGGCGATGGGCAGGTAGATGTCCATCGGAAGGGCTGTCCGCTCCGCCCGGACCGCCAACGCCCATAACCGGCTTGCGGGGCCGTCAGCCCGTCGGAACCCTGCCGGAGGATCGGTCGGATGGCGGTTGGATTGCTACGAGAGTGCGTTCTAGCAAAGGCTTGGCGGAATGTCATCCGCCGTTACGCCGCGGCGGCCTGGCTGGCCCTCGGGATCACGGTCGCGGCCGTCCCGGCCAGCGCGAGCCCGGCCGTGGTGGCGGCGGCGGACGCGGTGATCGGCTCACTTTCGCCGGCGGAAGCGGCGCAGGCGCTGGCCGTCTTCGCCAGTCCGGATCGCTGCCGTTCGCGTCTGACCCCGGGGCCACGGGGTGGCCTGTTGTTGAGCCGGATGGACGGGGAAACCCGCGAGGCCGGCTTTACGCTGCTGACCGCGGCGCTCGGGACGACCGGCGGCGCGATGGTCGAGGCGATCATCGAACGGGAACGGATCCTCGGCATGCTCGAGGCCCGGCCGGACTACCGGGACCCCGGTCTCTACGCCCTCGCCCTGTTCGGCCGTCCCGGCTCGGGGCGATGGGGATTCCGCTTCGAGGGGCATCACCTGTCGATCAACCACACCTACGACCACGACATCCTGGTTTCGGTCACGCCCCTGGCGCTCGGCGCCAATCCGGAGCGCCACGAGGCCGTCGGCGTGCCGCTCACCGTTCTCACGCCCCTTTATGAGCGCGCCGCCATGGCAGCGGTGGCGGGAGACGGCCGGCCAGGAAGCGGCCCTGCCCTGCAGGACTTGGCCCCGCTGCTCGGCCGGATCGTCGAGATCGCCGGTGGCGGGGCGATCCTGGCGGAGACCACCGCCGACGGGTCGGGGCGCACCTACGCCGCAGCGCTCAGCGAACGCAGCCAGGGCGGACGCTGGCGGTTCTCGCCCGACGGATTCCAGCTGGACGGCGACGATTTCACCCTCTGGATGCGCGGCCTGGCCCGCAATCATGTCCACCTCGTTCTTAAGGATGCCCGGACCGATTTCGCCGGCTGCCGCCGATGAGGCCGGGCGGGTCAGCCGGCGACGGCCGGCCAGAGGCGGCGGGCGCTGGCAATGACGCGGTCTGTCGCCTCCGAGAGGCCGAGGGCAGGCAGGGCGGCAAAACTGAACCAGGCGGCTTCCGCAGCGTCCGACCCGGCCCGCGGTTCGCCCCGCTCCCAGGCTGCCGCCAGATCGATCACCGTGTAGTGCCAGTCAATCCGGCCCGAGGGCTGGCGTTCGATCAGGTCCACCACCTCGACCAGACCGAGGACGCGGACCACGACCCCGGTCTCCTCGGCGACCTCACGGTGGACCGCCTCGACGACGGTCTCGCCAAGTTCCTGGCGGCCGCCGGGCAGGCTCCAGTCGCCGCACAGCGGCGGCGCACCCCGGCGGACCAGCAGGACCCGGCCGGGGCGCAGGATCACCGCGCCGACCCCGACGACCGGGCGGCCCGGTGTCGGCCCGCCGGTGCCCGGGTCTGTCCCGCGCGCGTCACCCGCCATCGCCCTGCTCCCGCTTTTCCTCGCCCTGCCGCTCTTATAAGCTGCGGCCGGACACAGCGCGACGGTCCGAACAGTGGCCTCCCTCCACGCACACTCAAGGTGGCGGCGGTTGCCCTGCCCGGGCGATCACAAGGTGGAAGACCGATGTCCGACGCCTTCATGACCTTGATGCGGCGTGTCGGGGGACCAAAGACCCAAGACGCTCGCGGCGGGGTCCTGCCCGCCGGCCCCGACCTCGCCGGAGAGGCGCCGGAGGTGTTCGCGGCCGGGCTGCCGGCGCTTTTACGGATCGGAGCAGCGGCACTTTGACGGGGACCTGTGACAGGCGATATGAAAGATGACAGCGGCGGGACGTGGCCGCCAAAACGACCGTTTCCCGACCCGAAACCGACCCTGCCGATCCACATGAAAGCTTCGTCCAAGCTGCGCGCTTATTTCCTGGCCGGCATCCTGATCACGGCGCCGATCTCGATCACCGTCTATCTGGCCTGGATTATCATCAGCTTCATCGACGACCGGGTCACGGCGCTCATTCCCCCGCAGTACAATCCGGAGACCTACCTGCCGTTTGCCCTCCCCGGGCTCGGGGTCGTGATCATCGTCGTCGTTCTGACCCTGATCGGAGCGTTCACCGCCGGCTTCTTCGGCCGGCTCGTCATGCGCACCTACGAAGGCCTGCTCAACCGCATGCCGGTGGTGCGCAGCGTCTACGGTGCGATCAAGCAGATCATCGAAACCATTCTGGCGCAGCAGTCGGCCGCCTTCCGCGAAGCGGTGCTGGTTGAGTATCCGCGCCGGGGACTGTGGGCAGTCGCCTTCATTACCGGTCGGACCGAGGGCGAGGTGCAGAACCTCACCGACGAGGAAATGGTCAATATCTTCCTGCCGACGACGCCCAATCCCACGTCCGGGTTTCTGCTGTTCGTGCCCCGCCGGGACATCGTCTCACTGACCATGACCGTTGAGGAAGCCATCAAGATGGTGATCTCCGGGGGCATCGTGACGCCGCCGGACACCCGCCCGCCGGACGAGCAGAGCGAACCGCAGATTGTCGTCGGCCTGCACGAGGCGGCGGACATCGCCCGCGAGCGCGACGGCATCGTCACACCGTTGCCCCCGTCGCTGCCCGGCGGCCGCCACCGTACCCACGAACCGGTGGAAGACCAGGGTCTGTAGACATTTGTTGGCCAGTGGCGGGAAGGCGATGATCGGAGTCGCGCATTGCGGGTCCTGAGGCGGTTTTTGGCTCGAGAAACGAGTCTGGGCAGGGCGAGGCAATTTTGATTCAAGGCTGAAAAATGGAGGGCAGCCTTGGATCGAGATCTGTTGAGTGACGCGCAGTGGGAGCGGATCGCACCCCTTCTTCCCGGCAAGGAAGGAGACCCCGGTCGGTCCGGCGAGGACAATCGGTTGTTCGTCGAAGGCGTGCTGTGGCTGGTGCGGGCAGGAGCTCCTTGATCTTGCCCCGAAAAAGTGGACGGGTCAGGCTGCCATGCGCTCCACGTCGGCCGGTGAACGGTAGCCGATCGTCGAATGCAGGCGCCGTGAGTTATAGAAGCCCTCGATGTACGCGAACAGATCGCGGCGCGCCTCGGCCCGCGTGGCATAGGTTCGGTGGTGAACCCGCTCGACCTTGAGGGTGTGGAAGAAGCTTTCCATCGGCGCATTGTCGAGGCCGTTCCCCTTCCGGCTCATCGACGGCGTTATCCCAGCGCTCACAAGGGCTTGGCGGTACTCTTCGGCAGCATACTGGATCCCGCGATCCGAATGATGGACGAGCCCCGGCGGCGGGCGCTGGCGCTCGACGGCCATCCTGAGGGCCTCGAGGGCGATCGACGCCTGCAGGGTCTCGCGCAGGCTCCAGCCGACAACCTTCCGGGTGTGCAGGTCGATCAGCGCGGCCATGAACAGCCAACCTTCACCGGTGCGGATAGAGGTCAGATCGGCGAGCCAGACTTGGTTCGGTGCGATCGCCACGAAATTCCGGCGCAACCTGTTGGGCGCGATCGGATAGTCGTGCCGGCTGTCCGTCGTGCGCACCCGGCGCTTCAATCGCGGCCAGGCCACGCAGCCCGTGCAGTCGCATCGACCGGGCAATGCGGTGACGTCCCGCGCGCTGGCCGGCGGCTCGCAGCGCCGCATGGATGCGTGGGGCGCCGTAGCAGCCGCCACTCTCGGCGTGGACACGGCGGATGTCGCCGAGAAGCGTCCGGTTCTCGACACGGCGCCGGCTCTCACGCCGCCGGCGCCAAGCATAGTACCCGCTGACCGAGACGCCGAGGACCGCACAGATCATGCGGACGGGCCACAGGTGACGATGCTCATCCACGAACCCGAACGTCATCGGGAGCCCGCTCCGAAGACGAGCGCGACTTTTTTTAGGATGAGGCGCTCCATCTGCGCCTTGTGCAGCTCTCGCTTCAGCCGCGCATTCTCGGCGGCGAGGTCGGCCGGAGACGGGCCCTGCGCCGGCGTGACGGGGCGCCGCTCCAGGCCCCGTCCCCGGCTGACCGGACCTGGCGCATCCACCGTCGCAGCACCGAGACATGCAAACCGAGTTCTTCCGCGACCCGACCCACCGACAGCCCGCTCGTCTCAACCCGCTCGACGGCCTGCCGCTTGAACGTCTCCGGAAACTACCGGCGCTTCCTCGTCTCCATGGACACTCCTCCTCCGGTGTACGGTTGCGTGAGACAGGCGATTGGGTAAGAGCGGCCCCGAGAC
>CAYVUM010000131.1:0-8653 GCA_964454795.1 uncultured Rhodospirillaceae bacterium
TGACGACGTCGCGGCCGTGCTCGACCAGGCGCTTCGCCTTCTCGATCACCATCTCCGCGACCTGGACGTGGCGGCTCGCCGGCTCGTCGAAGGTCGAGCTCACGACCTCGCCGCGCACCGTCCGCGCCATGTCGGTGACTTCCTCCGGCCGCTCGTCGATCAGCAGGACGATCAGGTAGCACTCGGGATGATTGGTGGCGATGGCGTGCGCGATGTTCTGGAGCATCACCGTCTTGCCGGTCCGCGGCGGAGCGACGATCAGGGCCCGCTGGCCGGCGCCGATCGGGGTGATCAGGTCGATCACCCGGCAGGTATAGTCCTTGCTCTTGACCGCATTATCGATCTCCATCCGCAGCCGCTTTTCCGGATAAAGCGGGGTCAAATTGTCGAAGTTGATGCGATGACGGACGTCCGTGGGATCGGTGAAATTGATCGCATTCACCTTGAGCAGGGCAAAATACCGCTCGCCCTCCTTCGGCGAGCGGATCTGACCCTCCACCGTATCGCCGGTCCGCAGGCTGAACCGGCGGATCTGGCTTGGCGAGACGTAGATATCATCCGGCCCGGGGAGGTAGTTAGCCTCGGGAGAGCGCAGGAAGCCGAACCCGTCCTGGAGCACTTCCAGAACACCGTCGCCATAAATTGCAACGTCGTTTTCGGCCAACTGCTTGAGGATTGCGAACATCATCTCCTGCTTTCGCAGGGAGCTCGCATTTTCGATTTGTAACTCTTCGGCGAAGGTCAATAGCTCAGCGGGAGCCTTCGCCTTGAGTTCCTTGAGGTTCATGGTGGTGACCCGAACGTGAAGGGGGGAGGAAGGGAAGAATCGCAAGTGCGCTGTTCGGCACCTGCCGATCGCGCCTGACCCACGCCGGTGACGAGACAACCGGACTTGCTGCGCCGTCTTGCGCTGAAGCCGATTGTACCGATCACGTGGACTGAGGACTCAGAAACGTTCAGATACGCCTAAAATGGCTAGCCTGGGCGGAGCTGTCAAACGAAGAATGCGCCGCGCCGGCGATTAACCCCCTCAGAACGGTTTGACCACCACCAGGATGACGATGGCGATCAGCAGAACGGTCGGCACCTCATTGATCAGTCGGTAAAAACGCTCGCTGTGCCGGTTTTCGCCGGCAGCCAGCTGCCGCCGCCAGCGGCCAAGCATCATGTGAAAAATCAGCATGGCGAAGACGGCGGTGAATTTCGCATGCATCCAACCATCTCTCCAGGCATCGAGGACATAGACGAGATAGAATCCGCTCAGAATCGAGACAATCATCGCCGGATTCATGATGATCCGCAGCAGCTTCACTTCCATCACCGCGAAGATCTCCGCGGTTTCAGTACCGGGCGCGAAGCGCGTGTGATAAACAAAAATTCGAGGCAGGTAAAACAATCCGGCCATCCAGGCGATAATCGCAACGATATGCAGCGCCTTCATCCAGAGATAATCGTCCACGCTGCGTCTCTCCCCTTATAGATGCCTTGATCATGCCGACAGATCACAGGGACAGCGGCTGCGTTCCGCTGGACACAGCCGCAGCCCCCCGTGCGGTGCCGTACCCGCCGGCCGTGACAGCGCCTCGCTGACCAGCCGGATCAGACCGCCGATGAATGCCGGATCCGTTCCCACCGCCGGCACCCGGACATAGCTGGGCACACCGGCTTCAAGCGCCCGGCTTCGGTACTCGATATCCAGTTCCACCAGGGTCTCCGAATGCTCGGAGACGAAGGCGATGGGGACAACGACCACCGGAACACCGTCGGCACCGGCACGGTCGATCTCCACCTCCGTGCCCGGCCCGATCCACTCAAGCGGGCCGACCCGGCTCTGGTAGCAGATAACGTGCTCGAGATGGGGATCGCCAATGGCGGTGACCACAGTGGCAACCGTCTGCTCCACCTGCCATTGATAGGGATCACCCCGGCGGATCACCCGCTTCGGTAAACCGTGGGCGGAAAACAGCACCCTCGGCTTCTGGCCGTCCGCCGCCACCTCGTTGAGCGCCTTGCGGATCAGGCCGGCATGCGCCTCTGCCAAGCCGGCCTCGGTGAAATAGCAGCAAATCGTCGTCTCGGGTCCGTTCAAGCCCGCAGCCGTCGCCGCCGCCCGCCAGTCGGCAATCGAAGAGCCGCTCGTGGTCATCGAATACTGCGGATAAAGGGGCAACAGCACCACCCGATCGGGGTTCCAGGCCGCGACGTCAGCGGCGACGGCCGCACTCATCGGGTGCCAGTAGCGCATGCACACGAAGACGCGCGCATCGAGCCCGGCCTTCACCAGCCCTGCCTCCAGGGCCGAGGCCTGCGCCCGGGTCAGCTCGAGCAGCGGCGAGCGGCCGCCGAGATGCGCGTAGATCTCGCGGGCTACCGGGGCCCGTCGCCGCGAGATCACCCGCGCCAGCGCCCAGCGGATCGGCAACGGCGCGCCAATGATCGCCGGGTCCCGGAACAGATTGAACAGAAACGGCTCAACGGCCTCGGGACGGTCCGGCCCGCCCAGATTAAAAACCACAACCGCCACGCGTTCGGTCATCTTGCCGCGCCCTCGTGCCCGACGGTCCAGCCATGGGCGATCTCTGCCAGCCGGGCGACCGTCTCCGGCGGAGTATCCGGCAAGACGCCATGCCCTAAATTGAAAATCCACCGGCCATCCCGCAGGGTCCGATGAACCCGGTCCAGCTCCCGTTCCAGGGCGTTCCCGCCGACCACCAGGGTTTGGTTATCCAGGTTGCCTTGAACCAGGGTCTCTGGCTGCAGCACCTGCTTCGCCCAGTCGAGCGGCACGCTGGCGTCAACCCCCACACCATCGACGCCGGTTCGCGCTGCGTAGGTGACGTAGAGGGCGCCGGCGCCCCGGGGAAATCCGATGACCGGCACGTCCGGCGCCCGTGTCCGGACCCGGTCGACGATCCGCGCCGTCGGCTCAATCACCCAGCGGTGGAATTCGCTCTCCGGCAACAGTCCTGCCCAGGAATCGAACAGCTGCAGGACCTCTGCACCGGCCTCCAGCTGGGCCGTCAGATAGGCGATGGTCGCCTCTGTAAGGGTTTCGATCAGCGCGGCAAAGCCCTCGGGCTCCGCAAGGGCCCACCGCCGCGCCGTTGCTCCCTCGCCGCCGCCGCCGCGGCCTTCGACCATGTACAGGGCCACCGTCCAGGGTGCGCCCGCAAACCCGATCAGGGCCACGTCCGCGGGCAGCGCCGCCTTAAGGTCCCGGATCGACCGGAAGACCGGCTGCAGATGTTCGATCACCCGCCCGGGTCGGAGTCGGGCAATCCCCTCGCGGGTGCGGACCGGCTCGAGGACCGGACCCTGACCCTCGACGAAGCTCACCGGCTGGCCGAGCGCATCGGGCACCACCAGGATATCCGAGAACAGTATCGCGGCATCCATGCGATAACGACGCAGCGGTTGCAGGGCCGCTTCGACGGTCAGTTCGGGCGTGTAGCAGAACCTGAGGAAGTCCGGCTGCCGGGCGCGCAACGCCCGATATTCCGGCAGATACCGCCCGGCCTGGCGCATCAGCCAGAACGGCGGCCGGGACAACGCTCCGCCGCAGAAGGCCTGCAACAGCGGTTTGTCAGCGGCGTGCAGATCGGCCATCGAATCGGCGGACGACACAGGGCGAACGCATCGGCAGGTCTCGATTCCTGATCGGTCGGGGTCCCCGGCTGGCAACCATCTCCTCCCTTATGATCTTTAGAAGACTAAAATGGTAGTATGCTGTTGGGCCTGGGAAAGCCGGGAATTCCTGGGTATCCACAGAAGGATCGGCAGATGCGCCGGAGTCCGCCGAGCCGTTGTCGCCGTCTCAACAGGCCGTGGACCGGCTCGCCAGGCCTTTGGCAGCGCAACGCCCTGGGCCGCGGTGAAATTCCGTGAGTCCCCGGGATAACCGGGAGCGGAAGCCGATTTTTCCCACGACTCCCAGGTTTCCGGAAGCCCCGGACCTGTCCACAGCAGGGTTGGGATGATATCCGGGCCTTCGGGCAGGAATTGTGCTCCGGGTCCTCAGCATCGGGATAACGTGTGTGTTGTACGGTTTTTTCCACGCAGTGGTTCACAGCAATAGCCAGGGATCCCGCAGGATGACGGCAGATCCCGCCGGTGTGGCGGTCGCCCGCCACTTCGCCGAAGATCACGATGATGGACAGCGGGCCGAAGACTCCGGGTCGGCCGATGTGGTGCTTGCCGGTGTCTCCCGGGTCTCGAAAACGTCCGTTGCCCGGGTCCTTGCCGGCTTTGGTGTCCGGGCCGCCAATGTCCCGGTGGTCGATGGCGCGGTCTGTCCGCAGCAGGCTGTTGCCAGCGGCCGGGTGCCGGTCATCGCACTGACCCTCCGGGTCGAGGCGCTGGTCCGTCGCCGGCGGGCGCGAATGGCGGCGCTTGGCCAGTCGCTGGGGCAGGATTATTGCCGGCTCGATGCGGTGCGCCGCGAGCTCATCGCCGCCCGCCGGCTGTTCGAGCGGGAAGGCTGGCCGGTGATCGACGTGACCGGTCAGTCGGCGGCAGAGGCGGCAGTGCTGGTTCTCGCCCGGCTGCCGGGCGCCGAGGACAAGCGGCCGTGAGCGGCTCGCCGCTGGTTCTCGCCTCGGCCAGTTCGGCCCGCCGGCAGCTTCTCGCCGATGCGGGTCTGTCCTTCACGGTGAAGCCGGCCGGGCTCGATGAAAGCGCCGTTCGCGACCGCGGTGCCAGGAACGGCTGGACACCCGCTGTCGTCGCCCTCGCCCTGGCCGAAGCCAAGGCGAACGCGGTGGCGGCGGGCCAGCCCGGTGCGGTTGTCCTTGGTGCCGACCAGGTGGCGGTGTGTGGCGGGGCGATCCTCGGCAAGGCCAGGGACCGGGCAGAGGCCGCGGCCGGCCTGGCCCGTCTCAGCGGCCGGAGCCACCGGCTGATCAGCGCGGTCGCCCTCGTTGCGGGCGGCGCCGTGGTCTGGCGGTATGCCGAAGCGGCGGTTTTGCAGATGCGGACGCTCTCCGATCCCGGCCTTGCCGCCTATCTTGACAGCGCGGGCGACGACGTGATCGCCTGCGTCGGAGGCTACCGGATTGAAGGTCCCGGGGTGCAGTTGTTCGACCGGATCGAGGGCGAGTTTTCAACGATCATGGGCCTGCCGATGCTGCCGTTGCTCGCCGCGCTCCGCCGGCTCGGCGTTCTCGCCGGATGAGCGGCTGCCGTCTCAGCGGGGCAGCCCGGGTCGCCGGGGTGATCGGCTGGCCGGTGACCCATTCGCTGTCGCCGCGGCTTCACAATCACTGGCTTGAAACGTATGGAATCGACGGCGCCTACGTACCGCTGGCGGTCCGCCCCGAACACCTGACGGAGGCGGTGCGGGCGCTGCCGAAGCTCGGCTTCGTCGGTGCCAATGTCACCATTCCGAACAAGATTGCCGTGTGCGGGGCCCTTGACCGCATCGAACCGGAGGCCGAGCGGATCGGTGCCGTCAACACCATCATCA
This sequence comes from uncultured Rhodospirillaceae bacterium, assembly GCA_964454795.1. Lineage (GTDB taxonomy): Bacteria > Pseudomonadota > Alphaproteobacteria > Rhodospirillales > Defluviicoccaceae > CAYVUM01. The sequence continues at coordinate 5,462 of CAYVUM010000131.1, forward strand.
TCGGCGAGGATGGCGGGCTGACCGGGTCCAACACCGATGGCTTCGGTTTCCTCGAGAGCATCCGCGCGGCGTTGCCCGACTGGTCGCCTCAGCCGGAACCGGCGGTGATGCTCGGCGCCGGCGGGGCGGCGCGGGCGGTCCTGAGCGCTCTGCTCGATGCCGGGATCGCCGCCGTCCGCCTGGTGAACCGCAGCCGTGAGCGCGCCGAGGCGCTGGCCGCTCCGTACGGCGAGCGGGTCGTGCTGATCGACTGGGACCACCGGCTTGCCGCGCTGGACGGGACAGCGCTGCTTGTCAATACCACCACCCTCGGCATGACCGGCCAGCCGCCATTGGACCTCGCGCTCGACCGGCTACCCACGGACGCGGTGGTTGTCGACATCGTTTACCGGCCGCTGATCACGCCGCTGCTCGCCGCCGCTGCCGCTCGCGGCAACCGGGTCGTCGATGGTCTCGGCATGCTTTTCCACCAGGCCCGACCCGGCTTTCACGCCTGGTTCGGCGTCGATCCCGAAGTGACTCCGGCGTTGCGGGCCACCGTGCTCGGTGGTGTCAGCGCCGGGAGATGATCATCCTTGGTCTGACCGGATCGATCGCCATGGGCAAGACCACCGCGGCGGCGATGTTCCGACAGGGCAGTGCGGCGGTGTTCGACGCGGATCGCTGTGTTCATCACTTGCTCGGCCCCGGCGGCAGGGCGGTGCCCCGGGTGGCGGCAGCTTTTCCCGGGGTGGTCCGCGACGGCCGCGTCGATCGCGCTGCGCTCGCCTGTGTCGTGTTCGCGGACGAGGCGGCGCTGTCCGTGCTGGAGGAGATCCTGCATCCAATGGTCCGTGAAGCCGAGGCGCGGTTTCTCCGACTCACCGCTCGGACCGGTCGGAATCCGGCTGTCCTCGACGTGCCGCTGCTGTTTGAATCGGGGACCGACCGGCGCTGTGATCTCGTTGCCGTGGTCTCGGCCCCGGCCTGGTTACAGCGCCAGCGGCTGCTCGCCCGGCCGGGAATGACCCCGGAGCGGGTGGAAGCGACCCTGGCCCGGCAGATGAGTGATGCGGAGAAGCGTCGCCGCGCCGATGTGGTGATCCCGACCGGTCTCGGCCGGGCGCTGACGTTCCGGACAATTCAGCGGATCATCACCCGGGCGCAAACTCTCACCCCGCGGCAGTGGCCGCCGCCGCCCCGGATCCGCCATAACCCCTGAAGGAGCCCCGGAGCATGCGCCAGATCGTCCTCGATACCGAGACCACCGGCCTCCGTCCCGAAGCGGGCGACCGGATCGTCGAAATCGGTTGTGTGGAGCTCGTCAACGGCGTGCCCACGGGGCGGATCTATCGGGTCTACCTCAACCCCGAGCGGGCGATGCCGGCCGACGCCGAGGCGGTCCACGGGCTCAGCACTGCCTTCCTGGCCGACAAGCCGCGGTTCGCCGCGGTCGTCGACGAGTTCCTTGCCTTCATCGCCGATGCGCCGCTGGTGATCCACAATGCCCGGTTCGACCTCGGCTTTCTCAACGCTGAGCTCGCCCGCCTCGGCCGTCCGGCGCTTGCGGACAGTCGGGCAATCGATACGGTCCAGCTTGCCCGGGAGAAGTATTTCGGCGCCCCCGCGAGCCTGGATGCCCTCTGCCGGCGGTTCGACATCGACCTGTCGGAGCGAGCGCTGCATGGCGCCCTCAAGGACTGTCACCTGCTCGCCGAGGTGTATCTGCACTTGATCGGCGGCCGGCAGCCCGGCTTCGATCTGGCCGTGGCCTCCACCCGGGATGGAGTCACCGCAACGCCGGTCAAGCGAACACCGCTGATCGTGCCGCCCTCAGCAGGGGAACTGGCAGCTCATGCGGGATTCCTCGACAAACTCCCCGATCCGCTGTGGCGAAAGCTGGCAAGCGCCGGTGAAGCTGAGACCAGCGAGCCGACGCAGTGACGTTCACCGGCTCGCTGGCAAGCGCGAAGCCCGCTGCGGTACGGGCCGCGAACGCTTAAACGAACGGCATGGGCGCCCGGCGCTTGCGGGACGGCAGTCGGGTCCCATCAATGGCCTGCCTAGTGTCCTGATTCTGAAGTTAGGTCGATTTGGCGGTGTGCGGTGTCAAGCGTCCGCATGCAGAACCGTTGGATGGCGGCGAGGATGTCGTCTGCGGACCTGGTCCATCTGAACGGCTTCGGATCGGCGTTTGTGGTTGCGATGTAGGCCTTGATTGCCGCCTCCAGTTCCGCGGTGGAGCGGTGGACACCGCGGCGGATCTGTTTGGCCGTGAGGTCGGCGAAGAAGCGCTCGACCTGGTTGATCCACGAAGCCCCTGTCGGCGTCAGATGCCCATGCCAGTGCGGGCGCTTGGCCAGCCAGGCGCGGATCGCTGGCGTCTTATGGGTGGCGTAGTTGTCCATCACGAGATGAACGTCGAGGTCGCCCGGAACCGCGGCGTCGATTTCGCGCAGGAAGCTCAGGAACTCGCGGGCGCGGTGGCGCGGATAGCATTTCCCGATCACCCTGCCGGTGGCGACATCGAGCGCGGCGAAGAGCGAGGTCGTCCCGTGGCGCTTGTAATCATGCGTGCGCCGCTCGACCTGGCCGGGGCGCATCGGCAGCAGCGGCTGACTGCGATCCAGTGCCTGGATCTGGCTCTTCTCGTCCACGCACAAGACCAGGGCACGGTCGGGCGGTGCCATGTAGAGCCCGACGATGTCGCGGACCTTGTCGACGAACAGCGGGTCGGTCGACAGCTTGAAGGTCTCGGCGCGATGCGGCTGCAACGCGAAGGCTTTCCAGATGCGGTGGATGGTCGAGGGGGCGTAGCCGGTCGCCCGCGCCATGCTCCGCAGCGACCAGTGGGTGGCGTCGGGTGGCGTCTCCTCCAGCGTCTTGCGGATCGTCTCGGCGATGTCGTCATCGCCGATCTTCCGCGGGGCGCCGGGGCGTGGCTCGTCATCCAGCCCGTCACAGCGTCGCTCGGCGAAGCGCCGCCGCCACTTGCTCACGGTGTTCGCGTCGATCCCCAAGCCCGCGACAATCTGCTTGTTCTGAAGCCCGTCCGCCGCAGCCAGGACAATGCGCGCCCGGCGCGCCAGACCCTGCGCCGTTTTGCGCCGGTTCGCCAAACCTTCAAGCTCCCGGCGCTCCGGCGCCGACAATTCGATCGCCACCGCAGCCACACGACCTCGACCCGCCATGCCTCTCCTCCACAAAATGTGG
>CAYVUM010000132.1:0-1784 GCA_964454795.1 uncultured Rhodospirillaceae bacterium
ATCCCCGCCATCCTCGACGCCGCGGCCGACGCCTGGAACCGGCGCATCGACAAACCCTGAAACATCATGTCCATCGCCCTGCGGCCACGGGCATATATGGGTCAAAGTCAATGACCGTTGGTATTAGGGGGGACAGGGGAGGCGGGGGACGATCCGGGTAAGCTAGGGGTAAGCATCGGGGCAGGGGTCGGGGTGCTGGCGGCGGGCCGTCGGGCGGCGGTCGGCCCGTCCCTTACTCCCCTTCGTAGCGGCTGACGCCGAAGACGAGGTAGTTGTAGGGGATGAGCTGGTCGGGGTGGGTGGCCGAGACGATCAGGCCGCTTCCCGGGTCGTAGCGCCAGTCGGACCAGCGCCAGATCCGCTGGAAGCTCTCGGGGATCTGCACGGCGATGTAGTCGCCCTCGGCGAGGCGTGCGCCCATGGCGGTGCCGGCGAAGTCGAGGCCGAGGTAGAAGTCCTGCACCGAGACGTTGCGGTGGCGTTTGGCGAGGCTCTTGGTGACCGCCAGCGCCAGCCCGGTCAGCGGCTGAATCGCCGGCTGGGCCGTCGTCGCCAGCTTCAGGCCCGACTTGAACACGTCGCCTTCGAGGACATCGAGGAAGGCTTCGTCCTCGTCGTTCTTGACGTTGACGGTGTGGCAGCGGAAGGCGATGCCGTCGGTGCCGACGTTGAGGCCGACGAAGATCGGGAAGCCGGCGATGGCGGCGCGCTCGCCCTCGCGGACCCGGTAGGTGGCGTTGAAGTGGAGGTCCTCGGCCTGCCCCGCCACCTGGTTGCGGGCGTAGAAGTCGAACAGCACCCGGTGGCTGCCGCCGCCGGGGTAGTCGGCAACCCGCAGCCGGTTGAGGACGATGCGGATCCGTCCCTGCCTGAGCGTCGGATCGGCGGTGATTTCGCCGATGCCGCGGATCATCGGGTCGCCGGCGGCGGGGAGGAAGCCGAAGGCGTGGGCGGTGTGCTGCCAGGCGCGGTCGCGGAACGGCCACCAGTCGCCGAGGCCGGTGGTCTTGAGCTTGGTGGGGGCGGCCTCGGCGACGGCGTCCGCCGCGGCGGCCTCGCCGAGTTCGCGGAGCTTGGCGGCGGCGTCCGCCGGCGGCAGGGCGGCGAGGACGGGCAGGTCGGCGAAGGGGTCGGCGGTCATGGCGGGGGTCCCCCGGTGGCGGCGGCGGCTTCGGCGATGCGGGCGAGGAGGCGCTGGGTTCTCTCGATGTCGGCGGCGGCGCGGTCGCCGAAGGTCGAATAGTTGGCCAGCGCCGCCTCGGCGTAGGCGCGGGCGTCGGCGAAGCGGCCGGCGTCGAGAAGCGCGGCGGCGACGTTGAAGCGGGTCGCGCCGGCGCCGTAGGTGTCGCTGGCCTTATCCTGCATGCGGATCGCCTGCCGGTAGTGGTGGAGGGCGCGGTCGAGGTCGCCGGCGGCGTCGTACATGACGCCAAGCTGGTTGCGGACGGCAGAGAGGTCGGCGACGGCGGTCGGCGGCAGCAGCTCGAGGGCGCGGTGGTAGCGCGTCGCGGCCTCGTCGATCAGGCGCAGCAGTTGCTCCCCCGGGCGCCCGGCGGCCTGGGCCTCCTTGAAGCGCTCGAAGGCGACCGAGCCGAGGCTGTTGATGCACTTGCCGCGGCCGAGGCCGTCGCCGGGTGGGTGCAGATTCAGGCTCCGGGTGTACCAGCGTTCGGCCGCGTCCAGATCGCGGAGCGCGCGGATGTGCCTGGAGGCGTGGCCGAGGTTGAAGGCGCAGGTCGCCTGCCCGGCGGTGTCGCCGATCGCCTCGAACAGCCCGAGGGCCT
>CAYVUM010000132.1:1884-8544 GCA_964454795.1 uncultured Rhodospirillaceae bacterium
GAGGCGGACCCGGTAGTCGGTGATCAGGCCCCACTGGTCTTCGCGACCGGGGCGGGGGCCGTCGGTGGCGGGATCGACGAAGTCCGGCACCACCGCCTCGACCAGCCGCCGCCACGCCGCCCCCCGGCCGGTCTCTTCGTAGAGCATCCGCAGGCCCTGCATGGCGCCGGTGACCCGAAACCACGAGCCGTGGCTGCGGGCGAGGCGCCAGGCGGCGAGCAGGTTGTCCTCCTCCGCCGCCAGGACGTCCAGCACGCCGCGATTCCCGCCGCCATACTGCTCGTGGTAGTAATCCCCCAGCTCGCTCATGGCCTCGACGAAGGCGCGGCGGGCGCGGTCGGCCTCCGCCCCGGGGTAGTGGTCGGCGAACAGGCCGCGGAAGTACCAGGGCAGCGCCGGGTGGATGTGGTAAGTGCCATCGCCCAGCGCCGTCAGCAGCCCCACCTCGGCGGCCCGGTCGAGGAGGGCGATCCCCGCCTCCCGGCTCAGCCCCTTCACCGGCGCCAGTCCCCAATCGGCCTCGGGATGGCCCATGGCCTGCAATGAACCGACCTGGACGAACCCCTGGAACAGGTGGAGCAGCGCCAGCACCCGCCGCTCGTCCTCGGCAAAGCCGGTGCGGAAGCCGTAGGCCAGCGAGGCACCGAGGGACTTCTCCCGGCCCTGGCTTTCCTCGTCGGCGAAGTCGACGGCGCCGTCGCGCAAGGCCGCGAGGTACGACTCCAGCCGCGCTTCCGTGTCGATGCCGTCGCGCAGCGCCTGGCCCACCGTCACCAGGATCGTCAGCGGGTTGCCGCCGGTGAAGCGGAGCAGCGGGCGCAAATCCGGCAGGGCGGCGAGGCGGCGGCCGTGGCGGTCGGCCAGGGCGCCGGCGAGCTGCAGCCGCTCCCGCATCGGCATCGCCGGCACCGCCACCCGCGCCGGCAGGTCGCCGAGCCACCCCCGCTCGTCGCGGCGGGAGGTGAGCAGCACCTTGGCCTTGGTCTCGCGCAGGTCGGCGAGGAACCGGCGCAGCGCCTGCTGCTCCTCCCCGCTCCACTCCGACTCGCTGCCGGCGGGGAAGCCGGTGACCGGCTCGACATTGTCCCAGATCCACAGCACCGGGATCTTCCCCAGCACCTGGATCGCCAGGTCCCGGCGCTGGTCTGCATCGGTGATCGCGTCCCAATGGATCCCGCTCCGCTCCAGCAACGGGCCGAACACCGCGCCAAACTTGTCCAGCACCCGGGCCAGCGGCCGGTGGCGCTCGAAGCTGGAGAACAGCACCTGCCCCTCGATCCCGCCCGCCTCGATCCCGCCCGTCTCGCTGTACCAGCGGGCGAACTCCGCCGCCGTCGCGGTCTTGCCGCTGCCGGCGTAGGCGTGGAGAAGGACGATCCGGTGGACATCGAAGGCGCGGTCGAGGGCGTAGAGGGTCTCGTCGCGGCCGTAGAAGCCCACATCCGGCCGCGGCGGCAGTTCCCGGTCGAGCGTTCCGGCCCCGCCGCCGCCGTCGGCCTGCAACGTGACGGTGAGCGGGGCGGCGTCCGCCGGCGCCGGCCAGAGGCGGAGCGGCGCCCGCTCCCACACCACCGGCACCGGCCAGTCCTGGAGCGGCCGGGCCTCATAGGCCACCTGCCGCAGCGGCTGGTCGGCGAGGTTGGCCCGGGCCGCCGTCACCGCCTCGCCCAGGGTCCGGCCGCGGGCCAGCGCCGCGTACAGCCCGGCGACGAACTGCGCCGCGGTGACGACATAGACGGCGTAGCGCATCGCCACCACCCCGGCGGTGCCGGCATCCATCACCGCCTGGGCGAGCGAGCCGTAGGCCTCGATCTCCTCCCGCACCGGCCGGGCGGCGGCCTGCTCCGGCTCGGCCGGCGCCTCGGCGAAGGCCGACTGGCAGGCGTTGAGAACGAGCAGCGGCACGCCCGTGTTCGACAGCAGCCGGCCGATCCGGCCGCCGTCGACGAACTCGGCGCGGGTGTCGGTGGCGGGGTTCTCGAACATCAGGAAGCCGCGCTGCCCGGCGGCCGCGGCGCCGGCGTCGAGCTTGAGGCTGCTCAGCACCGCGCCGGCCCGTTCGAGGTCCTTCGGGTCGGCGTAGGTGCCGTGGCCGTCGAAGTGGACGACGTGGTAGGGCCGGCCGGCGTCCCTGGCGGCGCGCAGCACCTGGCCGAGCCGCGCGAAGGTCGGCGGGCGCAGCACGTCGAGGTCGAGGCGCTCGCGGACCTCCCGGTTCAACTGCGTCACCAGCTTGCCGGCGACGGAGCGGAACGGCACGTCCGAGCCGGCCCCGGGCCGGCAGATGACCAGGAGGATGCGGACCTTTTCGGCGGCCTCGGGCTCGGCGGGCAGGAGCGCCCCGACCGCCCCAGGCTGGCCGCGAACGAACGCCTTCGCCGACAGCGCCAGGGGCTTGTTCGTGCGGGGATCGCGGATCAGCTCCCAGGGGATGGTGGTGGCCTCGGCGATCCCGGTCTTGACCTCGATGCGGGTGGCGGGGAGGTGCTTGCGGACGGCCGCCCACAGGTCGCGGGCGTCGTCGGAGCCCTGGAACAGGGCGGCGAACAGCTCATCGCCAAGCGCCGCCATCCGCGCCTCGATCCGGGCGGCGAGCTGCGGCGCCGGGTCCTGGTGGAACTCCAGGTAGTTCTCCAGGTACCAGCGGAGGTCGGCGCGGTCCTGGGCGGTGAGGGCGAAGTCGAGGGCGCCGTCGCCGGCGCCCGGGTGCGTGGTGTATCTCTTGTTTGTTCTCCTGGTACTAGCGTTGGTCGGGGCGGTCCTGGGGGGTTTGGGCTATGTCGTCGGCGTCGTCTACGTCGCCCGGCTGCTCCCCCGGCACCTCGGCGCGGATTGCCACCGGCCAGTTGCCGGCGGCGGTCTTCGGCTGCTGATGGATCGTCAACGTCGCCACGGCCGGAGCCCCCCTTGGAACCGTGTCCTCCCGCAGGGCCGCAACCCCACTGGCCCCAAAGTGTACGCGCCCGCCACCCGGTTGGGAAGACGGCGGGGTCCCGGGCCGGGGGTCAGCACGTCGATCCGCCGCACCGAAACCCGGTGGATGCGCGCCGTGGTCGAGCGCGGGCGCGCTGCCTGCCGGTGGGGCGGGCAGCGCCCGGAGATTTCAGGCAACCCGCCGCCTGCCGGTTGCGATCCCCGCCGTCAACGACCGCACCGCCGCCGGTATCAACCGGACGGCTTGAGGCATTCCCAGTCCTTGGCCAGGCGGCGGCATCGTCCCAGCCAGGCGAGGGTGCGCTCGACAAAGCAGCGTTTGGGCAGCACGACGAAGCCCTTGGCCTGATCTGACCGTTTGACGATCTCCACATTGACCTGGGCGCTCGGCGTCTACCACGGCCTGTGGCGGAAGCCTCTCCAAGCCTACATCGACGAGCTCGTCTTCCGCTTCAACCGACGCCGCACCCGGCACGCAGCCTTTCGGTCCCTCCTCGGGATCGCCACCACCAAAGGGCCCATCACCGACCACATGTTGGTCGCGCGGGAAGCAATGGGATAAGCCGTCTTCAGGGATTATTGGGGGCACGGGCCAAAGCGGGTACCCACGACGAGGTGTGACCGATACTGCTGGAAGACCAACGCTGAAGGCGGGAACCTGTCGATGACTTCCGACCGATCAAATGGCTATGATGCCATCGCTGATGAGTTTGCCAGCGCTCGGTTCCGCTCCAAAATCGGTGTGGATGTGGTCCGGAATTGGGCCGTGTCACTGCCGCGCGGCAGCGCGGTCCTCGACGTCGGATGCGGGACGGGTGAACCGGTGACGGCAACCTTGGTCGAGGCGGGCCTTTCGGTGTCGGCACTCGATGCCTCACCCGCCCTCGTCGCGGCGTTCCGACAACGATTTCCCGCGGTGCCCGTCGCGTGCGAAGCGGCAGAGGATAGCCAGTTCTTCGGGTGGGCCTTCGATGGCGCGGTGGCGATCGGGCTTGTATTTCTTTTGGACGAGAGCGCGCAGCGAGAGCTCATCGCGCGGATTGCAGAGGTGCTGAACCCCGAAGGACGCTTTCTGTTCACTGCCCCCCGGGAGGTCTGCGTGTGGGACGATGTTCTGACCGGCCGCCGATCATGTTCGCTCGGAGCGGAAGAATATCGCCGCGCTTTGTCGCTGTCGGAAATGCACGTCATCGCCGAACATCTGGATGAAGGGAACAACCATTATTTCGAAGCGCAGAAGCGGCAAGGACCATGAGCTTTCAGAGGATTGAACCGCCCCGGGATTGCTGGCGGCTCCAACTCCTGAGAGGATGGAGCCACGACGGGCAAGACGACGAACAAGTTTTCGCCTGAGGTGCGCGAGCGCGCGATTTGGATGGTGACGGAGCATCAAGGGGAGCACGCCTCGCGGTGGGCAGCGATTGTTTCGATTGCGGCCAAGATCGGGTGCGCACCGCACACGCTGAACGATTGGCTCAACAAGGCAGACGTGGACAGCGGCAAGCGGGCTGGCATTCCTGCCGATGTGTCGGAGCGGCTGAAAGCTCTGGAGCGCGAGAACCGCGAGCTTCGGCAGGCGAACGAGAGACTTCGCAAGGCGTCCGCATATTTTGCCCAGGCGGAGCGAGCCTAGGACCTTTGGCGCCGGTCGAAGCCATAATCGCCTTCATCGACGATCATCGTGGGGCATACGGGGTCGAGCCGATCTGCAAGGTGTTGCCGATCGCCCCGTCCACCTGTCACGCCCGTGTCGCCCGGCGCCGGGACGCAGGCCTGCTGCCCCGGCGGCCAAGCGGGACTTGGCGCTGAAGCCGGAGATCACCCGGATATTCGCCGAGACCTTCGAGGTTTATGGCGTCCGCAAGGTCTGGCGGCAGCTCGGCCGGGAGGGACTGTCCGTCGCCCGCTGCACGGTCGGGAGGCTGATGCGAAGCATGGGCTTGCAAGGGGTTGTGCGCGGCAAGCCGGCGCGGACCCCGATGAGCGACAAGGCGGCGCCGTACCCGCTGGACCGCGTCAACCGACAGTTCCGCGCTCCGGCGTCGAATGCCCTTTGGCTCAGCGATTTCGCTGATGTGGCCACCCGGTCGGGCTTCGTCTCTGTCGCCTTCGTCATCGACGCCTTCGCCCGGTGGATCGTTGGCTGGCGGGTCAGCCGGACAGCCCATGCGAGCTTTGTCCTCGACGCGCTGGAACAGGCGCTGCACCAGCGCCGGCCGAACCATCGCGGCGGCCTTGTCCACCACAGCGACCGTGGCAGCCCGTCTGTCTCGATCAAAGACACCGAGCGCCTGGCCAAGGCCGGGATCGAGCCGTCGGTCGGCAGTGTCGGCGACGGCGACGACAAAGCGTTCGCGGAAACCATCGACGGTCTCGACAAGGCCGAGGTCATCCACCGGCGGGGACCATGGCGCAGCTTCGAAGCCGTCGAGTTCACCACGCTCGAATGGGTCGACTGGTTCAATAACCGGGGCCTTCTCGAGCCGATCGGACACATTCCGCCCGCCGAGGCCGAGGCCCGGTTCTACGCCGCCATGGCCGACGCACAGGGGATGGCGGCATGAAAACGGGCCCCGCCTGCCGCAAGGATCGCCGGGTACAGGCGGCGTCAAGGCATCCACGCCGCACCCGGCGCGGCCCCTCCTTAACCCCGTCTGCGCCTCCCGGCACTCCGGAGTGCAGGTCGGCGCCGAGGAATGGTCCCTTGGTTTCACCCAGGAATGTCGGTCGACACAACGTCACACGATCGGCAAAATTTGACCCAAGTAGCCTCCGGCGAAGCCGGAACAGTTCAGTCGGCTTCATCCACAGGATGACCCCGCCGCCTGTTGGTAGCATGCTTTCAAGGCTCGGGTTACAATGCGGGAAGCATCAACGTCAACGGCGACGCGTGCGGTTGTTGACGAGTGCGGTTGTTGACGCGTGTGGTTGTTGTCCCTATTGTTGTCCCGACAATCCGCACCCCCGGCCTCGTCCCCGCTAACTCATTAATGCGCCCGTAGCTCAACCGGATAGAGCACGAGACTTCTAATCTCGGGGTTGCAGGTTCAAGTCCTGCCGGGCGCGCCAACAAAAATCAGGGTGTTGCGTATTTTGGCGAATTCTCATGTGTAATTTTGGGTCAAGGCGGGAGTAACCACGTCTTCGCGATACAGACCGTTGGCGCCGCTTGACAGCCCGTCATTCAGGCCTGCCGGCCCACACTTCCGCTTCCGCGCTCTCGCACCTCGTGAGTGACCCTGCCCCGGATGAGTGAACAGGGTCCGGCCGCCCGGCGCTCCCTGCCGGCGCTGTCCACGAGCGCGCCACGCCCGGGCCGGCACCGTCCGTTGACGCGGTCGCCGCCGACATCGACGGCTACACGCCGCTCGACCGTTTTCCCGCGCGCAAGGCGGTGCATTGCTCCGCGAGCTGTAGACAGACCGGTCGGTCTACCTTGTGGGCGTACGGGGGAGCCGGCGGGATACTGTTCCAGGCCCTCCCGAACCGCCGCTCCGACAATTTTCGATATCATCTATTTCTGTGCACAAATTTCCGGCTTGCATTAAACAAAAACTGGACAGGTGGTTTCTGTGCCAAAGCACGCAGGGATTTCCATTCCCCCTCCCAGCCCCTGGGCAATCGACGCGAGCCGTTTTAAGGGCCACAGAGCGCCCGCGATGGGCTGTCCGGAGTTACGTGCGTCAAGTTCAGCAAATTGACCATGGTTGCGGATGTGGTTGCGCC
>CAYVUM010000133.1:0-8507 GCA_964454795.1 uncultured Rhodospirillaceae bacterium
TAGAGCAGATCCCGATCAGATTGAATCGCTTTGCGATCCAATCTGATCGGGTGAAGCTGCTCTGATTCAACAGGGTAGAGCGGATTCACGCCTCCCAATAGCATCGCGGAGCGATCCTATTGGGAGGCGACCCGCTCTAGCCGGCAGGACGGGGGCGACCGTCCTCGGCGGTTGACGCCGCCAGCGCCGGTTCTTCATAGTGTTTCTCAGAATGGCAGTCGTCCACAAATGCGATGCGAAATCCAGGGGAGAGGACAAACAGCGGATGCGCGAGGGAGCAGTAGCGGCCGGCCGCGGATCGCATCGGGCCGACGGGCGGGAACGATACGGGCCGCGGGCCCGCGGGCGGTTGGCGTTGCTGTCGGGCCTGATCGCGGCGTGTCTGCCGTCCTTTGGGGTGCAGGCCGCCCCGATGCTGGACATTTCATCCTCACCCGTCGATGTCGGCGACGCCTTCGAGGTCTCGCTCCTCGATACGGTCGCGGCTGTCGAAGCGGCTGACATCGCCATTCGGTTTGATCCGGCAGTTATCGTGTTCCAGGAGGCCGTTGCCGGCTCTCTCACCGGCAGCTTCCTGTTTTTTGCCGACGAAGCGTCGCCCGGCGAAGTGAATGTCAGCCTGATCGGTGGCGTGCCGGCGACAGGCAGTGGTTCCCTGCTCACCGTGCTTTTTCAGGCCAGTTCTCCCGGTACCTCCCCGATTGAATTTTCAGATCGCTTTCCGAACGAGCCAGACCTGTATCATTTCGAGCCGGTGAGCGAACAAGTTGTGGTGCAGGTCCCGGAGGTCTTGTCAGATGTTTCCGGGTGGGGAATTTTTGGACTTGGCTTGACTGCTCTGCTGGTCATCTCGCGTTGCTCGGCAAGTCGGATGATGTGGCCTGTCGGTCGAGTGGAAGCGCATTAAGTTTTTTCTGTACCGTCTGTCCTCGAGCATGCATTGAGGCCGTACGGGCGGGCCTCCCCGGTGGGCCGGCCCTGATAAACAAATCTGTCGGTCTATCGTCTGCTTGTGCAGAACGAGAAGAAATTTGTTTTCCCGCATTTCCTCCTGCGGCTTCATCCTTCAATGATGAATTCTCAAATCTCTCCCTGGCTAAGTTTGCAGAGGAACGCCGGACAGTTCCTTGTTGAATAACACTTCTTTGGCCATTAAGGTCGGGCGAGGTCTCGAAGAGAGGGTTATCCGTATCGCTGATCCAGGCGTTTCTCACGAAACGTCGGATCGTGTTGGACTTCACCGGCACCCCGCTGGTCCCGACCTCTCCGACGGTCCCAGCGACACAATCACCCGGCAGTGCCGCTCAGGCGGGCATCTGGGGAGGGGAGAGGCACCATGGCTCATCCATTCGTCGAGCGCGTTCTGGCGATCGGGCGGGGGGGCCCACAGGCCGCGATCCCGTCCCGCCGGCGGACGGATCCCCGTCCGGACCGCACGGCTGGCGCAACGGACACGGCGACCGAACGGCGCATCCTGTTCGAAACGCTGGAACCCCGGCTGCTGCTTGCGGCGGACCTGGGGGTGGTCGGTGCCGGCGGTCTCCAGGACTACCTGGAAGACGTTCAGGCCGAGCTGAATGCATCGGTGTTCTCGGCACCTCTGCCGCTGGTTGGCGACCAGCTTGCGGCCGAGGCGCCCGGACAGTTCGTGGTCGACATTGCCCGCCGCCTGGATGCGGCTGAACTGACGCCGGCGGACGGCAACACAGTGACCGTCGGGGACGTGGAATCCTGGCTCTCGCTGACGCTCACCGATCTGGTCCTTGACGGACGGATCGATCACGCCACGAGTCCGGACAACGCGACGACCACGTTCCAGCTGACCCTGGCCGGTCAGGAAACGGGTGCCTTCGATCTGGACCTGGCGCTCGGCAGCGACGATCCGGTGATCGATCCGCGGCTCGGGATCACCGACGAGGTCACCATGTCGTTCGACTGGACGCTCGAGCTGACCTTCGGTGTGTTCGAAACCGCCGATACGTTTCAGTCCGTCTTCTTTGTCGATACCGCCGCGGCGGAGGACCTGTCGATAACCAGCCTGACCGCAACCCTCGACGGCGGTACGGACGGAGACTTCGCCGCCAAGGGCAAGGTCGGGGTCTTCGGAGCGCTGATCGAGCGCAAGCGCAACGAACAGGGCGAGCTTCTGACCAACAGCCTGACCGGCGCCTATGCCATCGACATCCGCGACGGCGATGGTGACGACCGGCTGGCCGGCAGCGAGTTCTCCGAACTCAGCCTGGATGCGACTTTCACCGGCAGCGGCGAGGTCAACTTCGCGATCGACGCAGCCCTGTTGCCCGATTTCGGGACAGTCCCGAACGCCGATCAGCTCTTCAACCTGGCCGTGCTGGCTGACGCCGTGATGACCTACGGTTATACTGAGGCCAGCACCACCGACGTCCAGTTCGGCGACCCCGCGGAGGTGGACTTCCAGAGCGTCAAACTCGACCTCGGGACCTTCTTCTCGGAGTTTGTCGACCCCACCATCGCCCGGATCCAGGAGCCCCTGCGCCCGATCAAGCCGGTGGTCGACTTCCTGACCGACGACATCCCGCTGATCAGCGATCTGTCCAGGCTCGGTGGCGGCGAGGGCATCTCGGCACTCGATCTCGGGATTCTCGCGACCACACTGGCGGTGAACGAAACGGCCGAGAGCAAGGCGGCAAAAATTGCTGCCCTCCAGGCGGCGCGGACGACGATCGAACTGATCGACTTCATCCTCGACCTCGGTCCGATCGCCGAGGGACTGCCGGACCTCCAGGAGCTGGGGGCCTTCAAGGTCAAGGTCGAACGTAAAATCAAGAGCGGGGGAGGCGGCGGGCAGCAGGATACCGAGACGACGAAGACAAAAACCGAATCTGCGCCAGACACCTCGGCATCTTCGCAAGTCAAAAATAAATCTGAGGTCAAGCGAAAATTCTTTACGACGGTCGGAGGGAACATCCGCTTTCCCTTCCTGGAAGATCCTGGCATTATTTTCAATATGTTGCTCGGCGATACCACGCCCGAGCTGGTCAATATCGGGCTAGATTTGGGTATTGGGTACGAGACCAAGCTCACCTATCCGATTATTCCGCCGTTCCTGAACGCTGAACTGCGGTTCCAGCTCGGCGCGACTCTGGATTTCGACGCCGGCTACGATCTGTTCGGAGCGAACGCGCTGACGCAATCGCTCGATTTCTCCAGCGACCTCGCTCTGGCAACAAGTCTTGCCGCCAATGCCCACCGTCTCGCCGACGGTTTCTACCTCGACGACCACTTCCCCGAGACTCCGCCGCCGGGCCTGCAGGACGGCGACGTGGACACCACGGACCCGATTTTCGACCTGGGCCCGCCGCAGCCTGCCAAGGAACGGCCGGAGCTGACGCTGACGGCCAGGATCGCCTTTGGCGCCTCGATCGGACCGAGCCTGGTGGTCGCCGAGGTCAAAGCCGGACTGCTCGGCTTCTTCGCGACCGACATTCTGTTTGACCTCAACGACCTCCCGGAGCCGCAGACCCCTGCGCAGGCCGACTACGTCAACGACCTGCGGATGTTCGAGCAGGCCGACGTCCCGGTCGAGCCCTACACCTACGACGGCCGCGTGCGGGTCGGCGAACTGGAGCTGATCTCCCGCGCCGACCCGTTCGGGATCTTCAATGTCTCGGGGGCGTTGCGCGCCGGCCTGGAGGCGTTTGTCAAGGCGTCGATCGGTTTCGATCCGTTCGCGATCGTGCTTGCCGACTACAAGTTCGAACTCATCAACGAAGTCATCTTCGACTTCGACGTCTTCCAGCTTCCCGATGCGGATGTGCTGGCGGGCGTGATCCTCAATCCACCGGTGCTGGGCGCCGTCGATGGCAATGGCGTGCTGACCCTTTACATGGGCGACGGACCGCAGGGGACGGCCAACCTGCGGGAGAACACCAATGCTGCGCGCAACGGTCGCGACAATGAAACCAGCGAAGCGTTTTCCATCCGCTCGACCGGTCTGAGCGATCCGGACAACCCGGCAGCCGGCGAAACCCTGGTCGTGTCGTTTCAGGTGCCCGAGAACGGCCAGCGCATCACCCGCGCCGAACAGCCGTTCGAGGGCGTGAAGGCGATCCGCGCGTTCGGCGGCAGCAGCGAGGACGTGATTGTCGTCAATGATACCGTCACGGTCGATGTGGACTTCGACGGTGGCCCCGGCAACGACGTGCTGTCCTACGCCGGGACCGGCGCCGCCATCCTGCGCGGAGGCGATGGCGACGACACCCTGATCGGCGGATCGGGCAACGACAGCCTCGCCGGCGGTGCCGGCATCGATGACCTCACCGGCAACGCCGGCGCCGATGAGCTCCGGGGCAACGCCGGCGACGACCGCATCGACGGCGGCGAGGGGTCCGACCTCCTCGTCGGCGGCACCGGCAGCGACTTCTATGCGTGGGCCGTGGGTGACGGCGCCGACGTCCTCATCGAGGATCCCGGCCTGGCCGACGATACGGACCGGATCGGCATCGGCGGCGGCACCACGATCACCGACACGTCCTTCGCCGCCGGCAATCCCGAGGTGGTCGAGGCCGACGATGTGATCCGCCTCGACCGGCTGGTCGAGGGCGGCATCCCAAAGGTGCAGGTCACCGCAGCGGGCGATGGGCTCGTCCTCGACAACATCGAGCACATCTCGGTCACCGCCGGTGGCGGCTCGGACACGGTGATCCTGGGCGACCTGACCGGGACGGATGTGAACCTCCTCGCCATCGACCTCGCCTCGCCCTCGGAGACCGATGCGGCCGTCACCGCCGACGACGTCGTGTACGTGGGCAGCGACGGCGACGATACCCTGATGGCGCGCGGCGTGTTCGCCACCTTCGACCAGACCGACCTTGCCGCCAATCCCGACGGGTCGATGTCCACCCAGATCGAGAAGCAGGTCATCCAGATCCTCGACGAGACGCCCGGCCGCAGTACGACCGCGTTCATCGTCAACAGCAGTCCGGACAAAGACACCCTCGAGATCCGCGGCGGTGACGGCAATGACACCCTGGAAGTGTCCGCTGGCCCCGATGACATCGACGCTTCGGGCCTGATCGGCCTGACCCTGTCAGGCGAGGGCGGCGACGATACGCTCATCACCGTCTACGACACCGTCCGTCTATCGGGGGGCGCGGATGAGGACACGGCCGTCATTCAGGATGACAGCAAGGACGTGACCGGACGGACGAACCTTGACCTTTTTGCCGAAGGCCTGTTCGTCAACCGCAGCGATGCCGGCGGTTTCGCTGTCGAAGACCGGGTGACGTTCACCGGAATCGACAGCCTGCGGCTGGAGCTTGGCGCCGGCGGGACCGGCAATGACCTCCGCGTCGTGGACACCCTCGACGGCGAGGTTACCGTCACCGGCGGCAGCGGCGATGACGTCGTCAACCTCGAGACGATCCGGGAAGCGACGACCATCGACCTCGCCGCCGGCGCCAATCGCGTTTTCGTCGGCAAGGACGGCACGCTGGCGGGGATTGCCGCGGACCTTCAGGTCCGGGGTGGCAGTGGCTCAGACCGGGTGATCTTCGACGCCTCGGCCGAGGGTGACGACCTCGATGTCGTCCTCGGGGTCGTCGCTGCCACCGGGCTTCTGGCGCCGGGGGCGCTGCGCTATGACGACGACGTCGAGGCCGTCGAACTCCGGCTCGGCCTCGGTAACGACCGGGTTGACGTCCCGGACCTGACCCGCCGCATCGTGATCGAGGGTGGTCCCGGCGAGGACCGCGCCGCAGCCATCCTGTTCGGTCAGCCGGCGGGCACGGCGGACGGACCGGGGCTCGAGACGGTCGACGTGGAGACGGTCGAGTTCGCCAACGAAGCCAACATAGCCGCAACCGACTGGCTGGTCACCGGCAACGGCCTCCGCTCCGGCACGCCCGGCGTGTTCGACCCTCTGCTCCCGGGCGCCTATGACCAGCAGGTCCTGGCCACGACGGCGGCTCACATCCTCACCCTCGACCTCGCTGACGGCGGGGCTGACCAGGTTCTGGTCTGGGACCTGACCACCGAGACCCGGATCCAATTGCGTGGCGGCGACGATGGGGTGCAGGTCGGCGATCCCCGCGACGGTGCCGGGCGCAGCCTCGGCAACATCGACGACGCCCTCATCCTCGACGGCGGCGCCGGCACCAACACGCTGGTGATCGACGACGCCGCCAACACCATTTCCGGCCGGCCCGGACATGTCGGTCCCGGCATGGTGACGGGCTTCACCATGGGCCCGGACGGGCGGATCGACCATACCGGCGTCTCCGGACTGACCCTGCGCCTGGCCGACACCGACGACGCGCTCACCCTGGCCGACACCGGGATGCCCACGTCGATCGTCACGGATGCCAGTGCGAACGGTGGCAACGATGTGGTGGTCGTCGAGAGCGCCGGCGCCGACATCGCCGTGGACCTCGGGACCGGCGACGACCTGGTGACCGTGCTGGCTGCGAGCGGGCTCGCGCTGAACGGCGGCGGCGGTGACGACCGGGTTCGCTTCGATATCGCCGACCGGACGGTGCCGACCCCTGCTGCACGGCTCGAGGACGCCGCCGGCGGAGCCCGGCTCACCGGCCTCGGGCCGATCGCCGACGTCACGGTGGCGATGTTCGATGAGGCCGTGTTCGCCCTCGGCCGCAACAGCGACGCGCTGACGCTGGATGTCACGGGGCCCGATCTCGCGCTCACCGTCGACGGCGGACCCGGCGACGACCGGGTCACGGTCAGCCGGATCGGCGCGGCAACCCGCATCGCCGGCCACGGCGGCATCGACACCGTGGTCGTCCTCATCCCGGGTGCGCCGACCGATCCCCGTCACGCCAACCTGATCGATACGCTCGGTGTCGACATCGAGTCGCTGGTCGTCGACAACCGGACGTTCGCCGGTGGGGTCGACTGGACCGTGGCCGGCGGCCGGCTTTCGGGCGATGGCGTGCCGCTGCTTTTCACCGACGGCGCCGAGGAGTTGCGTCTGCTCGCCGGCTCCGGGTCCGACACCCTCGACTTCGAGGAACTGGCGCGGCCGGTCGACGCGACCATCGATGGCGACCGGGTGACCCTCGAACTCGGGCCGGTGGTCCTCGCATCGGCCGGGTTCTCCACCTTCCTCAACTTCTCCAGCGTCATCGACTTCGACAGCCTCGCGGACGGCACGGCGGTGCACGCGGAGGACGGCTTCCGCCTTGCGAGCACCGGCACGATCGCCCGGGATGACACCTTCAGCGCCGCAGCCGCACCGGGTGCAGCCGGCGACACGTTCACCCTGACGGCCGGCGATGGCGGCGGCTTTGCGGTGTATTCACTGGCGCTGGACAGCCTGCCGGGGACCCTCGGCGCGTCGGTCACCTTCACCGGTACGACGCTGCGCGGCACCACCGTCGAGCGCACGGTCGACCTCGATGACGGCGTCGGGTTCCAGACCTTCGATCTGCCGTCCGACTTCACCGCCTTGCAGGCGCTGTCCTGGACGCCCGGCGCGACCCTGGTGGACAACATTGTCGCCACGGCGCTGCTGTCGCCGGCGACACCGCCGGCGGCCGCCGGGGTGATCCCGAGGTACACCACATCGTCCAGCATCGTCTTCGACACGACCACGGGCCGGTTGCGAAGCGGCAGCATTCTTGCCGACCACGATCGCGACGACAGCACCCCGCCGATCATCATCGGCACCGGCACGACCCTGACCGGGGCTGGCGTCGCCGGTGTGTCGGCCGCCTTCATTGACGGCAACACGGTCGCCCAGTTCCGGTTCGCCGGCGACCTGATCATTCCCGATGGCGCGTTCGTCTCGGCCGACTTCTTCGGCGCGACCGGCACCCGCGGCCTGTCGCTCTACGCCGGCAACAACGCCCTGATCGGCGAGAACGTCACCTTCGATGTCTCGGCGAGCGGCCGGTTCGCCCGCGCCGGCGGCGGTCAGGGCGGCAGCAACGGCTTCGGCGGCAGCGCCGGAACCGGCGGCACCGATGGAAGCAACGGTGGTAACGGCAGAGGGCCAAACAATACCGGTGGCGGCAGCGCCACAACGGGGCAGGGGACAGGCGCGGGTGGCAGCGGTGGCGGCAGCACTGGCGGCGATGGTGGCGACGGCGGCGGTTCAGCGGCCGGTGGTGGCGGTGGCGGTGGCGGCGGGTCTGCCGGTGTTGGTTTCGATAGTGCTGGCGGTGGCGGCGGTGGTGGCCGCGGCGGCACAGGTTTTGGCGGCGGCTCGGGTGGCACCGGTGGTCAGGGCAGCGCCGGCATCAACAGCGCTCCCGGCGGTGTTGGCGGCGGAGGCGGCGCTTTCGGTGCCGGTGCCTCCGGTGGAAACGGAGGCGGCGGCGGCCGCGGTCAAGCATTCGCAGGATCGGGCTTCACCAACGGCGGACCGGGAAGCAACGGCGCCCCCGGCAGCGGCGGTGACGGCGGTCGGTCGGGATCAGCCGGGTCGAACACCGGCAGCGGTCTCGATCTCTCCGGCGGCCGCGGCGGCGGGGGTGGCGGCGGCGGAGGAGGCGGCGGTCGCGGCGGCGGCG
>CAYVUM010000134.1:0-8492 GCA_964454795.1 uncultured Rhodospirillaceae bacterium
TGGTTTTCTCGCTCTGCTCGACCCGCCGGACGAGTACGCGGTCATGCAAGGGCCGAAACCCCATCGTTGTCCTCCATCTACCCTTGAGGGCGGCGGGAGCACCCCGCCGCTAGCAGTCTCATTGCCTGAGTGCCAGAGGTAGGCCCTGCGGACGACTACTGTCAAGCCCGGCCGGGAGCCCCGGGCTGAGCCTTGCGTCCACCCGCCGCAGAGCGGCCATTGTCCCAGTCGGTGCCGGCCTCAGAGCCGCCCCGGTTCGCTGCTCCCGGCGGCCGCGGCCTCCCGGCCTGTCTTGGTACTGGTGCTGAGGGCGGCATCGACCGCATCCACGAAGCCGAGTCCCCGACGGTGCTTACGGTAAAGGTATATGCCGATGGAGGCCGAGGCCACGAACAGAGCGACGGCAATCAGCGTCCGCGCCACGGTGCCCTGTTCCACCCCGGAGCCGACCAGGGCGAACACCAGGGTCTGGGGCAGATAGCCGATCGCCGATCCGAGCAGGAACGGGCCAAGCGCCACACTCGAGACCCCGGCCACCAGATTTGTGGCGAGGTTGCTGCCGACCGGCATGAGGCGCACAGCCAGGGTCATCGACAGGGGGTTGGCGCCGAGAAAGGCATCCACTTTGCGGATTCGTCGCGGATACCGGGCGGAAACCAGGTCGCGGCCGAGCCAGCGCGCATAGCCGAACGCCCCCAGGCAGCCGAGCGTGCATCCGATCACCGTGAGCACGCTGCCGAGCCCGACCCCGAAGGCGTAGCCGGCGGCGATCGCAAACGCGTGGCGCGGCAGGCCGACCGCGGTCGCCGCGGCTGCCAGGGCAACGAACACCGCTTCGCCGCTGAGCCCCTGGCCACGGACATGGGCATCGATCCAGGCGCGCAAATCCTCGAGGGTGGCCGCGAGACCGCTCTCGCGCACCACCAGGATCACTGCCCCGACCGAGACGATCAGGGCGATCCCCCGCAGCATCAGCGCCACTCTCATAACTGCGCTCCGGCAGTGCCAAGCGGCGGTGCGTCAATCACTTCGACATTTGCAAGGCGGGCGCGGCGCTGCAGCCACAGCACGCCCAACAGGTCGAAGATCCCGACCATCAGCCGGTCGAGCGTGCCATACTTGGACACTCCCGCAGTGCGGGGCCGGTGGTTGACCGGCCGGGAGACCACGCGTCCCCCCTGCCGCAGCATCAGCGCTGGCAGAAATCGGTGCATGTGATCGAAATGCGGCATGGCTAGAAACGCTGCCCGGGGAAAGACCTTGAGACCGCAGCCGGTATCAGCGGTGTCATCGCCGAGCAGCCGCGAGCGCACGCCGTTGGCGAGGCGGGATGACAGCCGCTTGAGACGCGAGTCCCGCCGCCGGGCGCGCCGTCCGGCGATCATCAGTCGCCCGGAGTCAGGATCAGCCCGATGGGCCGCCACCAGCGACGGGATATCAGCCGGATCGTTCTGCCCATCCCCGTCCAGGGTGACGATCAGCGGCGCCCGGGCAGCGGCGACACCGGTGGCGATGGCAGCACTCTGGCCGGCACAGCGGCGGTGGCGGACGATCCGCAGCGCCGGCAGGCGCGCCGCTGCCGCGGCCAGACGGTCGGCGGTGGCGTCGGTGCTGCCATCGTCCACAAAGATCATCTCAAAGGTGAGACGGCCGATGAGCACGGCGGCGATCTCCTCGGCCAGCGGCACGGCGGCATCCGCTTCATTGTGAACGGGCACCACAACGGAGATGGGGGGCGCGGGCGCCTCGGGCAGATCACCGGCGGCCGCGCCGGTCGGCAATACGGAGGGAGACGGGTCAGCCATGCTTCTGCCTACACCGTCCGCCCGCTGCAGGGAAGCCCTTGCGGGCGCAGGGCCTTTGCGGCCACAGTGGGCCCGTGGCACCGCCGCCGCCGCCCGAGGAGCTGCGGGGCCGTCCCGGCGACTGGCTGACCACAACCCTGCGGAGAGTTCGACCGATGCCGGAGCCATCGCCCCGCCCGCTGCCGGCGGCGCCGCTCCGCCTTCACGAGGCGGCCGTTCAGGATGCGTGGCTTGACGACAATGGCCACATGAACGTGGCGTACTACGTCCTGGTTTTCGATCAGGCCACGGATGCTGTTCTTGATCATCTCGGGCTTGGTTGCGCTTACCGGGCCGCCACCGGCCGGTCGGTGTTCGTGGCTGAGGCCCACGTGACTTATGAGGACGAGGCGCGTGGCGGCGACCGCGTTGCCGTGGCGAGCCGGCTGCTCGGCTTCGACGGCAAGCGGATCATCCTCTTCCACGAGATGAGCCGGGTCGCCACTGGCATGCTGATCGCCACCAACGAGGTCCTTTGCCTCCATGTCGATCTGACCAGCCGGCGGACGGCGCCGCTAGGGCCAGCGGAGGCGGGGCGGCTGAAGGCGCTCGCTGCGACCCACGCCGCCCTGCCACGTCCGGCCCAGGCCGGACGGGCAATCGGGCTTGCCAGCCGCCGGCCGCCGCGCGTCTGAGTACCGCCCGGTTGCCGCGGGCCGGTGATTGCCGATCAGTGCCGGCGCCCTGGCCGGCAGCGTAGCGTTGACGCCGCAGGCGCCACGCGATACCACGGGCACCGCGGCGATCGTCGTGGCAACCGGGCGGATCGACCGCAAATGACCGGGTTCGTTGAGTTCAGGCCGGGCCGGCGACCGCGGTATCGCTCCGGACCGCGGCGCCGCAGAGGCGTCGTCCCGATGACCAGAGCACCCCTCGAACCGCGGGCCGCGTTGTTGCTGGCGCTGTCGCCCGTGCCCGCGCTCGTGCTCGGCTTCGCCGCCGGCGATGTCATCCCGACGATCGCTGCGATCGCGATTCTCGGTCTTCTCGGTGCCGGTCTTCTCTGGTATTTCCAGCGGCAGGAGGTCGAGGGTTCCGCCGAATCCCCGGTCTCAGCGCCTGCCGAGTGGCTCCGCCCCGAAGAGCTTCTCGAGCCGATGCCGGATCCGGTGGTCCTGCTTGACCGGGACCGGCGGATTGTCACTGCGAACCGTGCGGCCCGCGATCTCTTCGGCATCGGCACCACCGGCGGTCACCTCGCCCGTTCCCTGCGCCATCCGGCGGTGCTGGCCGCCGTCGACACCGTAGAGGCCGGCGCCGCGGCAATCTCCGAGGAGATCACGCTGCCGGTGCCGGTACCCCGGACGTTCACCTTCCATGCCGCCGCCCTGCCCGAGCGCAGCGAACCGGACTCGCCCACCGTCGCCATCGTCCTCCACGACGAAACCCGCGCCCGCCGCGCCGAGCAGAGCAGGGCGGACTTCGTGGCCAACGCCAGCCATGAGCTCCGCTCGCCGCTGTCGGTGCTGATCGGCTATATCGAAACGCTGCGCGGGCCGGCCCGTGACGATGCCGAGGCGCGTGAGCGCTTTCTCGAGGTGATGCGCAGCGAGGCGCTGCGGATGGCCCGCCTGATCGAGGACCTTCTGTCCCTGTCCCGGGTCGAGATCAACGAGCACGTGCCGCCCCGCGGACGGGTGGAGGTGACCCCGCTGGTGCGCCGGGTTGTGGAATCGCTTTATGGCCGCGCCCTCGATCGGGAGATGAATTTGCGCATCGACGCTGAACAGGGCTTGCCGGTCGTGTCCGGCGAGGCCGACGAACTCACCCAGGCGGTTCACAACCTGGTCGATAACGCCCTGAAATATGCGCGGCCGCGGACCGAGATCACGATCAGCTGCACCCGCGCCGGCCGCGTCCCGGGCGGTCCGGGCGCCGGCGTCGCGATCTCCGTTGCCGACCGCGGCGAGGGGCTCGCCGCCGTGCATCTGCCGCGGATCACCGAGCGCTTTTACCGGGTCGACACCGGCCGCTCGCGCAAGGTCGGCGGCACCGGTCTCGGTCTCGCCATCGTCAAGCACATCGTCAACCGCCACCGCGGACATCTTCGCATCGAGAGCACCCCTGGCGAGGGCAGCCGGTTCACGATCATTCTGCCCGCCAGCGGCGAGGAGCCGGCTCCCGCGAAACTCCCGACTGCGGGGTCGGATGTCATGCAAACGTAACATAACTGTAGTAAATACGTCGCCGAAGCGTTTTACGGTTCGTTGTGGCATGCCTCATGCGCACTGCCCGCCGAAGGTGATGGCGCGTAATCGGACAAACCTTGCATTGGTTCAGGAGAACTCCATGAACACCAAATTGGTGGCTTTCACTGCTCTGGCGACGGTTGTCGTCGCTGGTGCTGCGGCGGCGCGCGATCAGATCCGGATCGTCGGATCGTCGACCGTCTATCCGTTCGCGACCACGGTTGCCGAGAACTTCGGCAAGACCACGGGCTTCAAGACCCCGGTCATCGAGAGCACCGGTTCCGGCGGCGGCCTGAAACTGTTCTGCTCCGGCGTGGGTGTCGAGCATCCGGACATCACCAACGCGTCCCGGGCGATCAAGTCCTCGGAGGTCGAGAACTGCAAGAAGAACGGCGTGACCGACGTGACCGAGGTCAAGGTCGGGTTCGACGGCATCGTCATGGCTAATGACAAGTCTGGCGAGCGCGTCGATCTCACCCTCGAACAGATCTTCCTCGCCCTGGCCAAGGACATCCCTGACGGCTCCGGCGGCTTCAAGGCCAACGACAATGTCACGTGGTCGGACGTGGATTCGTCGCTGCCGAACATGAAAATCGAAGTCCTCGGCCCGCCGCCGACCTCGGGCACCCGCGACGCCTTTGCCGAACTGGCTATGGAGGGTGGCTGCAAGCAGTTCGAATCGATCGCCGAGCTCAAAGCGTCCGATAAGGACAAGTACAAGGCGATCTGCCATTCGGTTCGCGAGGACGGCGCTTATGTGGAGGCCGGCGAGAACGACAATCTGATTGTTCAGAAGCTGCAGCGCAATCCGGCGGCTTTCGGAATCTTCGGCTTCAGCTTCCTCGATCAGAACCGGGACAAGATCCAGGGGAGCCTGATCGGCGGCGTCGAGCCGACTTTCGAGAACATCTCGTCGGGCGATTATCCGGTTTCCCGCTCGCTGTTCTTCTACACGAAGAACGCTCACGTCGGCGTGATCCCGGGCATGGAAGCCTACGTGACCGAGTTCACCTCGGAAAAGGCGTTCGGACCGGACGGCTACCTCGTCGACAAGGGCCTGATCCCGCTGCCGGAAGACCAGCGCGAACAGGTTCGGGAAGAGGCTCGGAACTTCAAGAACAACATTATGTAAGCGCACGGCCAGGCTATGGTGCGGGAACCGGGACAACAGAGCCCGGTTCCCCCATCTGGTTTTGTTTCTTAATTTTAAACAACAATTTCCCTCCTTTGGGTTACGAAAGCCGTTTGAAACTCAGTCAGCCTTCCGTCCGTGAATGGCGGACTGGTCGGGGAAAAAGTCGGGGGAACCGGGCATGTCGCTCTCCATCGTTCTGGCAACGCTGCTGCTTCTGTCGGTTGCCGGGTACTATCTCGGCCGGTCACGGGCAGTCACAACAGCGTCGGGCGATGTCCGCCGGCTCCATTCCCTGCCCGGATACTACGGCTTCTACGTCGCCCTGTGGTGCGGTCTGCCGGCGCTGATGCTGCTGGCGATGTGGCTGATCGCCGAACCCTGGCTGGTTGAGAAACTCGTTGTCGCCAGCCTGCCACCGGAAGCGCAACAGCTCGAACCGAGCCGGCTCGGGCTGCTTCTCAATGACATCCGCAATCTCGCCGAGGGGAACGTGGTCAGCCAGACCGCCGACCAGTCCATGCGCGCGGCGGCCGACTATTACAACAGCCTGCGCCAGTACAGCCGCTGGATGCTGTTCGTGCTTGTCCTCGCGGCGGCGATCGCCGGGCTCGCCTATGCGCGCACCACCATCGTACCGAGGCTCCGCGCCCGCAACCAGGTGGAACAGGTGGTCAAGGTCCTGCTGATCATCAGCTCGACCATCGCAATTCTGACCACGTTCGGCATCGTCGCCTCCCTCCTCGCCGAATCCTTCCGCTTCTTCGTGCGGATCTCGCCAGTCGACTTCTTCTTTGGCGTGGAGTGGAGCCCGCAGATTGCGCTGCGCGCTGAACAGGTGGGCGCGTCAGGCGCTTTCGGCGCCATCCCGCTGTTTGTCGGCACTGTGCTGATTGCCTTCATCGCCATGTGCGTGGCGGGACCGATCGGACTGTTGTCCGCCATTTACATGTCCGAGTATGCCCACGGCAAAGTCCGCGCCGTGGTCAAGCCGATCCTGGAAATCCTCGCCGGCATCCCGACTGTGGTCTACGGGTTCTTTGCCGCGCTCACAGTCGCGC
This sequence comes from uncultured Rhodospirillaceae bacterium, assembly GCA_964454795.1. Lineage (GTDB taxonomy): Bacteria > Pseudomonadota > Alphaproteobacteria > Rhodospirillales > Defluviicoccaceae > CAYVUM01. Next base: position 6,227 of record CAYVUM010000134.1, read on the forward strand.
CGTTCTTCCGCAACGATGTCGGCTCCGGGCTGCTCGGCATCGACATTTCCTCGGAAAGCGCGCTCGCGGCCGGCGTCGTCATGGGCATCATGATCATTCCGTTCGTCTCCTCGCTCTCCGACGACGTGATCAGCGCGGTGCCGCGGGCGATGCGCGAAGGATCCTACGGGCTCGGCGCCACCCGGTCGGAAACCATCAAGAAGGTGATCCTGCCGGCGGCGCTGCCGGGGATCATCGGCGGCCTGCTGCTCGCCATTTCCCGGGCCATCGGCGAGACGATGATCGTGGTGATGGCCGCCGGCCTCGCCGCCAACCTGACCGCCAATCCGCTGGAAGCGGTCACCACCGTGACCGTGCAGATTGCCACCTTGCTCGTCGGCGATCAGGAGTTTGATAGCGCGAAGACGCTGGCGGCGTTTGCCCTCGGTCTCACCCTGTTCTTCGTCACTCTCGCCCTCAACTTCGTCGCGCTTCACATCGTCCGGAAGTATCGGGAACAATATGAGTAATCACGCCGCCGACGAAACGACCGCGGACAGTGTGCTGGGACAGCCGAGCGAGTCTTCGGCGGCGGTCGCGGCCAGTCTGAGGCGCCGCTACGCCGCCGAGAAACGCTTCCAGATCTATGGTATCGCCGCGATCAGCTTTGCGGTCCTCTGCGTTGCGATCCTGTTCATCGACGTCATCGGCAAATCCCTGCCGGCCTGGACGGAGACGATGATCGAGCTGGATGTGACGATCTTCCGCCAGGACGTGGACCCGGATGCCACCGGCGATCTGGACGTGATCGGCAGCGCCAACTTCCGGCCGGTCATCCGCGAAGCGATGGAAGGCCTGTTTCCCGAGGTCACCAGCCGCCAGGAGCGCCGGGAGCTGCTCGGACTGATCAGTCCCGGGGCCGTCTACGACATTCGCGAACAGATTCTCGAGGCCGAGGAAGCCGGCGAATCGATCCTCAACCGCCGGGTCACCCTGCGCATCCAGGCCTCGGACCTGGCTGACCAGTTCCTCAAAGGATCGTACGATCCCAATCTCCCGGAGGCGGAGCGGCCGATCAGCGACAAGCAGATCGAATGGCTGGAGCGGATGCAGTCCCGCGGCCTGATCGAGACCCGGTTCAACTGGACGCTGTTCGAGAACGGCGACTCCCGCTCGCCCGAGCTGGCCGGGATCCGCGGGGCGCTGGCCGGCTCGTTCTGGACCATGCTGGTCACCCTGGTGCTGTCGTTCCCGCTTGCCGTCGGCGCGGCGATTTACCTCGAAGAGTTCGCGCCAAAGAACCGGTTTACCGATCTGATCGAGGTCAACATCAACAACCTCGCGGCCGTGCCGTCGATCGTGTTCGGTCTCCTCGGCCTCGCCGTTTTCCTCAATTTCTTCGGCATGCCGCGGTCCGCGCCGCTCGTCGGCGGGATGGTGCTGGCCTTGATGACCCTGCCGACGATCATCATCGCCAGCCGCGCGGCCCTGAAATCGGTGCCCCCGTCCATCCGCGAAGCCGCCCTCGGGGTTGGTGCGTCCAAGGTGCAGTGCGTGTTCCACCACGTCCTGCCGCTGGCGATGCCGGGCATGCTCACCGGCACGATCATCGGCATGGCCCAGGCCCTCGGTGAGACCGCGCCCCTGCTGATGATCGGCATGGTCGCGTTCATCGTCGACATTCCTGGCGGACCGCTGGACCCGGCCACGGTGATGCCGGTGCAAATTTATCTCTGGTCCGACCTGCCCGAACGCGCCTATGAAGCGCGAGCGGCGGCGGCGATCGTCGTCCTCCTCGTCTTCCTGATGATCATGAACGCTCTCGCAGTCGTCCTGCGGAAGCGGTTCGAGCGGAAATGGTAGAAGGACCCAGGACTGTGACCGAACAGACAAAGGTGGCTGAAAAACTCGACGTCCGGGCGGCGCCGGAAGCCGTCGGACCGGGGACCGAGCATCCGGTCAAGATGCATACCACCAAAGTGAATGTCCACTACGGGGCGAAGCAAGCGCTCAAGGACGTCGACTTGGATATTTACGAGAACCAGGTCACCGCGCTGATCGGCCCCTCCGGTTGCGGCAAGTCCACCTACCTGCGCTGCCTTAACCGCATGAACGATACCATTGACGTCTGCCGGGTCGATGGCACGATCGAGTTGGATGGCGAGAACATTTATGACCGTAGTATGGATGTTGTCCATCTTCGCGCCAGGGTCGGCATGGTCTTCCAGAAACCCAATCCCTTTCCCAAATCCATCTACGAGAACGTCGCCTATGGGCCCCGGGTCCA
>CAYVUM010000135.1:0-8090 GCA_964454795.1 uncultured Rhodospirillaceae bacterium
GGTCGTGGAAGTTCGAGTCTTCTCCTGGGCACCATCGATCACCGCCAGCCCCCTCCACTGTCCGGCCCGTTCCTGAGGGGGCCCGGGGACTGTCCTCCCTCACGCTCGCGGCAGCAGCGGCGATGACGGGCGCCAACCCGGGGATCCGGCTCTGCGAAGGCGACCTTCCCGCCGATCTCGCGCTCGGCCCGGTGGTGGCCATCGACACCGAAACCCTCGGCCTCAACCCCCATCGCGACCGCTTGTGCCTGGTCCAGCTGTCAGCTGGCGATGGCCTCTGTCACCTCGTGCGGTTTACGCCCGGTGCGCCCGCCGCTGCGCCCCGTCTGTGTGCCCTGCTCGCCGATCCGGAGGTGACGAAGCTGTTCCATTTCGCCCGATTCGACGTGGCAGTGCTGCTCCATAACCTCGGTGTCCTTGCCGAACCGGTGTGGTGCACCAAAATCGCCTCCAAAATCGCGCGGACATACACCGATCGCCATGGCCTGAAAGAGCTGTGCCGCGAATTGCTTCAGATTGACCTCTCCAAAGAACAGCAGTCCTCCGACTGGGGTGCCGATGTCCTGAGCGAAGAGCAGCTTCAGTATGCTGCAGCGGATGTCCTTTACCTCCACCGGCTGCAGGCGCAATTGCTGGCGATGCTGCGACGCGAAGGCCGCGCCGATCTGGCCGAGGCCTGCTTTCGTTTCGTTCCCCATCGGGCCCGTCTCGACCTCGCCGGCTGGGCCGAGGTTGACGTTCTCGCTCATTGACCCGCGTTCCGGTCCCGCCAGACCTGTACGGCGCTGCGGGGCTTCTGCGGTTGACCGCCATCGAGCCGCCGACCATACTCCCGCCGATGTTGGCACAGCGATTGCTTTAAATTTTGCACGACGGCTCTCGTCAACTCTGGCCGTGCCGATCCGGCGTTTCAGGCCCGTCCGGACCCGGGCTCCGGCGGCCATGGCCGGCTGCGCCCTCGGTGTCCGGCCCGGCGACGGGAGCAGTACCGGCTTTTGACGCGCTGACAGGGGATCGAGCCGCCACGACCGGGATGCAAAGGATCAGCCGGCGCCGATGACCGAGGCTTTGCGGTGCGATGTGACCCAAGCCGCCAGCGATCGGTCGGCGGCGCAGCGGGTTCTGGAGTTGGAGTGCGCCGGGCTGCGGGCTCTGGCCGATCAGATCGACCACAGTTTCACGCGCGCCCTGGACGTGATCGCCGGTGCCCGCGGCCGGGTGATCGCCACCGGCATGGGCAAGAGCGGCCACATCGCCCGCAAACTGGCGGCAACCCTGGCGTCGACGGGGACACCGGCGATGTTCGTTCATCCCGGGGAGGCCAGCCACGGCGATCTCGGGATGATCACCCGCGACGACGCGATCATCGCCCTGTCCAACTCCGGCGAAACGCCTGAGCTTGCGGACATCCTTTCTTATGCCAAGCGGCATACGATCCCGCTTATTGCGGTCACCGGCGTCGCCGCGAGCGCGCTTGCCAGCGCTGCCGATGTCGTGCTGGTCATCCCTGACACGCCGGAGGCCTGTCCGATGGGGCTCGCGCCGACAACCTCGACGACGGTCATGCTGGCGCTCGGTGACTGCCTCGCCGTCGCTATGCTCGAGCGCCGCGGCTTTTCCTCGGCCGATTTCCGGTTGCTGCATCCGGGCGGTCGTCTCGGCCGGCGGCTGTTGCATGTCTCCGACATTATGCACACCGGCGAGGCGCTCCCGCTGACCGCCCCGGACACGCGGATGGCCGAAGCGCTGATCACGATGAGTGCCAAGGGGTTTGGCTGCCTCGGCATCGTCGACGCCGACCGACATCTGCTCGGCGTGATTACCGACGGCGACCTGCGGCGCCACATGGCGCCCGATCTTGTGGATCGCGAAGCTGGGACGCTGATGACCCGGACACCGAAGACGATCCGTCCCGATGCCCTGGCCAGCGAAGCCGTGGCGTTGATGAACGGCCGGGCGATCACCAATCTGTTCGTGATCGACACCAACCGGGTGGTCGGTCTCGTCCATGTTCACGATTGCCTGCGGGCCGGCGTTGCGTGAGAGCGATGGCACCCGGCCGCGGCCGCCGGTGACCCGGTCCGGATCCGGAAACCTGAAGCAGGATGCCATGACCTTGTCTTCCCAACCGTATGCGATCCCGGTCGCCCGCTCCCGTCTGACGCCGATGCCGACGCCCCGGGTCCGACGTCAAAGCCTGACCGGCTACCGGCGGACCGTCCGGGTGCTGCGGGTCCTATTGCCGGCGCTGGCACTTGGCATGATTGGTCTGGTGGCCGCTTGGCCGCAGATCGCCCCCAATCCAGCTGAGTTCCAAATCGGTTATGCCGATCTCCGGGTCACCGAGGCCGACCTGCAGATGACGGGCGCCCGCTACGTGGCAACGGATGCTGAGAACCGGCCCTACTCGATTTCGGCGCGGGCTGTCCGCAACCTGGTCGCCGGCGGCGGCGTGATGGGGCTCGAAGCACCCGAGGCAGAGATCACCCTGACCGACGGAGCGTGGGTGTGGGCGACGGCAGACGCCGGAGAGTACCGCATCGAGGCGGAGCTGCTCGACCTGACGGGCAAGGTCCAGCTGATCCATGATGGCGGCCACGTTCTCTCCACCTCCTCGGCAGCCATTGATCTGGCTGGCGGGGTGGTTTCCGGAACCGAACCGGTCATCGGCCACGGGCCGTTCGGCGAACTGGCAGGATCGGGGTTCCGGGTCACCGACCAGGGGCGGCGGCTGATGCTGACGGGTGAGTCGTCGATGACGATCTACCCGGGTACCCTCCGTCAGGATCGTTGACGTTGGCCGGCCGCCACCGTTCTCGCTTTCGGTCTGTGCCGGCCCTGGCCGGTGCGGCGCTGATTGGCCTTCTCTGCGCCGGGGCGCCGGCCTCCGGCCAGCTGCTCGGTCTCGAGGCCGGCAGCGGTGATCAGCCCCTCGAGATCGAGGCCCGCGAAGGGATCGAATGGCTGCAGGACCTGTCGCTGGTGCGGGCCCGCGGTGATGCCCGCGCCCGCCGGGGCGATGTGGAGGTTCGAGCCGACACGCTGAGCGCCTATTACCGCGACGAGGCCGATGGCGAAATGACCATCTGGCGCCTCGATGCCGACGGCGACGTGAAGATCACCTCGCCCGAGCAGACCGCCTTCGCCCAGCAAGGCACTTACGATGTGGACCAGGGGATTCTGGTGTTATCAGGGGGAGATCCGGTGCGGGTTGCCGGCAACGACGGCGAGGTGACCGCCCGCGGCCAGATGGAATACTGGGAGCGGCAGCGGATGCTGGTTGCCCGCGGGGATGCCCGGGCGCGACAGGGCGACGACCGGATCGCCGCCGACGTGCTGGTCGCCTATCTCGCGGAGTCCGGCGAAGGCGCCGGCGCGATCGAACGGGTCGAAGCCTTCGACGCCGTGCGCATCGACACCGAGGACGGTGTGGTCCGGGCCGATCGCGGCACTTACGTCACCTCCACAGAGGTGGCGACACTGACCGGCAACGTCCGGATCACCCGGGGCGAGAACCAGCTCAACGGCTGCCGCGCCGAGGTCAACATGAAAACCGGAATGAGCCGGTTGTTCGGTTGTGGCGCGCCGGTCGCCGGCTTTGTGCGCCCGGACGAGGCTGGCGAGACCGTCAACCGGCCGTAAACATCACCGGGACGACAATTCCCGGAACCATTGGAGACCCTGCGAGCATGACCCCGAAGTCCAGCGAAGGGGCCGCCAAAGCGGCCAGACCGACCCAGCCGGGGGCGGCGGGCCGTCGCGGCGGCATCGCCGGGGTCGTGGCCGGCGACGGCGGCCTTTATGCCATGGATCTGGGCAAACGGTTCAACCGCCGGCCGGTGGTCCGGGGCGTCAGCTTCGGGGTTCGCCGCGGCGAGGTTGTCGGTCTGCTCGGCCCCAACGGCGCCGGCAAGACGACCTGCTTCTATATGGTCATGGGCCTGATAACCGCGGATGAGGGCCGGGTCATCCTCGACGGCCAGGACATCGGCGACCTGCCGATGTATCGACGGGCCCGCCTTGGCATCGGCTACCTGCCCCAGGAAGCGTCGATCTTCCGCGGGCTGACCGTCGCCGATAACATTCGCGCCGTGCTCGAGATCAGCGAGCCGAACCGCCGGCGTCGCCAAGCCCGGCTGGAAGCGCTGCTCGCCGAGTTCTCGATCAGCCATCTGGCAGAAATGCCGGCGCTGTCGCTCTCCGGCGGCGAACGGCGGCGGGTCGAGATTGCCCGCGCCCTCGCCTCGAACCCGCTGTTCATCCTCCTCGACGAGCCCTTCGCGGGGATTGACCCCATTGCCGTGGGCGACATCCGTGTGCTGGTCGCACACCTGAAGGAACGCGGGATCGGTGTGCTGATCACCGATCACAATGTCCGCGAGACGCTCGACGTGATCGACCGCGCCTACATCATCCACGAAGGCGTGCTGCTGATGGAAGGAACCCCGGCTGACATTGTCGGCAATGCCGACGTGCGCCGGGTTTATCTGGGCGACCGCTTCACCATGTAGCCGCGCTGATCCCGTCCGATCCCACACACCGGCACTTCCGCCCCAATCCGACCGGTCCACGACAGACTGACCATGCCGCTGACGCCCCGTCTCGACCTCCGTCAGACCCAGACCCTGGTGATGACGCCGCAGCTGCAGCAGGCGATCCGTCTGCTGCAGTTCTCGAACGTCGAGCTGACAGCGTTCGTGGAAAGTCAGCTGGAACAGAATCCGTTGCTCGAACGGGACTATTCCGGCGGCGAGGAGACGCCCGGAGAACCCGGCATCGACAGCGAGCCCGGCACACCGGTCGTCCAGCCGGCCGTTTCTGCAGTTGACGCCGCCGTGGGCGAGGTCGGCGGCGATGTCTCCCAGTCGGCCCTGGACGTGGATTACGACAACATTTTCGACAGCGATGGCGGCGGCGGTGCCAGCGGCGAGCCGGTCTCCGGGCTGGCTTTCGACGGCATGGCGGCCCGTCGCCCGGGCAGCGCCCTCGGGGTTGACGAGACTGAGACACTCGAAGGCACGCTGAGCAGTGCGGTGTCCCTCCGCGATCATCTCCTCCAGCAACTGGCGGTCGATGTGGAAGATCCGGTCGACCGGATCATCGGGCTTTACCTCATCGAGTCCCTGGACGAGGCCGGGTATCTCCGCGCTGATCTCGCCCAGCTCGCCGAGCGGATCGGCTGCCCGCTCGATCGGGTTGAGGCAACGCTGGGGATCCTTCAGCAGTTCGATCCGGCCGGCCTGTTTGCTCGCAGCCTGAGCGAGTGCCTGATGCTGCAGCTGGCGGAACGCGGCCGCCTGGATGCGGCGATGCGCCGGCTGCTCGAGCATCTCGACCTGGTGGGCCGCCACGATATCTCCGGCCTTGCCGGGGCGTGCGGTGTGCCGCCGGCGACGGTCGTTGCGATGATCACCGAGCTGCGCAGCCTCGATCCCAAGCCCGCGCAGCAGTTCGACACCTTTATCACCCAGCCGGTCACCCCGGACGTGATGATGCGCCCCGACCGCAGCGGCGGCTGGATCGTCGAGCTGAACAGCGAGACCCTGCCGCGGGTACTCGTCAACAACCAGTATTATGTCCGGATTTGCCAGTCGTCGCTGAAGAAAGACGAAAAAACCTATGTCAACGAATGCTTTCAGGCGGCAAACTGGTTGGTAAAGTCGTTGCACCAGCGGGCCTCGACAATTCTCAAGGTCTCGAGCGAACTGGTCCGGCAGCAGGACGGCTTCTTCCGGTTCGGCGTCCAGGCGCTCAGACCGCTGGTCCTGCGGGACATCGCCGAAGCGGTGGATCTGCACGAGAGCACCGTCAGCCGGGTGACGTCCAACAAATTCATCGCCACGCCGCGGGGAATTTTCGAACTGAAGTACTTTTTCAGTCAGGCCATCGGCAGTTCGTCCGGCGGCGACGCCCATTCGGCGGAATGGGTCCGCCATCGCATTCGCGGCCTGATCGAGGCCGAACCGCCCGGCGACGTGTTGTCCGACGATGCAATCGTCCGGATCCTCGGACGTGAGGGTATCGACATCGCCCGTCGCACTGTCGCGAAGTATCGTGAGGCGATGGGCATTCCGTCCTCGGTACAACGAAGACGAGCAAAGCTCGCCCGTGCCTGAGACCGGTTGCTGCGCTTGACACGTTCCGGGACCGATTTTATGGTCCCGGCCTTTCCTGGACCGATACCTGGACGCCCTTTCTCCGCTCGATTCTCGCTCCCGTGTCGGTCGCCAACCCAGCACTCGGTCCCGGCCCGGGCCTGGAGTGCGGAGTGGACCAGATGGATATCGCGATCAAGGGCAAGAACCTCGACGTTGGCGATGCGCTGCGCGAGCACGTGGCGCTGCAGGTTGACAGCGTGGTGACCAAATACTTCTCGCGCGCCCACGACGCGAACGTGACAATTTCCCGCGATGCCAACCGCTTCCGGGTCGATATCTCCGTCCACCCGGTGAGTGGGCTGCTTGTTCAGGGCCACGCCGCTGCGGGCGATGTCTATGCCGCTTTCGATGCAGCGCTCGAGCGGATTGCCAAACAGGTGCGCCGCTACAAGCGCCGTCTCAACGATCACCACAGGAGCCGTGCCACTGAGGCGCCAATTCCGGCCCAGCACTACGTGCTGGCCGCCGAGAGGGACGACGAGGAACTCCCCGCCGACGCCCAGCCGGCCGTGATCGCGGAACTGCTCACCGAGATCGACACACTCACCGTGAGCGAGGCGGTGATGCGCATGGATCTGGCCGATGTTCCGGCACTGATGTTCCGCAACCGTGGCACCGGCGGGCTGAATGTCGTTTTCCGCCGCCCGGACGGCAATATTGGCTGGATCGATCCTCAGAACATTCAGAGAGCCTGAGAGGCGACCCTCCCCATGGAAATTCCCGATCTGTTGAAGCCCGAGCAGGTCTATGCCCATCTCCGCGCGACCAGCAAGAAGCAGGCGCTGCAGGAACTGTCCAAGCGCGCGGCGCAGGTGACCGGGCAGAACGAACGCTCGGTCTTTGACGTGCTGATGGAGCGTGAACGCCTCGGCACGACCGGCGTTGGCAACGGCATCGCAATCCCTCACGGTAAGCTTTCGAACCTGGACCGCCTCTACGGCCTGTTCGCCCGGCTTGACCATCCGATCGATTTCGATGCCATCGACGAGCGGCCCGTCGATCTGATCTTCCTGCTGCTCGCTCCGGAATCCGCCGGAGCCGATCACCTGAAGGCACTGGCCCGCGTCTCCCGGCTGCTCCGCGACCGCACGGCCTGCGAGAAGTTGCGCGGGACAGAAGATCCGGAAGCGCTCTATGCCCTGCTGATCGACTCCGCCACGTCCCGCGCCGCGTGACCCGACCTGGCAGCGCCAGCGGCTCGTTCAGTCGCCGCCGGGATCGTTTCCAATCTTCGCCATCGCCTGAACGGCCCGCGCGGTTTGATCGGGCCCGGGATTGATCTTGATCCGGCGGACGGCCGGCTCCGGGGGCCGGCGCTGCAGGTCGACGTGAAGCAGGCCGTTGTCGAGGTGGGCCCCAACCACCTCGATGCCTTCCGCAAGCACGAACATCCGCTGGAACTGGCGAGCGGCGATGCCGCGGTGGAGGAATACGCGCTCGCTGTCGTCGTCGGTTCGCTTGCCCCGGATGATCAGCTGGTTGTCCTCCAGCAGCACCGCCAGATCCGTTGCCGCGAAACCGGCAACAGCAACCGTGATGCGCAGGCCGTTCTCGCCGATCTGCTCGATGTTGTAGGGGGGATAGCCTTCGGCGGAGGCCTTGGAGACGTGGTCGAGCACCCGCTCCAGGTGATCGAAACCGAGCAGCAGCGGGCTGTTGAAACCGGACATCCGGGACATCGCTCCGTTCCTCTCCCGTCGCACCACGCCATGCCGCCCAGCCCCGCCCACCGCGCCGGGATGTCCCCGGCCGGAGGCGCGCCCCCGCACCCGCAGCCAGAGAGACATGGGGGCGCCGCCGGGCGCATGTCGCAGCGCCTCGCCTTTCTCACAGCGCACGACGTCGCCGTTCTCGAAGTCGGCGCGCTCGCCGTCCCAGTCGCCGACCGTCGCCTGCATGGACGTGCCGGCGATGCAGCGGAAGATCTCGCCG
>CAYVUM010000136.1:0-8075 GCA_964454795.1 uncultured Rhodospirillaceae bacterium
GCCGGGGCCCCTCGCGGGCGGGGGGCGCCCCCCCCCCCCCCCCCCCCCGCGGCGGCCCCCCCCCCCCCCCCCCGGGAGCGGCTGGCATGATCATTGCTGTCAGCTGAAGCGCGCTGGTCCGCCGGCCCCTTGGTGAGGGGGTGGCGACGAGACATTTTATGTCTTTTTATGCGCGCCTGGAGGCATTATTATTTCAAGAGATGCTTGACATCCCGCGGGCAGGATCGACAATCGGTTCCAGGTTCGTGGAGCACAGGGCACCGTCGGCGCGACGGCTGATGCAGGGCGAGGCAGGAGATGCTGCAACAGTGGGCGGAACGGGCCGGCCGGGCCAGCGCCATCCTCAACGCCGTTGTGGAAAGGGTTTGCGTCGCCCTGGCGGTCGTGCTGGTCGTCGACGTCTGGCTCGGCGTTCTGGTCCGCTACGTGCTGCCCTTCAATCTCACCTTTACGGAGGAGGCAGCGCGCTACCTGATGATCTGGATGGCGCTGCTTGCCGTGTCCTGTGGCATCGCCCGGCGTCAGCATATCGGCGTTCTCCTGGTGTTCGAGCGGCTACCCGCCGTTGTCCGGCGCTGGCTGATGCTCGGCCTCGACCTGATCGCGGCGGCGTTCTTTGGGCTGCTGTTCTACTACGGGGTCGGGTTTGCCGTCGGCGGCCGTGACCAGCTGACGATGATCTACGGCCTGACCAAGGCACTGCCCTATGCTGCCGTGCCGGTGGCCACCGCCCTCGCGTTCGTCCAGCTCCTGCTCGTCGCGGTCCGCGATCAGGGACAACTGCGCGCCCGATCCACCCAGGCGCCGGCATGATCGCCGTTGCCATCGCGTTCTTCGGCCTGCTTGTGCTCGGCCTCCCGGTGGGCTATGCGCTCGGGATCGCCGGGGTGGTGGGGGTAGCACAGATCGGCGGCGAGCAGTTCATCGCCATGGCCCCCCGGCGGTTTTTCGCCGGCCTCGATCTGTTTCCGTTCCTGGCCATGCCGTTCTTCATCCTCGCCGGCGAGATCATGAACCGCTCGGGCATCACCGAGAAGCTGGTCGGTTTCGCCGATGCACTGGTCGGTTACCTGCGCGGCGGCATGGCCCATTCCAACATGGTTGCCTCCGTGCTGTTCGCCGGCATCACCGGAGCGGCGACGGCCGACGCTGCGGCGTTCGGCAACACCCTGGTGCCGGCGATGGTCCGCCAGGGCTATTCCCGGCCATTCGCCTGTGCGGTGACGGCGGCCGGCTCGATCATCGGCCCGACGATCCCGCCGTCGACCCTGATGGTCGTCTACGGCTCGCTGATGGGGGTGTCGATCGCCGGGCTGTTCGCCGCCGGGATTCTCCCCGGCCTGCTGATCTGCCTGCTGTGCATGGCGGTGATCGCCGCGCTCGGCCGCCGCCTCGGCCTGCCCAAGTCCGGGCGCGGGCCAAGCTTGCGGGCGATCATTCGCTCTTTCCGGGAGAGCCTGCTCGCGCTCGGGATGCCGGTGATCATCCTCGGATTCATCCTCGGCGGGGTCACCACCCCCACCGAAGCCGCTTCGATCGCCGTCGCCTATGCGCTGGTGCTGGGCGGCCTGATTTACCGGACGATCCGCTTCCGGGACCTCTATGCCATGCTCGCCCGCACCGCGATGATCACCGGGGTGGTGTTCCTGATCATCGCTTCGGCCTCGATTCTCGGCTGGTGGATGACGTTCGAGCAGATCCCCCAGGCGATCGCCGCCAGCTTTCTGGCCCTGTCCAGCGATCCCCATGCGATCATCGCGATGATCCTGCTGCTGCTGCTTGCCATCGGCATGTTCATGGACATCAACGCCACACTGATCATCCTGGCACCAGTGCTGGCGCCGCTGACCGCGCACATCGGCATGGACCCAGTCCACGCCGGGGTCATGATCATTCTGGCGCTCAACATCTCGCTGATGACCCCGCCGGTCGGCGCCTGCCTGTTCGTGCTCTCCTCGGTGACCGGCGAGCGGATTGAGGCGATCACCCGCTCCCTCTGGCCGTTCATCGTCGCCGAGGTGGCGGTGCTCCTGGCCATCGCCTACTGGCCTGACCTGACGTTACTGGTTCCCAGGCTGCTCGGGCTGTGACCGACCCGACCGCCGCTGACTGTGTTCGGTCACGATTGCCGAACAGCGACAACCCCGGAAATTGAGGAGGGGCGATGTGATGAACGTGAGACGAAAAACCGCCAGCGTGCTGGCCGCCACGGTCCTGACCCTGGCGATCGCACTGTCACCGGCAGCGGCGGAAAAGGTGATTAAGCTCTCCCACCTGAACCCCACTGACCCGCTTAACAACAACTCCGGCGCAATCACCGCGGTGTTCAAGGCTCTGGTGGAGGCCGGCAGCAACGGGACTCTCAAGGTTCAGTTGTTCCCCGACGGCCAGCTCGGCAAAGATGCTGAAGTCATTCAACAGGTGAAGGACGGAGTCATCCAGTCCTGTGTCTCGTCGGCGGGTGGAGTCGCTCAACATTATCCGCTCGTCGGCGTCTTCGACGTGCCGTTCGCTTTTCCCAACATCGCCGTCGTCCATGAGGTCATGGACCTGAATAATCCGTTTGGCCAGAAATTCGCCGCGGACGTTCAGAACAAGACCGGTCTCAAGGTGATCGGCCTGCTCGATTCCGGCGGTTTCTTTGCGATCACCAACTCCAAGCGGCCGATCGCCACGGTCGGCGACATGGACGGCCTGCGCATCCGCACCATGACGCTGCCGACCCATGAGGCCATCATCTCTTCACTGGGCGGCCGCCCGACCCCGTTGCCGTGGCCGGAGGTCTACACGGCGCTGCAGACCGGGGTTGCGGACGGGCAGATGAACCCGATCCCGATCATCGCCTTCGCCCGGTTCGACGAGGTGCAGCAGTATCTGACCCTGACCAACCACATCATCACCCCGTATGTCTGGTTCATGAATGCCGAGTTTTACGACAGCCTGACCGACGACGAACGTTACGTGGTCGACTATGCAGCCCGGGCTGCGGTCGATGCCGGTCGGGGAATCTCGAGAATTATCGAGGCCTCGGACCGCGGCCTGCCGCGTCTCGCGGCCAAGATGGAGATCAACAGCCTGCCACCCGCCGAGTTGATCGAGTTCGCCAAAGCCTCGCAGCCGGCGGTGCGCACGCTGATCGAGGAGAAGTTCGGAGCCGAGGGGGTCGATATGCTCGAGGCGATGTTTGCGGCAATCGAGACGGCAACCATGCGCTGAACCGCACCCGGCCGTACGCGGGGTCGCGCCGCCGCCCCGCCTCGGCTATGGTGCGGGGATGGACGGCGAGGAGATCACCGAAGGGATCCGGATCGAGACGGTGGAGGCCGCCCGCAGCCTCGCTCCCCGGGGAGTTGACCTGGTGCAGAACCCCCGGGCCCGCGCAGGCAGCGGTTATCCCGCTGCGCTGACGGCGATCCTGTCATCCGGCCGGTTCGCCGCGGCGGCGGCAGAAATCACCGCCTGGCCGGGCTACCGGCCGACGCCGCTCCGCCCCCTGCCCGGCCTCGCAGCCGCACTCAAAATCGCCGCGATCGGCTACAAGGACGAGGCGCCCCGGTACGGTCTCGGCAGCTTCAAGGCCCTGGGCGGGGCCTACGCCGTGCTTCGCCATCTGCAGCGGACGATCGCCGCCCGCACCGGGTTGGCACCTGCGAGCGCCGCCCTGCGCGCCGGCGACCATGCCGCCCTTTCCCGTGACCTGACTGTCTGCTCAGCCACCGACGGCAACCACGGTCGCTCCGTGGCCTGGGGCGCGCAGCAATTCGGCTGCCGGGCGGTGATCTACATCCATGCCGGCGTCAGTGAGGGGCGGCGGGACGCCATCGCCCGTTTCGGTGCCGAGGTGGTGCGACACTCCGGCACCTATGACGATGCCGTCCGCCGCTGTGCCGAAGACGCCCGGACCCACGGCTGGACGGTGGTCTCGGACACCTCCTGGCCAGGCTACGAGGAGATTCCCCGCGACGTCATGGACGGTTACGGGGTGATGGCGGCGGAGGCGCTCAACCAGTGGGGCGAGGCGTCACCGCCGACCCACGTCTTTCTGCAGGGCGGGGTCGGAGGCATGGCCGCAGCGGTGATTGCCGCCATCTGGTTGCAGCTCGGCGCCGGGCGACCTGCCTTCATTCTGGTTGAGCCGGAGACGGCCGCCTGCCTCTCCGAAAGCGCCCGGGCGGGCCGGCGGGTCGATGTGGCCATCGCGGTGGAAACGGTGATGGCTGGCCTCTCCTGCGGCGAGGCCTCGCTGCTCGCCTGGCCGGTTCTGGAAGCGGGTGGCGATGCGTTCATGACCATCCCCGATGCCCTCGCCGAAGCCCTGATGCGCGACCTGGCTGCCGGCTCGGCGGGCGACCCGCCTCTGGTCGCCGGAGAATCCGCCGTCGCCGGCCTCGCGGGACTCATCGCGGCACTGGCCCGCGAGGACTGGCGGGTCGCCCTCGGCCTCGATGCGGCAAGCCGGGTTCTGGTGTTCGGCACCGAAGGCGCGACCGACCCGGAGGTCTATGCCCGGATCGTCGGCCGTCCGGCGGAGGCGGTCGCCCGAACCGCAGCCGCAGCCGCGGGCGGTTCGTGACCGGCAACCTGCGCATCGATCTGGCACGACTGATCAGCCGGCTGGAGCGGCTGGCCCAGATCGGCGCAATCCCGGGCGGCGGGGTGTGCCGGCTGGCGCTCACCGATGCCGATCGCCAGGGCCGGGACCTGGTGCGGCGCTGGATGGAGGACCTCGGCCTCAGCGTGACGATCGATGCGATCGGCAATGTCGTTGCGGTGATGCCCGGGGCTACCGACCTGCCGCCGGTGATGATCGGCTCACACATCGACACGGTCCGCACCGGCGGCCGCTACGACGGCGCCCTCGGGGTGCTTGCCGGCCTGGAGATCGTCGAGGTATTGCGCGACGCCGGCCATGTGCCGCACCGGCCCATCGCCATCGCGTTTTTCACCAACGAAGAAGGCGCCCGCTTCGCCCCGGATATGATGGGCAGCCTTGTCCACCAGGGGCAACTGGATCTGGCGGCGATGCTCGATGTCCCAGGGATCGACGGCACCCGGGTCGGCGACGAACTGGTCCGCATCGGCTATGCCGGCCCGGCTCCGGTCAATGCCGGGCCGCCCCACGCCTTCGTGGAGCTGCACATCGAGCAGGGGCCGGTCCTGGAACGCGAGGGCGTGACGATCGGCGCCGTCGAGGGGGTCCAGGGTATTGCCTGGACCGAGGTGGCCATCGAGGGGGTCTCCAACCACGCGGGCACCACGCCAATGGCGCTGCGTTGTGATGCCGGCTATGCGGCGGCGGCGCTCGCCGTGTTCGTGCGCGATCTGGCCAGGGAACTGGGCGGCGCGCAGGTGGGCACGGTCGGGGCGATCACCTTGTCTCCCAATCTGGTCAACGTTGTCGCCAACCGGGCGGTCGTGACCGTCGACCTGCGCAACACCGATGATGCCATCCTCACCGCGGCCGAACACCGGCTCGGCGTTTACCTCAGCGACCTGGCCGGAGCGGAGGGAGTGTCGGTCCGCCACCGGCAACTGGCGCGGTTCGCGCCGGTCGCCTTCGATCCGGCGATGATCACGCTGGTCGAGCAGACCGCCCGCGATCTCGGCCTTTCGGTCCGGCGGATGCCGAGCGGCGCCGGCCACGATGCCCAGGCCTTCGCCCCCAACTGTCCGACTGGCATGGTGTTCGTCCCGAGCGCCGACGGGCTCAGTCACAATGTCGCAGAGCACACCGATCTGGTGGATATCGAGGCCGGCGCCAACGTCCTCCTTGAGGTTGTCCTCGCCAAGGCCGCGGAGGACGGGGGCACCGGACCATGACCCGGGTGGTCACGGTCGGCGTGGCCCAGCTGGGCCCGGTCGGCCGCGGAGAACCGCGGGCCACGGTGGTCAACCGCCTGATCAGCCTGCTCCACCGCGGCCACGCCCGCGGCTGCCGGCTGGTGGTCTTCCCCGAGCTGGCGCTGACCAGCTTCTTTCCGCGCTGGTACCTGCCTGACCCTGAAGAGCTGGAGGCGTTTTTTGAAACCGAGATGCCCGGGCCGGAGACGGCGCAGCTGTTCGAAGCGGCGGCCCGCTTCGGGGTCGGATTCTGTCTCGGCTACGCCGAGCGGGCGGTCGAGGCCGGCCGGGTGCGCCACTTCAACACCGCGATCCTCGTCGACGGCTTCGCCCGGCCGGTCGGCAAGTACCGGAAGATCCATCTGCCCGGCCACGCCGATCACCAGCCCGGGCGACCGTTCCAGCATCTGGAGCGACGCTATTTCGAGACCGGCGATCTTGGCTTCCGGGTGTTCGAGGCGTTCGGCGGGCGGATCGGCCTTGCCATCTGCAACGACCGGCGCTGGCCGGAAACCTACCGGGTCCTCGGTCTGCAGGACGCCGAGCTGATCCTGATCGGTTACAACACGCCGCTGCACTATCCCCCGGCGCCGCAGCACGACCACCTCCAGGCGTTCCATAACCATCTGGTTATGCAGGCGGGCGCCTATCAGAACGGTGCCTGGGTGATCGGCGTTGCCAAATGCGGCCGTGAGGAGGGCTGCGATCTGCTCGGCCAGAGCTGCGTGATCGCGCCCACCGGCGAAATCGTTGCCCAGGCGTCGACGCTGGGGGACGAGTTGGTGGTGGCGGAGTGTGACCTGGACCGCTGTGCCGAGATCCGATCTGGAGTTTTTGACTTCGCCACCTATCGGGAGCCAAAGCACTACGGGCTGATCACGTCGCCAGCGGCACCGGCCCGGCAGCGCTGACCACCGGCGCCAGCGTCATGTTCAGGTTCAGTCCGACCAGCGGGCCGCGGAGCATCGGCCGTGCCGGCCCCATCGCCTCGCGGGCGGCGATCAGCCGGCCGCCGCAGTTCAGCAAGGCATCGGCGAGAGCGATCATCCGCCGGTTCGGGTGCGCATGTGGCGCCGCGGAGCGCAGGTGGCTGGCCGCTTCCTCCTCGCTCAGGGGTGAACGCCTCACGAGCGCGATCAATGCCGCCGCTGTCGAGCGGCTGACCCCGGCCATGCAGTGAACGAGCAGCGGCGCCTCGGCCGGCCAGCTGTCAATGAACCCGACAAGGCTGCGGATGTGGTGGTCCTGAGGATGGACACAGCCCGCTTCAGGCTCCAGGATGTCGTGGATCTCCACCCGGAGATGGCGGTCCGCGGCGATCCCGGGCGGTGTTGCCGGCTGCTCGCTGGCTTCGACGAGCGACACCAGATGGCTCGGGCGGACTTCGCCGGCGTTGGTCGCCAGGTCGTCGATATTGGAGATGTAGATCATCACCGGTCTCCTGCGATGGTCGGCCGTGCTCCGCCTGCCAGTGGCGGACGTCCCGGCAATACGCTGATTTGATGACAGTGGTGTGAATCCGGCGGTATTTTCTCAACCGCAGCGGCTGCCTGCGACCGTGGGCCGTGGGAACCTTGCGCGGAAGCCGCGCGAGCGACAACCCCCGGCGTGTGATTTCCGTCACTGGCCGGCGCTCGCGACCCGCTCTAGCCTTCCGTCGTCAGGAACCGCTCCCCCAACCTCCTGACACCCTCCCTCCAGAGGGCGAGCCGGGCCAGTGCGGCCCGGCTCAACCGCCCGTCGGTTTCCGGGGCTGACGTTGTGAGCTTTTCAAGAGGGCGCGGAGCGATTAGTCTCCCGCTCTGGGACCAAAACCTCATCGGCAGGTAGGAAAGGCCATGGCGGCGGTGCGAATCTACCGTCCTACGAAAACGGCGATGCAGTCGGGGCAAGGCGGCACCGACCACTGGGTCGTGGAGTTCGAGCCGGACGGCCGGCGCTTCAACGAGCCGCTGATGGGCTGGACCGGCTCGACCGATACGCTTCCGCAGGTCCGCCTCCGCTTCGACAGCCGGGAGGAGGCGATCGCCTACGCGGAACGCAACGGCCATACCTACACCCTGATCGAGCCCCATCGTCGGCGGGTCCGGCCGAAAAGCTACGCCGATAATTTTCGCCCGAACCCGGTCGAGTGAGCCGGGGCCGCGTCGCGGCCACGCCCCAGCCGGTTGAAGACTCTCAAGCAATACACGTATAGCCTGAAGCGGGTGCTTTGGTTACCCGCAAAGGTTACA
>CAYVUM010000137.1:0-7794 GCA_964454795.1 uncultured Rhodospirillaceae bacterium
GGCGAGGGCGTAGCCCTGGGCGATGGTGATCGCCTCGGTGAGGTAGCGGGTGTTCTGGTTGATTCGTTTGCGCCCGGTCTCGCGTTCCTTTTTCATCGCTTCCAGCGACGGCACCACCGCTGTCATCAGCTGCATGATGATCGAGGCGGAGATGTAAGGCATGATGTTGAGTGCAAAGATCGCCATCCGCCCCAAAGCGCCGCCGGCGAACATGTTGAACATGCCGAGAATGCCGGCCGACTGGCGTTCGAAAATCTCGGTCACCGCGATCGGGTCAATGCCGGGAAGGGGGATGTAGGTACCGACCCGGTAGACGACCAGCGCAATCAGGGTGAACCACAGCCGCTTTTTCAGCTCGGTCGCCTTGGCGAACGCACCGAAATTGATATTGGCGGCGAGCTGTTCCGCTGCGGACGCCATGAACGGTTGCTCCTCAGTCGTCCTTCGACGGTTCGGGTGAGGTCTCTGGCTTCCGCCGTTTCGCCTTGCCGGCTTTTTCCGGATTAGCCGGAGCCTCGCCGGCATCTTCAGGACCAGCCTTAGCCCTGGCAGACTTTTTCTTATCTTCGGGCGCAGCCGCAGCCGCAGCCTCTTCAGCGGAGGCGGAGGTCGCCGGCGCCTGTTTCCCGTCCGGCGCGGCGCCGTCGGCGTCGGGCACCGGCTCAGCCCTCGGACGCGGTGCGGTGACGGTGACCCGGCCCCCGGCCCGTTCCACCGCGGCGATCGCCGCAGCAGACGCGCCGGTGACGGTCAGGTTCAGCGCTGTCGTCAACTCCCCTTTGGCGAGCAGGCGGATACCGCCGCCGGCGCCGCCGGCGACACCGGAGGCGACCAGCATCGCCTCGTCGACCGGGACCGCCGGATCGAGCCGGCCGGCGTCCACCGCCTTCTGCAGGCGACCGACATTCACCACTGCGAAGGTCTTGCGGAACGGATTTTTGAAGCCGCGCTTGGGCAGCCGCCGGTACAGCGGCATTTGCCCGCCTTCGAAGCCGAGTTTTCCGCCGGTTCCGGCGCGGGCCCGCTGTCCCTTGTGGCCCTTGCCGGATGTCTTGCCGGTCCCGGAGCCGATCCCCCGCCCGATCCGCTTGCGCGGGGTCCGGGCGCCGGGATTGTCACGCAGGTCATTCAGTCGCATCGTTCTCTGTGCTCCCGCGCCGCCACCGCAGCGCGTTCAGTCCTCACCCTCGACCCGGATCAGGTGTCTGACCTTGTCGATCATCCCGCGAACGGCGGGAGTGTCCTCCAGGTCACGGCTGCGGCGCAGCTTATCGAGGCCGAGGCCCTTCAGGGTCGCCCGCTGGTCCTTGCGCCGCCCGATCGGACTGCCGGTCTGGGTCACGCGCACCGTCTTGCCACTGGTCCCGGTCATCCGCCGCCCTTTCCGCTGTCCCTGGCGGCGCGGCCGCCGCCGCTCTCGCCCCGCCGGGCAATGATGTCGCCGACTTTGCGACCGCGCCGTGCCGCCACCGAGCGCGGCGAGTTACAACCGCGCAAGGCCTCGAAGGTGGCCCGGACCATGTTGTGGGGGTTGGCGGTGCCGGTCGACTTGGCGACCACGTCCTGCACCCCCATGGTCTCGAATACGGCGCGCATCGGTCCGCCGGCGATCACCCCGGTTCCCGGCGGCGCCGCCCGCAGGATCACCCGGCCGGCGCCGTAATGCCCGCGGACGTCGTGATGCAGGGTGCGACCGTCCCGCAGGGGCACCCGGATCATCGTGAACTTGGCGCGGTCCGTGGCTTTGCGGATCGCTTCCGGGACCTCGCGGGCCTTGCCGGTGCCGTAACCCACCCGGCCACGCCCGTCGCCGACCACCACCAGGGCTGCGAACGAGAACCGCCGGCCGCCCTTGACCACCTTGGCGACCCGGTTGATGTGGACGAGCTTGTCGGTGAATTCGGTTTCTTCAGCAGCCGGCTGGGCACCTTCGCCGCGGCGACCTTGGGGTTTGCGTGCCATATCGATCGGTCCTCAGAACTTCAGTCCGCCCTCGCGGGCCGCGTCGGCGAGCGCCTGCACCCGCCCATGATACCGGTATCCGCCCCGGTCGAAAACGACCTCGGCGATACCGGCAGCCAGCGCCCGCTCGGCCACCAGCTTACCCACCACCTTGGCCGCCTCCCGGTCGGCGCCGGTACCGAGCGCGCCCTTGAGCGCCTTGTCGCGGCTCGAGGCCGCGGCGACGGTGCGCCCCTCGCCGTCGTCAATGACCTGGGCGTAGATGTGCTTGCTTGACCGGAAGACCGACAGCCGTGGCCGTCCGCTCGATTTCTTCGCTAACTGAAAGCGACTCCGCCGCTGGCGCCGCTCGAAAAGCTCCACTTTCGTCGACATGGCTTACTTCTTCTTGCCTTCCTTGCGCATCACGAACTCGCCTTCGTAGCGAAGCCCCTTGCCCTTATAGGGCTCGACCGGACGCCAGGAGCGGATTTCCGCCGCGACCTGGCCCACACGCTGCTTATCTGCACCGCTGACCACGATGTGGGTCTGGTCAGGGCAATCGATCGTGATGCCGGCCGGAACTGGATAGCGAACCTCGTGACTGTGGCCGAGTTGGAGAACCAGGTCCCTGCCCTGCACCTGGGCCCGGTAGCCCACTCCCTGGATCTCGAGCTTCTTGGTGAAGCCGGTGTGCACGCCCTGAACCAGATTGTTGAGGATGGCGCGGGCCGTCCCCCACATGGTCCGGCCGCGGCGGCTGTCGGGCCGGCGCGGCACCACCCGCAACGCCGTTCCCTCCTCGACGATGTCCACATCGTGGGGCAGCGTCGTTTCCAGCTGGCCGAGCTTGCCTTTAGCGACGACGTGATGGCCGCTGAGCGTCACGTTGACGCCACTCGGGATTTCGACGGGATACTTGCCGACGCGGGACATGATCGCTCGCTCCTGTTGCTCTGGTCTCGGCGCCTGGCTCAGAACACCTGGCAGAGAACTTCGCCGCCGACATTGGCATCCCGCGCCTCCGCATCGGACAGCACCCCGCGCGGCGTCGACAGGATCGAGATGCCAAGGCCGTTGTAGACCTTCGGCAGATCGGCGATCTTCGAATAGACACGCCGGCCCGGGCTCGAGACCCGCTTGATCTCGCGGATCACCGGCTGGCCCTCGAAGTACTTCAGCTCGATGCGCAGCTCGTTGATGCCTGGACGGAGCTCATACTGCTCGTAGCCGCGGATGTAGCCTTCGCGCTCCAGAACCGCCAGGACGTTGGAGCGGAAACGCGATGCCGGCGCCACGATCGCATTCTTGCCGGCGCGCTGGCCGTTGCGAATGCGGGTGATCATGTCGCCGAGCGGATCGGTCATCGCCATGCCGAGGACTCTCCCCTGCCCGTCACCAGCTCGACTTGACCATGCCGGGGATCTGTCCGGTCGAGGCCAAGTCGCGCAGCGCCACTCGGCACAGCTTGAATTTACGATAGTTGCCGCGCGGCCGGCCGGTCAGCTCGCAGCGCAGGCGCTGGCGGTTCTTCGCCGAGTTCCGCGGCACCTCGGCCAGCTTCAGGCGGGCGCTGAAGCGCTCCTCCGGCGACAGCGACTCGTCCCTCGCCGCGTCCTTGAGGCGGTTCCGCTTGGCCGCGTACTGCTTGACCATGCGCTCGCGCTTGCGATCCCGCTCGACCATCGATTTTTTTGCCATACTCTTCAGTCTCCCCGGCTGCTCAGTTCACAAACGGCATTTCGAAAGCCTTGAGCAGCGCCGCTGCCTCCGCATCTGTCTTTGCGGTGGTGCAAATGATAATATCCAGCCCGCGGATTTCGTCGACTTTGTCGTAATCGATCTCCGCAAACGTGATCTGTT
The DNA here is from genome assembly GCA_964454795.1 of uncultured Rhodospirillaceae bacterium. Taxonomy (GTDB): domain Bacteria; phylum Pseudomonadota; class Alphaproteobacteria; order Rhodospirillales; family Defluviicoccaceae; genus CAYVUM01. Next base: position 3,805 of record CAYVUM010000137.1, read on the forward strand.
CCTTCAGACCCATCGCAAAGTTCCCACGACCATCGAAGCTCTTCCGGGAGACGCCGCGGAAGTCCCGGATGCGGGGCAGCGCGATGGTGATCAGCCGGTCGAGGAACTCGTACATCTGGTTACGCCGCAGCGTCACCTTGCAGCCGATCGGCATCCCGTCGCGGATCTTGAAGGTGGCGACTGACTTCTTCGCCCGGGTGATAACCGGCTTCTGGCCGGCAATCAGGCTCAGTTCGGCCACGGCCGCATCCACCTTCTTGCGATCAGCGGCAGCCTCTCCCACCCCCATGTTGAGGACGATCTTCGTCAACCGCGGCACCTGCATCGGATTGGAGTAGCCGAATTCCTCGATCAGCCGGGAATGGATAACCGAACGGTAATGTTCTTTCAGTCGTGCGGTCTCGGCCATGGCTTCACCTGTCGATCACTTCGCCGGAACGCTTGGCGTACCGAACCTTGCGGCCGTCCTCCAGAGTCCGGAAGCCGATACGGGTCTGGCCACCGGTCTTCGGGTCGACATGAGCGAGATTGGAGACGTGAATCGGTGCCTCCTTCTCGACAATGCCGCCCGGGTGCGCCTGACTCGGCCGGGTGTGGCGCCTGACAATGTTGACGCCCTGGACGATCGCCCGGCTTTCCTTCGGAATCATCTTCAACACTTCTCCGATCTTGCCGCGACTGCGCCCCGACAGCACCACGACCCGATCGCCTTTTCTGATCCGCTGCATCTCAACACTACCTGACGTTCAAAGGACTTCGGGGGCCAGAGAGATGATCTTCATATATCCGCGGCCGCGGAGCTCGCGGGTCACCGGGCCGAAGATCCGGGTGCCGATCGGTTCGCCCTGCTTGTTGATCAGCACGGCGGCGTTGCGGTCGAAGCGGATCGACGAGCCGTCGGTGCGACGGACATCCTTGGCGGTGCGCACGACCACAGCGCGCAGGACGTCGCCCTTCTTAACCCGCCCGCGCGGGATGGCCTCCTTGACCGAAACCACGATGATGTCTCCGACGCTGGCCACCCGCCGCTTGGAACCGCCCAGCACCCGGATGCAGCGGACCCGCCGCGCCCCCGAGTTGTCGGCCACATCCAGATCGGTTTCCTCCTGAATCATTCGCCCATATCCCCGGCATTCGCCGCTACGGATGTCTCACCGACGGCCGTTACGTCCGGTTCGGAGAAGATCTCCCAGCACTTTCGCTTGGAGAGCGGCCTGCATTCGCGAATCCGCACAATGTCGCCGATCCGGGCGGTGTTGCTTTCGTCGTGAGCCAGATAGCGCTTCGACTGCCGAAGATACTTTTTGTAGATCGGGTGCATAACCTGGCGTTCGACTTTGACGACGACGGTCTTGTCCATCTTGTCGCTGACGACGGTGCCCTGCATGACGCGGCGCGGCATCGCTTCTCCTCCTTCAGGCCGCCGACACGGTGCGCGCGCGCGCGCCGAGGATCGTCTTGATCCGGGCGATGTCCCGGCGCACCAGACGCCGGCGGGCCGTATTCTCGAGCTGGCCGCTGGCGGACTGAAAGCGCAGGTTGAACGCTTCCTTACGCAACGCCAGCAACTGCTCCTTCAACTCGTCGTCGGACTTAGCCCGCACGTCCTCGGCCTTCATCCTCTTATCCCTCCATGCCGATCCGGCTGACGAAGCGGGTCTGGCAGGGCAGCTTGGCCGCCGCCAGCCGGAACGCTTCGCGCGCGACTTCCGCCGAAACGCCATCGATCTCGAACATGATCCGGCCCGGCTTGACCTTGACCACCCAGTATTCCACCGACCCTTTGCCGCTGCCCATCCGCACTTCTGCAGGCTTGCTGCTCACCGGCACATCCGGAAAGACGCGGATCCACACCCGGCCGGCGCGGCGCATGTAGCGGGTGATCGCCCGCCGTGCCGCTTCGATCTGCCGGGCGGTAATCCGCTCCGGCGTCACCGCTTTCAAGCCGAAGGCGCCGAAGTTGAGCTCGGCGCCGCCCTTGGCCATGCCCTTGATCCGACCCTTGTGCTGTTTGCGGAATTTCGTGCGTTTGGGTGACAGCATACCTTCGATCCACTTACTCGCCTGCGGCGCTTCTCCCGGTCCGGCCGGTCAGCGCGACGGCTGCTGTTCGACCGCGCGCTTGTCCACGGCCATCGGATCGTGAACGAGGATGTCGCCTTTGTAGACCCAGACCTTGACGCCACAGACGCCGTAGGTGGTCTTCGCCTCCGCCGCGCCATAATCCACGTGCGCCCGGAGCGTGTGCAGCGGTACCCGGCCTTCCCGGTACCAAACCGACCGGGCGATCTCGGCACCGCCCAGGCGGCCGGCGCAATTGATCCGGATGCCCTGGGCTCCAAGCCGCATCGCCGACTGGACCACCCGCTTCATCGCCCGCCGCGAAGAGACCCGCCGCTCCAACTGCTGCGCCACGTTCTCGGCGATGAGCTGGGCGTCCGTCTCCGGCTTGCGGATCTCGACGATATTGAGGTGGACGTCGGCGCCGGCGATTTTGGTCAGCTCGCGGCGAAGCTTCTCGATATCCGCGCCCTTCTTGCCGATCACGACGCCCGGACGGGCGGTGTGGATGGTGATCCGTGCGCGCTTGGCCGGGCGCTCGATGACGATCCGCGATACCCCCGCCTGCGCCAGCTTCTTGCGCAGGATTTTGCGGATGCGCAGGTCCTCATGGAGAAGCGCCGCATAGTTGCCATCAGCATACCAGCGCGAATCCCAGGTGCGGTGAATGCCGAGGCGAAGCCCGATCGGATTGACCTTCTGTCCCATGTCAGTCGAACGCCTCCTCGCGTTCCCGGACGATCACCCGGAAATTGCTGAACGGTTTCATAATCCGGCCGCCCCGCCCCCGCGCCCGGGCATGAAAGCGCTTCAGGACCAGCGCCTTGCCGACAACAGCCTCGGCCACATACAGCCGGTCGACGTCCAGGTCATGGTTGTTCTCGGCATTGGCGATCGCCGACTGCAGCACCTTGCGCACCTGATGCGCGATCCGCTGATGTGCGAACTGCAGATCGGCGAGTGCCCGCGAACAGTCCTTGCCGCGGATCATCTGGGCGACCAGGTTCAACTTGCGCGGACTCGTCCGCAATTGGCGTGCAAACGCCATCGCTTCATTGTCGGCAACGCGGCGCTCGGCGGCGGGCTTGCCCATCGCTACCTCCTCTTTGCCTTCTTGTCCGCTGCGTGACCATAATAGGTCCGCGTCGGCGAGAACTCGCCGAACTTGTGGCCGATCATGTTCTCGGTGACCAATACCGGCACGAATTTCTTGCCGTTATAAACGCCGAAGGTCAGCCCGACGAATTGCGGCAGGATTGTTGACCGCCGCGACCACGTGCGGATGATTTCCTTGCGCCCGGACGAGCGGGCCTTATCTGCCTTGGTCAGCAGATACCCGTCAACAAACGGCCCTTTCCAGACGGATCGTGGCATCTGGCCTCTCTTACTTCTTCACGTGACGGCGACGGATGATCAGCCGGTCCGTTTTCTTGTTGTTGCGGGTCCGCTTGCCTTTTGTCGGCTTACCCCAGGGAGTGACCGGATGGCGGCCGCCTGAGGTCCGACCCTCACCCCCACCATGGGGGTGGTCAACGGGGTTCATCGCCACGCCGCGGACGGCGGGCCGGTTGCCGAGCCAGCGATTGCGTCCGGCCTTGCCAAGCTTGACGTTCTGCTGATCCGGATTGGAGACGGCGCCGATCGTCGCCATGCACTCGGCCCGCACCATCCGCAGCTCCCCGGAACTCAGGCGAAGCTGGGCATAACCCTGGTCCTTGCCGACAAGCTGGGCATAGGTCCCCGCGGACCGGGCGATCTGGCCGCCCTTGCCGGGCTTCATCTCGATGTTGTGGATGATCGTCCCGACCGGGATGTTCTGCATCGGCATCGCGTTGCCGGGTTTGACATCCGCGCTTCGGGCAGAAATCACCGTATCGCCCGCGCTCAGCCGCTGCGGCGCGAGGATATAGGCCAGCTCGTCATCTTCAT
>CAYVUM010000138.1:0-1148 GCA_964454795.1 uncultured Rhodospirillaceae bacterium
GGGCCGAGGAAGATGAACGAGCCGATCGGCCGGTTCGGGTCCTGGAGGCCGGCCCGGGCCCGGCGCACCGCCGAGGAGACGGCGCGCAGGGCGTCGTCCTGGCCGATCACGCGCCGGCGCAGCTGATCCTCCATCTGCAGGAGCTTCTCCTGCTCGCCCTCCAGCATCTTCGAGACCGGGATCCCGGTCCACTTGGAGACGATCTCGGCGATCTCCTCCGAGGTCACCTCCTCCGAGAGGAGCGAGCCCTCGTCCAGCAGAGAGTCGATGCGAGCCTGCTCGGCCTCGATCGCGCCCTCCACGCCCACCAGCTCGCCGTGGCGGATGCGCGCCGCCCGCTCCAGGTCGCCGGCCCGCGTCGCGCGCTCCAGCTCCACGTTGAGCGCCTCGCGCTGCTCCTTCAGGGCCCGCAGCTGGCCGATCGCGCCCTTCTCGTTCTCCCAGCGCGCCTTGAGGGCAGAGCCCTGCTCGCTCAGCTCCGCGATCTCCCGCTCCAGCTCGGCCAGCCGCTCGAGGCTGGCGGTGTCGGTCTCCTTCTTCAGGGCCTCCCGGTCGATCTCGAGCTGCGTGCGCTTGCGCTCGAGCTGGTCGAGCTCCTCGGGCATCGAGTCGATCTGCACCCGCACGCGGCTGGCCGCCTCGTCCACCAGGTCGATGGCCTTGTCCGGCAGGAAGCGGTCGGTGATGTAGCGGTTCGAGAGGGTGGCCGCGGCCACGATGGCGCCGTCCTGGATGCGCACGCCGTGGTGCACCTCGTAGCGCTCCTTCAGGCCGCGCAGGATGGAGATGGTGTCCTGCACGCTGGGCTCGCCCACGAAGACCGGCTGGAAGCGCCGCTCGAGGGCCGCGTCCTTCTCCCCGTGCTTTCGGTACTCGTCCAGGGTGGTGGCGCCGACGCAGCGCAGCTCGCCGCGGGCCAGAGCGGGCTTCAGCATGTTGGCCGCGTCCGCGGCGCCCTCCGCCGCCCCGGCTCCCACGATGGTGTGCAGCTCGTCGATGAAGAGGATCACCGTGCCCTGGGCCTCGGCGATCTCGCGCAGGACCGCCTTGAGCCGGTCCTCGAACTCGCCCCGGTACTTGGTGCCGGCGATCTGCGCGCCGACGTCCAGGGCCACGACCCGGCGGTCCACCAGCGACTCCGGTACGTC
>CAYVUM010000138.1:1158-7521 GCA_964454795.1 uncultured Rhodospirillaceae bacterium
CGACACCTCGCGCAGCACGGCCTTGAGGCGCTCCTCGAACTCGCCGCGGTACTTCGCGCCGGCGATCAGCGCGCCCATGTCGAGCGCGAGCAGGCGCTTGTCCTTCAGGCTCTCCGGCACGTCGCCGTTCACGATGCGCAGCGCAAGGCCCTCGGCGATCGCGGTCTTGCCGACGCCGGGCTCGCCGATCAGCACCGGGTTGTTCTTGGTGCGGCGCGAGAGCACCTGGATGGTGCGGCGGATTTCCTCATCCCGGCCGATTACCGGGTCCAGCTTCCCGTCGGCGGCCGCGGCGGTGAGGTCGCGGGCATACTTCTTCAGGGCGTCGAAGCCCTCTTCGGCCGACGGGCTGGTTGCGGTGCGACCCTTGCGTACCTGCTCGATCGCGGCATTGAGATTTTGCGGCGTCACCCCCGCGTCGGCCAGCGCTTTGGCCGCTGGCGTTCCCGAGGCCATGGCGAGGGCGAGAAGGAGACGTTCTACGGTGACGTACGTGTCGCCTGAGTTCTCGGCGAGCGCTTCCGCCTGGCCGAGGAGACGGGCGAGTTCGGCCGTCAGATAGAGCTGACCGGCGCCGGAGCCTTCCACCCGCGGCAGCCGCGCCAGTTCTGCGTCGACCGCAACGAGCGCCTTCTGCGGATCCCCGCCTGCGGCGCGGATCAGGTTGGCCGCGAGTCCTTCGCGGTCGTCGAGCAGTGCTTTGAGCAGGTGCAGCGGCGTAAACTGCTGATGTCCGCTGCGGAGCGCCAGCGTCTGGGCGTTCTGCATGAACCCCTTTGAGCGCTCGGTATACTTTTCCAAGTCCATGGCCAATCCCTTTTCCGGCGATGGCGCGTGGCGTCCCTCTGGTAGGCAACGCCAAGCCTGGTCTGTTTCCTAAACGCTTGCCATCAAATATGTTCAGGCTTGGTGCCGGCGCAACGGCGGCCGGCCGTCTGCTCAGCCCCGGTCGAGGAGCCGGCCCACCAGGCCGTCGAGGCGGCGGGCGAGGCCACATTGCTCCAGGGTTCTGCGGATCAGCCGGCGGGCGGCAATGAAGTTGACGTCGGCGGGCAGGACGATGCTGTCGGCGATCCGCTCGGCCTCCAGAGCGGTCTGCATCAGGTCGCGGTGGAGCGGATCGAGGGGGTCAAAGGGCGGTATCGCGAGCTCGAAGACCAGCTTGTCGACGTCACGCGCCCCCCAGCTGCCCCGCGACTGCCGGGCGGCGATCCGGCTGCGCACACCTTCGCTGTTCAACAAAGCAGCAACGTATAACGCTTCCGAATAACGCTGGAACGGTGCCCAATAGAGTTTGTGATCGATGACGGCCTGGCAGTCCTCAATGATCGCGGCGGCCAGGATGGTGCCGGACTTGGTGTAGACCACCCGCACCGGTGCCGGCGGCATCTGGGTCTCCAGGGCGTCCATGTAGTTCCAGCGGCGGATCAGGCTCAGGTCGGTCCGGCGGTGGGTGTTCCACAGGGCCTCGGCCATCGTCAGCCAGTCGGCAAGGCCCGGATAGCCGCGCTCCTCGGCCGCCGCGGCATCGAGCAGGTCATCGCTGGTTTCGTCCCACGGGACGACAGCGCGCGAGACCCCGAGTACCCGGAACGGCGCCACCGACTCGCCCAGGTACAGCGGCCGGAGAAACGCCGCTTCCACCGACCCGCGGATGGGTGCAAGGGCATCCCATGGCGGCTTGTCCAGGCGCCCGCAGCGGCTTTCAACCAGGGGTGCTGCGGCATTGCGTCCGAGCCGGCCCGACTCGACGAAATCGACCAGGCACAGCCGCCGCGGCACCATCGTCGCGCCCTGGCGGAACACCCGCTGATAGGCCGACCGCACCCCGTTGACCCGGCTGCCCGGCCAGGGCACCTGCCGGCGGACCAGGGCATGTTCGGCTTCGCCGGCAGTGGCATCGCGCCGGGGCAGCCGTCCGGTGAAAGCCGTGATCGTCTCGGGAAGGGTATCAGCACGGCTTCGCCGCGCGAACAGGACCGCGCTCGGCAGCGGGAACAACGGCCCGACCGTTTCGCTGAACGCCCAGGCAGTGGTGAAGCGAACCTCCACAGAGGCATATCGCCCCGAGCGCAGGCTGGCGTAGGGCGCCCGGTTGAGAACGCCATAGGGCATGACGAACGCGATCAGGCCATCACGGCGCAGATACAGCTCCGCGACCCGCACGAAGAAATAGGCGGCGAGGTCCATGTGGCTGGCGAGGCGACCACCGCTCCACAGCCGTCGCTTGCGGCATTCGGACTGGAAGCGACGGCGGACCGGCTCGCTCATCCGCCGGTAGCTGATCCAGGGCGGATTGCCAACGATCACATCGGCATGCTGGCCACCGGCCGACAACCAGAGCGGGCGGCTGAGATTGCGGACGACGTAGCCCCAGACATGTCCGAGGCCGTCGCGATGGAGATCGCGCAGAAGGGCATAGGTGGAGACGAGGATATCGTTGTCGGCCTCGCCGAATCCGCCCTCCCGGCGCAGCCAGGCCCGGAATGAGTCGTCGCTGGCGCCGCGGGCGCCCAATTCCGTCATGGCGTTCACGGTCTCATCGAACCGGACCGGGTCGGCCGCCAGGGATTCAGGAAAATACAGGTCGTGGCCGCCCGGCATCCGGATCACCACGTCGAGGTGGGCGTACATGTGCTCGGTACTCCATTGCAGGGAGTCGCCGAGATAGACGGGCAGGGCGATCCGCTCCGTCCGCTGTTCCAGGTAATCGTCGCCAAGCGCCAGGAGATAGGCGATCCGCGAGACGATCACTGCCACCGGATGGCAATCGATGCCGATCACCCTATCGAGACACGCCCGCAGTGCCTCCGATGGCGAGAGCCGGGCCTCCCGGGCGGCGGCGAGGCAACGGCGCACGGCATGGAACAGAAACGAGCCGGACCCGCACGCCGGATCGAGAACCCGCTGCTCGAGGGGGCGCTCGATTGCCGCAGCACAAATCCACTCGGCAAGCCAGTTCGGCGTGTAGTAATCGCCCGCGTCGTTCCGGTCGGCGGGGTCGACGAGGGTTTCATAGAGGGCCTTCAGCACCTCGTTGCCGGCATCGGCCAGCCGGAACCGGGCCACCTGGCGGGCGATCCGCGCCACCAGATCACGGCCCTCATCGGAAACCACCAGCCAGTCGAAGAAGTCGGGCTCGACGGCACCGGCGATCCCTGCCTCCCGGAACGCCCGGCCCGAGAGCAGGTCCTCTGGTGGCGGCAGCGCGATCCCGAGCACGCGGGTGGCGATCGTTTTGGCGACGATGGTGAGATAGGTATGACGAAGGAACAGGTCGTCGGCATCCATGGGGGCGCCGTAGACGACAGCGAGCAGGTTGGCCCACAGCCGTCGTTTCAGGGCCACATCGGGGCGCTCGCACAGGCTTTCCCAGAGATCAGCCAACCGCTCCATGGCCCGGCGATAGGCGAGGCTCTCGCGGCCGATCTCCATGCGGATGATCTCCGGGCCAGGGATCAGATCGGGCTGCAGGGAAACCGCAGCGTCGAGCCAGAGCAGCAAGGCTCCGGGCTCATTGATGCTCGGCTGAAACCCGGGCAGGGCCACCAGGGTGCCCTTTTCCATCACATAGGGGACGAACTCGGCGCCGTCCGTGGCAATGCCGATGAACCGCTCGCCGGTCTCCCGTTCGCGCTCCGGCAGGTAGCGGCCGAGTTCTTCCTCGGCGGTGCGGCGTTCGCGGCGAAGGTCGCGTTTGAACTCCAGCACCGTCTGGCCGAGCAGGGCATCGAGGCGGCCGTTGACCTCGGGCAGCGGTTTCTCGAAGGCGATGTCCGTGGAATTGGCGCCGAGGCCGTAGACCAGGAGTTCATACATCAGCGCCCGGGTCTTTTCGTGACCGGGTCGGCTAACCAGCTCGAAGACGATCTCGGTCAGGCGGCGCGGCGACAGCGGCATGCAATGAACCTGGCGCGGCGCGACCGGTGGGCCGGCTCAGCGCGCCGGCGACAAGTCGTCGCTCCGTTGCCGTCATGTTGCACCGGGTCGCACGCGAACGGAAGCCATTTGCCCCATTTGGGTTGAGATGGAGGGGCGAAAAACGGTGTTTTTCGGCCCGGCGCCGGCGGCGCCGTCTCTCTCGCGGTTAGGCCGGCGCCCGCGGCGCCGTCTCTCTCGCGGTTAGGCCGGCGCCCGCGGCGCCGTCTCCTGCGGTTAGAAAGAGCCGCTTACGCCAATCGTTGCCACATTCTCCAGAAACCGGCGGTCCGGGTCGTCGGACCAGCGTTTCTGCAGGCTGTAGCTGGCAGTCAGGCTGACCGTCCGGAACAGCGTGTAATCGAGGGACAGCCGCGTCAGGATCCGGTCCTCCTGAGAATCGGCCAGGTCGTCCTTGGTGTAGGAGGCGGATACCGATGTGCTGGCCCGGGTGGTGATCTGGCGGTTCCACCCGGCTGACAGCGAAAACGTTGTCTCGGTAATCCCGCTCACATCGTCTTCCTGACTGAACGCCGAAAACGACGTGTTGAAAGTGTTTCGCTGCTGGACAGTTGAGAAACCGGTGGTCAGGCGGCGATTGAAACTCGTGTCCGTGCTGATCGACCCTGGAAATGTCTGGGTGAAGGCCGATTCCGTGCGGTCGTCGACAAAGTTTCCGGTAATCGGGTTGATGGCGAGGAAACCGACATTGTCAGCTGCCAGTTGCGCGGTGCTGCCGAGGCCCTCGGAGTAATTGGCGAACATTTGTGTTCGCGGGCTCAGCCGGTAGATGCCGTTGAAGGCAACGTTAAACCGGGCATCGCGCTGGCCGACGGTTGCCGTCACCTCCAGGCGGGGGTTCGGGTTCCAGCGCGCGCCGACGGCAAAGACCGGGTCGTTCAGCTGGGTCTCGCCGCTTCCGGCATCGCGATACTGATAACCAATGGTCGCAAGCGCGACGACGCGCGGCGCAACGGGATAGGCCCAGTCAAGCTGCAAGCCTGCTTCGGTGATGTCCTCCTGGTCCACATCCTCGTCCGACCGGTTCTCCAGGCTGGCGAACGTGGAAAATGTCCACGCACCAAATGTGGAAGTCTTGTCACCGCTGAAGACTGACAAGTTTATGAGGTGACGGGTACTGGACAGATTGCCCGACGTCGCCGTATCGAATATGTTCGAGTCCTCTTCTCCCTGAATGGTCGACGTCAGGGTATAGCGCAACTGTGCACTGGCGTACTGGCCGAGCCGGACTGGAACGAAGGGACTGAACCGGAAGCTGCCCGTGGGGGCGGTTCCCGCCGTATTGAACTCGGATGCCGATGTGGCATCGCCGATCGTCTGGCTTTGTTGAGAAATCGAGGCCGCCGCCTCGGCAAACAGGACATCCGGGATAACCACCGCCTGACCGGTACCGAGCAGACTGAGGTTGGGGGTCAGGCCCTCGTCGGTCCCGCGCTCGTTATCGCCGAGAATCTGCCGGAAATTCAGGCGCAGCGTGGCGTCAACGCCGCCGGCGAGGCGTCGGCTGGAGCCGCGCGTGCTGATGTTTGGCGTCAGCGAGAAAATGACCGCGGACTCCTTCAGGTCGCCGGGGTCCAGATTGACATTATCTGTGAACGTAAAAAAAGCACCGAGGCCGCGAGTGGTGTTCCATTCCCCGGCGAGGGCACCCTCCGGCACGACCAGAATGTCGCCCGGTTGCATCCGCATGTTGGCGGAAACGTCCGATTCTTCCACGAGATCATCGAGCCGGACCGGGACCCGGTGGGTTCCGCCATCGTAGGTGCGGCGGAGGACGTAGGCGGCGTTGCCGGCGGCGTAGGGCGAAAGGCCACCAATCCGGTTCATCACGTCAAGCAGGGTGATCCCCTCGACCCAGGCAACGGCCAGCGGCGGCGAGGGCTGGCGGCTGAACAGCGGGCTCGCACCGGCGAATGCCGGGGTCGCGGCGATACCGATCACCCGGATTTGTTGTTCGAAGGCACCGCCTGCTGAAACGACGGAAACGCTGACGATCGGATCGCGGAGATAGGCGGAAAGCTGCTCCTCGATCGCCCGGGCGAGCTCCGACGGCGTGCGTCCGGCCGCTTGCATATCCTCGACCAACGGAATGGATACGCGGCCGTCCGGGCGGATGGTCACGGATTGCGTCAGGTCCTCTTCGCCACGCACAAAGACAACGATGCCATCTCCGGGAGCCAGGATGTAAGTTGGGGGCACCTCAGCTGGAAAGACGGAGGCAGGAAACGACGGCGCGCCTGATGGCGGGGCGGCATCCCCGGTCTGGGCGGCGCCGTCGGTAACCATCCCCAGGGGAAGTATGAGAAGCGCAGCGAAACCGAGCCGGACAATCGCCGCCGGGCGGCGGCATGACCATGCCGGTCGCCGCGCCGCTCGTGGTTCGATGCTGACGGATGGGTCCCATCCGTCAGCTGAATCGAACCA
>CAYVUM010000139.1:0-7518 GCA_964454795.1 uncultured Rhodospirillaceae bacterium
GGCCATGGAACTGCCGCTCAAGGCAACCCGCATCGCGTGAACCGTCAACCGGGAAAGGGGGGGGACGACTGACGCCATGGCGAAGAAACCGATCGAGGTCGAGGCGCTGAAGCACGACGCGGCGACGCGGAGGAACATTCCGACGGCCGAGTTCGAGAGCGTCATGCGCGAGGCCGACAAGACGCCGATCCGGCTCGCGTATGCGCAGCGCAACCGCGATCTCGACCCGCAGCTCGTCTGGCGCGGCAAGGACGAGCAGGACTGGTCGGACCGGATGATCTGCGGCGACTCGCTCTCGGTGATGGCCTCATTGGCCGAGCGCGAGGGCCTGCGCGGGCAGGTGCAGTGTCTCTATTTCGACCCGCCCTATGGCATCAAGTTCAACTCGAACTTCCAGTGGTCCACCACCTCGCGCGACGCCATCGCGCTGGCCTGCTCGCGCCTGATGGGCGCGCGCTATCCCTATGACCTCCTCGCCGACAGCCCCGAGGGGCAGCGCAAGGAGGGCGAGGTCACGCTGCCCTCGGGCGAACCCGCCCCCGCCGGCGGCTTCATGGAATGGGACATCCCCCGCTGCGCGGGGGAGGGGGACCATGCGCAGCATGGTGGAGGGGGCGGATGCGCGCGCTATGACCGATCCTAGATGTCCGATATGGCAAACGCCTGCGAAATGCCTTGCGAAGAAAGGCGATGGTTACGAGGTGGCTTCGCCACGTGCTGGCGGCCGATACTCCGTTAGCGGCACCGCGCTTACGATACTCGAGAGTTGGAATGAGCAGAACAAAGTTCTGCTTACGTCGTGGCTGGTCGAACAGCGACGACTGGGCGTCTCGTGCCCCAAAATATCAAGCGATACTCTGGACGAAGCTGCCAAGAGGCGCCCGCCATCGGTCCATGACAGGGCAGACACCTTGCTACGCTATCTCCGCGCCAAGAGCGACCTGTTGGGCGCAGTTGTAAAATTCTGCGCCAAGTATAACACTGAAGCCACAAGAAAAACCGCGAACGAACTACTGGCTTGGACTGCGTCTCTACAAATAACGGAAGTGATTACGCTCGCGGGATATTGTCAGGAAGAAGGCTGGATCCAACACCGAGTTAACGGGATCCAACACCGAGTTAAAGAGCGGGCGGAATCATCTGAAGATACCCTTCACGAATTGATGCTCAGGCCGCCTGGCTACGCCCGTCTTGCTGAACTTGACGGGATCAATTCTGGATCAAACCAAGCCTTCGTCGCCATGTGGTTCGACGAGTCAATGAGAGATGCCTACGACAAAGGCATCGGGCCTGCCATTCAGGAAGCTGGTTATGAGCCGCTGCGCGTCGACCGAAAGGAGCATATCAACAAGATTGACGACGAGATCATTGCTGAGATCAGGCGGTCGCGCTTCCTCGTTGCCGATTTTACACAAGGCGACGCCGGTGCCCGTGGCGGTGTCTACTATGAGGCCGGCTTCGCTCATGGACTCAATGTTCCCGTGATATTTACATGCCGCACCGACGCCATCGATAAGGTGCATTTTGATACACGACAATACAACCACATTACATGGTGCAACGCTGAAGAACTGAAAGAACGCCTTACCAAGCGCATCTCGGCAACACTCGGGGACGGACCATTGAAAAAGGCGGTGTAAACGATGGACTTCCGGATTGCGGACAGCTTCACCGACAGCCTGTCCAGGCTCACCGCCCAAGAGCAGAAGGCAGTGAAGACGACCGCCTTTGACCGGCAACTCGATGCCTCCGCGCCGGGACTTTCCTTCCACAAGCTCGACCGGGCCCGTGATCCGAATTTCTGGTCGGTGCGGGTCAACGCCGATATCCGCCTGATCGTCCACCGGACGGGCGCCGGCCTTCTGCTGTGCTATGCGGGCCATCACGACGATGCCTGTCGTTGGGCGAGAGCGGCGGTCACGTCGAGGCCCAGCACCGCGCCGGGGAGGACGCGCAGCTGACCGGTGAGACGCAACGCCAGATCCCAGACCTGCCAGCCCTCGAGCGTGACGGGCCGATTCAGTTGGTAAGGGCACTTGGCACAGGTGCCGCGGCAGGATCGGCAGTCGCGATCGCCCCCGCCGAAGTGCCATTCGGTGAGGGCGCGGAGGCGTTTTTTCCCGCTTCCAGCAGCACGCCCTTGGCGACGTGGCGGAGCTGGAAGGCCTCGAACAGCGGCAGGATGTGGAGCAGCACCTCGACGCCCTCCGGCGTGACCGGCACGGGATTTCCTGAAGCCGTGTTATTGTCTTCACGTTCGTCGCAACTCTCGGTGATGGTCCAGGGATGGTCACTTGACTTACGTTGTCATATGCCTTGTGGCGGTCCTGGTTTCAGGACTGACGCTGTTTTCCGGTTTCGGCCTCGGTACCGTGCTGATGCCGGCCTTTGCGCTGTTCTTCCCGGTTACGGTCGCGATTGCGGCAACCGCGGTCGTGCATCTCGCCAACAATCTGTTCAAGATCGTCCTCGTCGGCCGCCATGCCGATCGCCGCGTGCTGATCCGGTTCGCCCTGCCGGCGGCTCTTGCGGCGTTTGCCGGCGCGGGCCTGCTCACGCTGGTTGCCGACCTGCCGGCGTGGGCGACGTGGCGGTTTGCCGGTGTCGAGCATGAGATTACGCCGCTCAAAGCGGTGATCGGCGGCGTTATCGTTGTCTTCGCGGCGCTCGAACTCAGCCCGGCCTTCGCCCGCCTGGCGCTGCCGCCGCGTTATCTCATCCTGGGCGGCCTGTTGTCGGGGTTTTTCGGCGGCCTCTCCGGCAACCAGGGCGCTTTCCGCTCGGCGTTCCTGATCAAAGCCGGGCTCGCCAAGGAAGCCTTCGTCGGCACCGGCGTCCTCGCCGCGGTCATCGTCGATGTGGTGCGACTTGCCGTCTACGGCCTCGCGTTCGTCACGTCGCCGATGGCTGTCCTCGAAGGGCCCGCGGCGGGCGTCGTCATCGCGGCCATGCTCTCAGCCTTCCTCGGCGCCTGGCTCGGCGCACGCCTGATGACCAAGGTGACCTTGCGTTCGATCCAGATCGTCGTCGCCGTCTTCCTGATGCTGGTTGGCGCCGGCCTTGCGACAGGTTTGCTTTAGCGTTGGTGCATCGCGCGTGCTTTGAGTACGCTGCCTTGTTTCATCGCGTCCGATCAATTCTCTGAGCCGAAGCCCGATCCCATGAATCTCCTGATCATCATCAACGATCCGCCGTACGGCACCGAGCGGCTTTATAATGCCCTGCGGCTGGCGCATGCGCTCGCCAAGACCGAACCGAAGCCGGCGATCACCGTATTCCTGATGGCCGATGCCGTGGTCGCCGCCAAGGCCGGGCAGAAAACCCCCGACGGCTACTACAACGCCGAACGGATGCTGAAGCTTGTCTTGACCCGGCACGGTCGCGTGCTCTTGTGCGGGACTTGCATGGATGCCCGCGGCATCGCCGAGACCGACGTCGTCGCCGGCGCCGAGCGCAGCACGATGGACGCGCTGGCGGCGGAGACCCTCGCCGCCGACAAGGTCCTGGTTTTCTGAGACATGCGGCGCGTCTACCTCGACGACAACGCCAGCACGCCGATCGCCCCCGAGGTCGCCGCCGTCTTGCGGCAGGAACTGGCGGGGGCGTTCGGCAACCCGTCGAGTCGCCATTGGGCCGGCGCGCCGGCCCGCGACGTCGTCGAGACCGCCCGCCGCCAGGTTGCCCACCTGCTCGGCTGCGCGCCCGAGGAGGTGGTGTTCACCAGCGGCGGCAGCGAGTCGAACAACTTCGCACTGAAGGGAACCTTCTTCGCCAGCAAGCGGGAGCGTCGCCACATCGTCACGTCGCGCATCGAGCACCCGGCCATCGTCGCGCCGCTCCGGTTTCTTGAGCGTCTGGGCGCACAGGTCACCTGGCTGCCGGTGGACGGTGCGGGTCTGATCGATCCCGACGACCTGCGCCGCGCGATCACCGCCGACACAATCCTCATCAGCATCATGCATGCCAACAACGAGGTCGGTACCATCCAGCCGATCGCGGCGTGCGCGGCCATCGCCAGGGAGCATGGGATCC
Organism: uncultured Rhodospirillaceae bacterium; assembly: GCA_964454795.1. Classification (GTDB taxonomy): domain Bacteria; phylum Pseudomonadota; class Alphaproteobacteria; order Rhodospirillales; family Defluviicoccaceae; genus CAYVUM01. The sequence continues at coordinate 4,033 of CAYVUM010000139.1, forward strand.
CCTTCCACACCGATGCTGCGCAGTCCGTCGGCAAGATCCCGACACGCGTGGATGATCTGGGTGTCGACCTGCTCACCATCGCCGGCCACAAGCTCTATGCCCCAAAGGGGATCGGTGCGCTCTACATGCGCGACGGTCTTTCGCTGGAGCCGTTGATCCACGGCGCCGGCCATGAACGGGGGCGCCGGGCGGGGACGGAAAGCGCGTTGCTGGCTGCGGCGCTGGGCCAAGCCTGCGTGCTCGCCGCCGACCTTACGGCGATGGAGCGGGTGAAGGCCCTGCGCGACCGGCTGTGGGCGGGGATCGAGGCGCGCTTCGGTTCCGGCGTCGCCCTCAACGGCCATCCCGAGCGGCGGCTGCCCAACACGCTGAACGTCTCATTCATTGGCCGCGTCGGCGCGAAGGTCCTCGCGGCGCTTGAAGGCGTTGCCGCATCGACCGGCTCGGCCTGCCACGCCGGCAGGATCGAGCTGTCGCCGGTTCTCGCCGCGATGGGGGTTCCGCCGCACGTCGGCATGGGCGCCGTCCGGTTCAGCCTCGGCCGCGAAACGACGGCGGACAACATCGATGCGGTGGTCTCGATGCTGGGAGCCCTCGATCCCGTCGAGACTGCAGAGGCGCCGCTTGGCTGAAGGCGCGGGCTCCGGTGGCGCCGAGACGGCCCTCGCCGACGCCTGCGCGAGATGGCGGAAGAGTTCCCTCGGCCGCATCACCGATGCCCTGGAACGGCAGCTGCTTCTGGAGCTGATCGGCGATGTGCACGGACGGAAGGTCCTCGACGTCGGCTGCGGTGACGGTGAACTGGCAGTCGCCCTGTGGGAGCAGGGCGCGCAAGTCGCCGGCATCGATGTGTCGGTGGCGATGATCGCAGCGGCATGCCGGCGTGCTGAACGGCAGGGGGCGAAGATCACCTTCGCCGTCGGGACGGCCGAAAGGCTTCCCTTCGCACCTGCCACGTTCGACCGCGTCGTCGCGGTGACCGTGCTTTGTTTCGTCGACGACGCGGCGTCGGCGCTCAGCGAAATCGGCCGCGTCCTTCGCCCCGGCGGGCGGCTGGTGATCGGCGAGCTGGGGCAATGGAGCACCTGGGCGGCGGAGCGGCGCCTGCGTGGCCGGCTCGGCCACCCGGTGTGGCGCCGGGCGCGGTTCCGAACGGCCGATGAGCTGCGCAATCTCGTTGGGAAGGCCGGGCTGACCGTCGAAGACCTGCGGGGCGCCATCTTCTATCCGCCGTGCGGAACCGCCGCCCGACTGTCGCGTGGGATTGACAGCTCCCTTGGCCGGCTGACCACCTTCGGCGCCGCCTTCCTGGCGCTCGCCGCCGTCAAGCCAGCGAAACGATTGGCACCCTGAGGAAAGTGATGCCCTTGACCGACCCTGACGCCATACCGCCGATTCTGGCCAACAAGCATCATGCCGTGCCGTCCGCCTTCACACCCGAAAGCCTGCTGCGCGAGGCGCGGCGGCAGCGCGGAATCGGCGCGGTGCCCGTTCCCGAGGTCTGCCTCCTCGATCCGGACGGTGACATCGTCCGCCGGATGAAGGCAGACGGACGGACCCGCCGTCACCCCGGCTGGGCCTGCTACCATACCGATCTGTATACGCTCGATCTCGACGGTCTCGCCATCGGCGTCGTCGGTTGCGCGGTCGGCGCCGCGTTCGCCGTCCTCGTCGCCGAGGAACTGTTCGCGTCGGGATGCACGATGCTCGTCAGCATCACCTCGTCGGGCCGGCTGACGCCGATCCAGCCGCCGCCGTACTTCGTGCTGATCGAGCGTGCCCTGCGCGACGAGGGCACCAGCTATCACTACCTGCCGCCATCGCCGTTCAGCGACCCCCCGTCAGGCGTGGTTGACGCCCTTGCCGGCGCCTTCGACGATCTTCCGGAGCCGGTGCTGGGCGGAGCGACCTGGACGACGGACGCGCCGTTCCGCGAAACGCCGCAGGCGATCGAGGCAATGGTGCGGCGTGGGCTGCTCGCGGTCGAGATGGAGGCGGCGGCGCTCTACGCCTTCGCCGCCGCGCGCAACCAGACCGTCGTCTGCTTCGCGCACGTGACCAACCAGATGGGGCAGGTCGAGGGCGACTTCGAAAAGGGCGAAGCCGACGGTACCACCGCGGCCCTGGCGATCGTCACCAGGACGGCCCGCCGTCTGGGAGGCGCCCGGTCGGGCACATAGCGCCCGAGCCCAGGAATGGCGAAGCACGCCCTGCGCCGGGTCGGGCGACAACACCTCGTCGTAGCGCTTGCCGGTCCACGGATCGCGGCGGCGCACCGCCGCACCGGTCGACCACACCACCTCGATGGTGCGGGCTTCGGCGTCGACGCTCGCCGGTTCGAGCCGCACGTCGCCGCGGGTCTGCAGCGGCAGGTCGATGGTATCCCGTTCGGAGATTCGGGCTCGGGAAGTGTCGGTGTCGGTGCCGTGCGAGATCCGATCCCCCATGCGCATCCTCCATGGATAGCCGAGCGCACGGGATCGACCGCGTGCGCCATGAAACGGTTGCCGTCGTGACGAAGGGTTTCAGCATGGACCGAATACGGTCTATATTCTGGTACCAACCCAGGAGGCCGAACCATGAAAATCTCTGACCGGATCAAGCCCATCAGCTACTTCAAGGCCCATGCCCCGGAGGTCGTCCGCAATCTTGCCGAAGGCCGGGAACCGGTGATTATCACCGTCAACGGAGAGGCCAAGGCGGTGCTCCAGGGCATCGCAAGTTACGAGCAGACGCAGGAGACGCTGGCCCTCCTCAAGATCCTCGCGCTCGGCGACCAAAGCCTTGAGGAAGGACGGTTTCAACCGCTGGATGAGGCGTTCGTGGACATCCGCAAGAACCTCGAAGGCTGATCCACGGCATGCCATTCGATGTTTTCCTCCTCGAAGAAGCCAAGCGCGACATCCGAGACATTTGGCGCTGGGTCGTTGAGGCGGACGGCATCGAGAAGGCCGACCGCCTCGCCGATGCCCTCGAAGAGACATGCACGCGCCTCTCCGAGTTTCCGCATCGCGGGAACGTTCCCAAGGAACTGCAAGCGCTCGGGACGACAAACTGCCGCGAGGTCCACTACAAGCCCTACAGGATCATCTACCGGGTCTTCGAGAATCGCTTGATCGTTTATTGCGTCGCCGACGGCCGCCGCGACATGCAGAGCCTGCTGCAGAGACGCCTGCTGCGCTAACGACCCCGCTCCCGATCCTCTCCACCTTCGTACACTTTTGCGGCGCCGGTCTTGGTTGCCTTGCGCGGGTCGGTGTCGAGGACGATGCCGAGGGCGTCGAGTTCGGCGTTGGTGCTGCCGATCTCGGCCATCACCTGGGCCGGGTCGTAGCCCTGGCGGGCGATCGCCTCCTTCAGCGTCATCAGGCCGGCGCGCACCGCCAGGATGTCGGCCTGGATGTCCTTCAGCGGATCCACCGCCTCGAACCGCGGCGCCGTCCATTCGGCGTCGATGGCGCCGCCACGCAGCGCGCCGATCGCCTG